>CAXMRU010000145.1:0-6522 GCA_964195715.1 Akkermansiaceae bacterium | reverse complement strand
GTCGATCTTGAAGATGGTCCTTTCCAGCACGTATTCGAATCGAGTGCAACAAAGGGGGCCCTTCTCCTGCGCGGAGGCGTGAGAGCAGGGCGTGACGACCAGAAGCAGGCAGACAAACACGATTCGGGTCGGTGCGAGAGTCTCCTGCATCAGCTGCCTCTCGTTGATTCAGCGAAGGGCTGCAGAATTGGCGACCCTGCCGGCGCCCGCCGTGCCATGATGGCCGGGAGCAAAATCAACGTGCAGAACAACACGTTCGCCATCCCGACCACCAGGAGGGCTCCCATGCCCGAAATCGCCCGGTGGCTGGCGAGCGTCAGATTCCCGAACCCCACCATGGTGGTCAGGGCGCTGTACAGGATGGCGCGGCCGGTGGCCGTATCGAGCAGCCGCTCTCCGTTCCGGGTCTGTCGACGCCGGTGTACGATGTGAATTCCGGCGTCCACGCCGAGCCCCAGGAGAAGCGGCAGCGTGATGATGTTCGAGATGTTGAACGGGATGTCCCAGATCACGGCCGCCGCTCCCGTGAGGAGGGTGGCGAGGAGAAGCGAGATCATCACGATCGCGCTCGCCCGCGGGTCGCCCAGCAGGAGCAACAGGGCTACGGCCGTGGCCAGGAGCGCCAGTCCGAACGCCTGCTGAAACGCGCGCACGGTGACCTTCCCGAGCTCGACGTTCTCGACAGGCATGCCCGTGATAGCCGGCTCTTCTGCCTGGACGGACTCGACGAAGTCACGCAGCTTCTCTGGAGTATCCAGCCGCTCGGCGGGTAGGACCTGGACTCGCTCGACACCGTTCGCCGCTACCCACCGCTCGCGCAGCGAGCTCGGAAGGTCGCGCCTGGTGACCGGAGCGGCGCTCAGTCCTCGGCGGAATCGGGCCTGTACCCACGGCAGTGTTCCGACCAGCGACTCCTCGAGACCCGCGGCGATCGAAGCACGCGTCTCGGCCGGCCACACGCGGATCGAGGAACGCCACAGGTCGATCAGAAAGAGGAGCTGCCCGGCCGCGGCGCTCGTGGCCGAATCTCCGCCCAGGTAGAGATCCGAGGCCGTGGCGCGCAGGCGCTGCACGGCCTCCATGCGCTTCTCGTACCCGGCTTCGCCATCTCCCGGCTCGGCGTGTGACCTGTCCCAGATACGCGGCGCGGGCCCCAGGTCTGCAGCGAGCCCGGCAATGATCTCCAGCTTCGCTTCCTGGTCGGAGGGGACAAACGTGCTCAGCGTCATGGTTCCCCGCACGACGTCGAGCTCGTCGAGCCGGGCGGCAACGGCCATCGCACGTGCCGAATCCGGCTCCGTCATGGACACGGCCCTTACTGCCGTGTTCGGATCCTCGAGCAGTTCTCGCAGCGTGACCACCGATTCGGAATTCGGGTCGCTCATGTTGATCACGTCCTGGTCGAAGCGGACCCGTGGGATGAGGGTCGCCGAGCCGACACCCAGCAGCAGTGCCACGACGAGGATCGGGCCTCGCCCCCGCGTGACCGCGTGGTCGAGCCACGCCATGGGCCTGGCCCGACGTGCGGAACGGCGGGCGGCTCGCGCGAGCGCTTGTTGATCGGGTTCTGGCAGCCGGAATGGCCGCAGGCTGAGCAGGGCCGGCAGCAGGCCCATGGTGGCGACGAAACTGATCAACATTCCCGTTCCGCCGATCTTCCCGAGGTCTGCGACGCCGGTGAAGTCGGTGACCATGAACGCGTAGAAGCACAGGGCGGTGGTCACGGCGCTGAGGAAGAGAGCCACACCGGCGCGCTCCGCCGTCAGGCGCAGGGCCTCGATGTGCGATCCGGTCTCTCCCCGTGCCTCCACGTAGTTCAGGCAGAAGTGGATCGCGTAGTCGATACCCAGTCCGACGTACAGGATGGCGAACGCCACGGAGAGCATGTTCAGGCCCCCCACTGCCACGGCGGCGAACGCCGCTGTACCGGCCAGTCCGGCGAACAGCACGCACAGGCTCGCGACGAGAAGGCGGACCGACCCCAGGCCCGCCAGCAGAATGATGGCGACCATGACCAGGGCCCCCACCAGAAGCCGTGGCACGTCGGAAAGTCCGGCATCGATCGACTCGTGCTCGAATGCCTCGGACCCGGTGATGCGGACCTGGACGGCCCGGTGGTCGAGGTCGAGATGGGCGGCGCCGTCGCGGATGGCCTGCATGGCAGCCGCGGCTGGCCTCGATCGCGAGTAATCGAGGATGGGCTTGGCGAGGATGAAGCGGCGAAGCTCAGCTTGCTCCGCGCGTCGTCCCCGCATGAGGTCGGTCCAGGGGAACGTGAAGAAGTACCCGTACCGACTTGAATAGAAGGCGCCTCCGACGGCCAGGAGTATCGACGGCACGTCCAGTCCGTCCGTGGAGTCCGTCGCCGCGATTCGGTTCACCGCGGAGGCGAGGCCGCCCAGCGTCGGCTCTTCCTCCAATGCGAGCCACATCCAGCGGTAGTCGCGCATGCGTGAGCCGAGCTCCTCCAGTTCCTCCGTGGTAGAGTACAGGAGCCCGTGACGCTCGAAGAAGTCACCCCCACCCGGCGCGTACACGAAGCTGAAGAGGTCGGTCCGAGCAGCGAGATCCTCCGCCAACCGGCGCTGGGCCTCCGCCGCGATCTCCGGCGACGCCGCGTCGATGACGATCTGCATGTCGTCGAGCAAGTGGGGGAATGCGCTCTCGAGCGCGGCGTTGGCCTGCCTCCACGGCAGCTGATCCGAGACCAGGTTTCGGGTGTCGGCGTCGACGCGCAGGTGCGTGTAGCTATACCACAGCAGAGGGACGACCAGGCCGAACGCCAGCACGACCACCAGGCGGGCGTGCCGGGCAGACCACACCACCCAGGTTCCGAGCCGCCGTCCGAGACGACCTTCCCGGTCGATCACGGCTTATCTCCCGGCGGCGGAACGGACCGTGGTGACACGGGGGGTGGAGTCGACCGTATGCGGGCTGACGCGTCGAGGCGATACGTGTGTCCCCGCCACTCGAGCTCCGGCCGGATCAACATTGACAGACCGATCGGGATGGTCGTGAGGTAGGGCATCCACGCCATCCACACGTACCGTGGCGGTACGGCCGCGCCTCCGACCAGTCGATGCAGTCTCACGTAATGCAGTCCCTCCAGGATCCAGACGAGTGCGGGGAGCGCGGCGAGCCAGGCATGTCCGGTGGCCAGCATGGTGATGGCCAGCCCGAGAGAGACGAAGTAGCTGACTGCACGCGCCACGAACGGACGCACGAAGGAGGACGGGATCCCCCCGCGTCCGCAGAACAACCATCGGCGCCACAGCTTCAGAAAGCCGGCGAGGCCGAGGCCGTGGTTGATGACCTGGAGCGAGTGGGTGCCCATGACGTTGTCGTAGCCGGCCTCGACGATGCGAGCGCCCAGATACATGTCGTCCACCAGCTGGCCGTCCGCACACTTCACTCCGCCGATGGCGTGAAGCGCCGTGCGGCGGAAAGCCATCATGTGTCCCATGAGGAAGGGCAGAGTACGCCGTGGGCCGACCTCCGCCTCCATTCCGGCGACGAGATAGGCGTTCAGGATGATCGCGTACCCTATGTCCCCGGCCGAACGCGGGCGGCATGGGTTGACGACCGGGGCGAACGCTGCGCCGGCGGAATCGTCCGCCACGAGGTGCTCGATCAGGTTCGTGAGCACGGCGGCGTCAGGCCTGGTGTCGGAGTCACCGAAGACGATGATGTCACCCCGCGCTTCAGCCTCGCCGGCGATCATGTTGTTGATCTTGCCGGTGCGGCCGGCCGGCGGCGCCCCCGCCAGGAGTATCCGGGCCGTGCCGTGCCCGCCGGAGTTCTCGTGTGCCTCGATAGTTCTTCGGACGAGAGAATAGGCCGGATCGTCCTCATCCTCGAGAACGAAGATCGTCTCGATCTCTCCGCGGTAGCCGGTGTCGAGAGCCGCCAGGAAGTTGGCTTCCTGCTCGACGTCCTTTCCCTTGACGGGCCGGATCACCGTCACCGGCGGACAGCTGGCGAGGGCCGCGGGGCGTTGGTCGTCCCGCAGGCGGAGACGCTGGACGGCCCTTCGGTGTGCGTAGCCGAGTTGGATAAGGAGCCCGATCGAGACGGCCGTCACGAAAACGGAGATCATTCTGTCCGCCTTTCCCGCCACATCCTGAGGTCCGCCACCAGCTCTGCCCGGGTCACGCCTTCTCCGGCCCACTCCACCGACGGCCCGAACAGGTCGTAGTGAGGCAGAGCGTTGCGCCGATCGATCCACTCGGCCTTGAGCCCGTGCGAGCTCCCCCACTCGATCAGTTCTTCGACAGACGTGTCGCTGTAGGCGTGCACCAGCGTGTCGCCCTTCTTCACTTCGAGGCGCGGGATGTCGCGCGGCGCTGTATGGTAATGATAGCGGATCACGGCTCACATCATAAACGCTCGGGAGGCACGCGCGAACCCTTGGTCGCTCCAGCTCTCATCGCCGCCCTGGCCCTGCTGCTGATCCTCCTTCTCTTCCGCCCGCCCGGGTGGGTCCTGGTGCTGTTCCTGCTGCTCCTCTTCCTGCCCGGTCGCTGGTGGCACTGGAAGACACGCCGGTTCCGGAGGGGACTTCGATTGCTGAGGGTTGGTGACGCCGGGGGAGCACGCTCCGAGTTCGAGGCATTCCTGTTCCAGGTCGCGCGGGAGTCGAACTTCCGGCGCATTCAGCCGTACTTCAATCTGGGTCGGTCGTATCCGTACGAGGTCGCCGCGCAGGCCAATCTGGGCGTCTGCGACCTGACTCAAGGGAGACCGGAGAAGGCGCTGGAGAGATTCCGTGTCGCACTGATGCAGAAGCCGCAGTGGGTTCCGGCGAAGTACGGCGAGGCTGTAGCACTCAAGCTCCTCGGAGAGCCAGCGGCGGCCGAGCGATCGGCCAGAGACGCCCTGGAGCTGAGACCGTCGTACCTGGCTGCCCGCCTGCTCCTGGGTTCCCTGCTCCAGGACCTGGGCCGCGAGGCGGAGGCGGAGGACGTCCTCGCTCCCCTGATCGAGGAAGGCCGCGACCCGGAAGCGCTGCTGCAAGCGTTGGAAGACCAGTGGGGTATCGGGGAGATGTGACGGAGGAAGCATGATCGGGAGGACGCGGGGCTCGAGTTGGGGAGTGCGGATCGCGGCCGCCGGTCTCGTTGCCGTTGCAGTTCTCGCCGCGCCAGCTGACGGGACGCACGCGAACGCGGCGACACGTGCCCCTCGGGACACCATCCCGAGGCACATCGCCTCGTATCTTTCCCTGTATCGCGACCACCCCGACGTGTCGGATGTGCGCCGAGCGCTGCGGAAGTGGGAGCAGAGGGGCGGGCCGGTTACTGACGCGGACTCGGTAGCGGTAGCCGTTCTGTGGAGGCGGGCGGACCAGTACCGCTCAGCGCTCGACGCCCTGCCGGCGCGGTGGGATCCCGACGGCACACTTCGTCCGCGGGTCGATCTGGAGCGTTCCCGGATCCTCCTCCAGGCGCCGCCGTCGGGACCCGGCATCCCCGGCACGTTCGAGGAGCGCCGCGCGGACGGAGGGGCCGCATTCTGGCAGGCGTGCGAGCGAATGGATACTCCGACGCGGCGTGCCATATGGGAGGACCTGCGCGGCCTCGCCACGCCCGATGAGCAGGCGACGTGGGAGAAGCTGCAGGCTGGCCCTGAGGCCTGCGACCAGGTTCGTCGTTTCGTCGAAGAGCGCGCGTTCCGGATGGCGGTCAGCCCCGAGGAGCGACTGCAGATCCACTACGCCCGCCTGCACCAGGCCCGTGGCCTCTATTACATCAGGACGTCCCGCCTCACGGACGACCTTGCCGACCGCCTCGGCCGGGCGGACAGCCTCGAGATCGACGACCGGGGCCTGATCTACATCCGCATGGGCGAATCCCTGGTCACCGTCGCGCCTTTCATGGACCTCAACGAGACCTGGGCCTACTACCGGCCCGAGGGCCCGCGCGTGTTCCACTTCGCGCCAGTGTCGAAAACTGGGTTCAGGTCCCTCGGGGACTATCGGATTCTCGAAAACCTCGCCGACGCGAGCGGATTCACCATGCCGAGCGAGCTGATGCGAGTGGGGGGCGGACGACTCGCCTACCTGTATCAGTCACGCCGCGTCCTCGACTTCCTGTATGAGGACAACCACTTCCGCCGCATGGACACTCGCATGCGAGCCGCCGGAGACCGGTTCAACCCCGGTTTCCAGGGATTCCTCGCTTGGGAGCGCGAGATCAACGAGGAAGACGCGCGGTATGCGGTCTCGGGAATCCCGGACGCCCCCGACCTCACGGCGGCCATCGAATTTGCGTACGAGACGCTCCGTTTCCGAGAGGCGGGCACAGACCGATCGGAGGTGTGGTTCCTGGCTACTACGCGAGCGGGCGATCTGACGGCCGCGGTCGCCGGGGACCCGGAGACCGGGCTCGAGGGTTTCGTGTCCTACGACATCGGGGCGGATCTCGCCTTCCTGACTCCTGGGGGCATGCAACGACTCCAGGGTGGCACCCAACCGGTCGCCGAAGACCCCCTGCGGGCCGATGCCGGGGTCCCGGTTCACTTCCG
>CAXMRU010000144.1:0-3564 GCA_964195715.1 Akkermansiaceae bacterium | reverse complement strand
GGGCTCTTTCCGTTGCCCGGCGGCTTGCCGACCTCGCCGGTGATCTCGTCGCCCGAGCGCAGCTTGTGCTTGTGAATCAGTCGCTGGCCGACGTAGATGTCGTCGTCGCTAGGCGTATAACTCGCGTGCTTCCGCCGGATGAATCCCGACTTTCCGCCGAGGACTTCCAGCACCCCGAGGGTTGCTTCGTTCGTCACTTCAAATCCGTTCTTTGCTGATCGACCTGCACGGATGCCGGCAGGTCAAAGGATACAAAACAGCCACACCGTCCGCCGCCGCGATCATGAGGATCGAAACAGAAGCAGCATGGGGCTACACGTTGAAACCCGACGGTCCTGAGGGAAATCCCCGGCGGAGCCGCGGGTCGGCTCGATCACGACCGCCTCACGGTCGATGCTACGATCGAGGCCATAATGATACAACTCTGACGCCCGGAATCAACCTCTCGTCAATTCCCGGGGGTCACACGGCTCGTGAATCGGCTGGCAGCAGGCCGACAATAAGCTCCGGGCGGCACGTCAGTCGCGTCAGTCCAGGTTGCTGATTTCCTGCACTCGAACGCGCATTCAGTCCACGACTAGAACGGCGCTTCCGTCAATCTCGTCGTTCTTAAGGTGGACCAGTACCTCGTTCGCTTCCTCGAGCGGGAATGGAGTGACCCGAGCTTGCACGGGCACCTCCGCGGCCTCCCTCAACAACCCCCTTCCGTCCTCACGCGTATTGGATTCCACGCTCCGCAAGTTCTTCTCGTGGAACAGGTGTGCCTCGTAGTCCAGCTCCGGCACGGGCGTCATGTAGATGCCGGCCATGGCGACGGTACCGCCCTTGCCCAGGGACGCGAGCGCATCGGGCACGATCTCGCCCGCGGGAGCAAAAATGATCGCGCTGTCCATCTCTACGGGCGGCGACTCCCCGGGTCCGCCGACCCAATGCGCGCCCATGTCCCGGGCCAGCCGACGGTGACTCTCACCCCTGGTCACGACGTGAACTTCGTGGCCGCGTTGCAGCGCAATCTGGATCACTACGCTCGCGGATGAACCGAATCCGTATAGAGCGAGCCTTCCTCCCGGAGGTAAGTCCGCCCGCTGGAGGGCCCTGTAGCCGATGATGCCGGCACACAGCAACGGCGCCGCCTGAAGGTCATCGAAGCCGTCCGGAATCGGGTACGCGAAATCTTCCGGTACGATCGCCAGTTCGGCGTAGCCTCCGTGCTCGTGGTAACCCGTGTAGCGAGAATCCGGGCACAGGTTTTCGTCTCCGCGGCGGCAGAAAACGCAGTCACCGCACGTGCCTCGCAGCCACGCGATCCCTACGCGATCGCCGGGCGCGAACGCGCCGGCGCCGGGGCCGAGCGAGTCCACCTCGCCCACCACCTGGTGACCGGGGATGATAGGCAGTGTGTGCTCGGGCAAGTCGCCCTCGATGACGTGCAGGTCCGTGCGGCACACGCCGCAGGCACGCACGCGAACACGAATTTCTCCGGTACCCGGCAGGGGATCGGGAAGCTCGACCAGGCGCAGGGGCTTCTCGGCCATCGGAGCGACCCGATCGAGGACCATGGCTCTCATCGTGGCCTCCAACCCATTGGTGGAATCCAACGCGAAAGACTAACAGGTTGCTGAAGAACCCTGCCAAGGACCTCGGACAAGTTACAGACCTGAGGGGCCGGACGCCTAGCGCCCGGCCTCTCCTGAACGTGTCTCGCCTTCCCTCCGCGCGATCAGAAGGTGCCGAAAATGAGAGCGGCAGTGAATACGTCACGCGAAGCCACTGTGTACTCCGCGTTGAGACCCACCGGTCCGAGGGCGAGCGTTGCGCCCAGCTTGAACGTCGCGTCGTTCGGGGTTTCCTGGGTAAACTCGATCTTCTCGAGCTCGACCGGCACGTCGGCGATGACGTCGGGCTCGAACTCGTAGGAAACGTCCAGGTTGGCGCTCTCCAGCGTTCCCGCACCGTACAGGGTGATCAGCGACAACTTCTTGCTCGCGATCAGGGAAAACTGGGTCGAGTTCGCATCGAGGTAATCGCCGACCTTGAAGTGCTGGAACCCGAACGCCACGGCCACATGCAGGGGTGGGTCGTCTGAGAACCACTGGTCCAGCGAGTGCTTGATAGCTCCGCCGATCATGCTTATCGAGCCCACGTCATCGCTCGGCGTGAAGCTGGGGATGAAACGCAGGACCAGCTCTGTCCCGAACGGAATGCCCAGCGCGCCCTGAATCGCGGCGTAGGGGGCGATCGGAATGTCGAAGCCCTGTGGGAACCGAATGGCGTAGTCGGCGGGATTCTCTCCCAGCGCGATGAGAGAATCCCTGAATTCACCCTGGGGCACGAGAAGGACGCCGTCGCCCTTCCCCGTCACGGTGGGAGACAGCACGGGCGCACCGTTAGCCGGGGCGTACGGATCGAAGAACGTCCTGCCCTCGACCTCGACCGAGTCGGGAAGGACCGGAGCAAAGGTGTCCAGGTCGTCGGGCACGAACGAGCCCATCACCCGGAAGCCGGCATCGAAGCCCAGCACGCCATGGACCTCGGCTGTGTGATAGAACCCTGAGTTGAGTGCTGCCGCGAGCCCGGTCGACAGCGGGCCGATGTACAACTTCCCATTCTCCTCGTTCAGGCTGCTCAGGGACTCCGAGATGTCCTGGGCAGGTGCATGGCTTTGCACTGCAGCTACTGACACAAGTGCCAGCGCGATGCTCCATCGCAGCGAACGACCCGGTATCGCGAGCGAATCTCTGATCATCGGATCCTCCTGGTCCTGACAGATTGCTGAAGAACCCTGCTAAAGGTGACCGCGCCGCTTCGATTGGCTCACGGGCGCACGATCGCGAGGCTACTCGTGGCAGGAGCCGGGCCAGCCCACACTCAGGCCCGGAGAATCGCTCAGACGGGACACCGACCGGCTCGAAACCGTTGATCTGAAGGGATGATCGCTGACTACGAGAGGGAGGCGATCCCTGACCTGCCCGGCTAATGCAACGACAATGGGCCTGAACGGAGTCGCATGGCCCTGCAACCGTTGCAGATCGCGGCGGGATCTCGGATGGTGGTGGTGGTGGTAGCTGACGCTCGAATGGCAGCTGTGTTCCTGAGACGGTACCCTACAAGGTCGCTGACAATCCCTGGATAGTCGCGGCCAGCACGGGTAGCGCCGCCCGGCCCGTGGCCCCGGCGACTGCGCTCAGGTCCGACGCGCCTCCCGAAAGCCGGGCACGGACGAGCCGGCCCGGTTTGGTCGCCCCGTGGACACGTACGCGGAGATAGTCTCCGGTGAGGCCGTTGTTTGCCGTCTCGACCGCCACGAGCGCTTCCTCTCCCGTTCGCGTTCCAGCGTACGACCTGCCCTTGTCGACTCCGATCTCACGGAGCTCGCGCGATCGCTCGGCCGCAACATGCGCCGCCACTGAATCGGAGAACCTGGCGGCGTGGGTCCCCTCGCGCACCGAGTACGGGAACACGTGCAGGTATGTGTATGGCAGCTCTTCGACGAGAGCCCGGGTCTCGGCGTGGTCGGAGTCGGTCTCTCCCGGAAAGCCCGCGATGATGTCGGCCCCGAGTCCC
>CAXMRU010000143.1:0-17154 GCA_964195715.1 Akkermansiaceae bacterium | reverse complement strand
CCTGTCGGACCAGCCGCTCGAGGTCGAGACCCCGGCCGGCCCGTGGCAGCCCGTCAACTACGATGGCCGATTCCACGGCCGAGTGTCCTTGCGCGAAGCGCTGGAACGATCACTGAACGTGCCGTTCGCGCGACTCGGTCTTGAGATCGGACCCGAGCGGATCGTCGAAACCGCGCGCAAGGTCGGAATCGAGAGTCCGGTGAAGCCATATCCGAGCATCGCGCTAGGCGCCTTCGAGGTCACGCCGCTCGAGATGGCGCGGGCGTACGGAGTCCTCGCGACGGGCGGCTATCGGGCCGACAGTCGATCGGTGCTGGGCATCCTGGAACCGGACGGAGAAGTGGTGACGGTCCGCGAGGTCAGCACCCACCCCGTGGCGTCGCCGGCGGAGACCTACCTCGTCACGTCCGCCCTGCGGGGCGCTGTCGAGCGCGGCACGGGCCGCAGCCTGCGGGCGCTGGGATTCGACGGAGTAGTGGCCGCGAAGTCAGGCACGACGAACGGTTTTCGGGACGGCTGGTTCATCGGGTACACGCCGACGCTCGCAGTCGCTGTCTGGGTAGGTTTCGACGACGGCCAGAGCCTCGGATTGTCGGGTTCCCGCGTAGCGCTTCCGATCTTCGCCCGTTTCATGACTGCGGCAACGGGCCGTTACGGGGGCCATGGACCCTGGGGGTCCTCGGGCTTCATTCGGCCGGCCGGGCTCGAAGTCGTGGATGTGGATCCCATAACGGGTCTTCGCGCGGGGCCGGGGTGTTCGGGGCGACCCGAGCTGTTTCTGTCCGGCACCGCTCCGGTCAACAGCTGCTCGCCCTATCGGTATAGGCGGAACGCCTCGACGGTCCAGAGGAATGAGTTCCTGCAGCTACTGCGACAGCGGGCGAGAGGGCGAGAGCGATAGCCGCACGGCCAATCATCCGGCCCCGTCTCTGGGCTCCTGCGATGCTTTGGCCAGCAGACGGGACACCTCTTCGACCGGCACGCCCAGGTTGGAGCCTCCGAAGTCGGCCATGATCGCGAAAGTGACGGCCACGACCTGTCCGTCCAGCGACAGGACCGGACCGCCGCTGCCTCCCCGGGTGGTTTCCGCGTCATACGCGATCGTCGACGGCGTGACCTGCCCGACGATGCCCTGCGTCGCCAGGGGTCGAATGAACCCCGCTTCGGAGAGCCTCTGCACGACCGTCCAGAAATCAGGCCGTCGCTGCATGAGCGAATCGACGAACATGGCGCCCGAACGGGCCAGGAGCGCGTCGATTCCTGCCGGGTAGCCGAGAACCAGGATCGGCTGGCCGGGGCTCGGGTTCGTCTCCGCCAGCTCGAGAGGCTCCCGACCCACCAGGTCCGGGGCGCGAACGACCGCCAGGTCCATCTCCTCGCTTGCAGCCACGAACTCCAGCTCGATCGGTTCCGCCTGGTCCGGAAGGTAGCCGCGAAGCCTGACGACCGGGCGGTACCCCTGTTCGAACAGGGGACGAACCTGCTCATTCGCGCTCCAGGGAATGGCTACGTGGCGATTCGTGATGAGCAGGCCATCCACGGTGGCCAGCCAGGCGCTGCCCGTGAACTGGAATTCGAACACAGGACCGTCCCCTTCGAGCGTCGTGAGGGGCATGCCATTCGGGCCCATCCGGGGAGCCCCGGTCCGTCCCAGGAGAAGTCGCAGCGGACGGTCCGATTCGGGATCCAGAAAGTGGTACCCGCCCTGAACGAACATCACCGACGAAGACGCTGCCATCACGACCCGCCGTCCCGCGTCGCTCAGGGCCTCCAGCGCCTCGATGCGATGTGTGAGAACGGCCTCGAGCTCTCCCACCAGGACGCGGAGCTCCGGGTCGCCGGCCGGCAAGTCCGTGAGGCTGCCGAGGGCTTCGGCCACGGTCGCGCTCCGTCGCTCCTCCGCCTCGATACGTCGCTCGAGCCTCAGTCCGTAGGCCGCCAGTGTGCCCACCGAGGCCACCACCAGGACCAGCAGGCCGGAAACCGCGAGGCGCGTTCGAGGAGCCGTTCGGGTCAGGAGCTCGCGGGGCAGGGACCGCAGCAGCAGCGCGAAGCGGCGCACGAAGCCACCGCGGCCGTGCCTGGCGCAGTCCACGCAGTCCTGAAACGCTTCCTTCATCGACTTGTACGGTGCGGAGTCGTGCGTTTCCATCACGAATCGGAGCACCGGGCCGCCGGATCCGATCTCGATGATGTCTCCGGGCGCGAGGGCCTCTCGCCCGTGCAGGCCCGGAACGTCAGCGCTGTTGAGGTAGACCTGTCCCTCCTCTTCGCGCACGGTCCAGCCATCTTCTGTCCGGACGAGCAGCGCGTGTCTGCGTGCCACGGCCGGGTCGGAATAGACGGGGAAGTGAACGACGGCGTCGGGGGACGTGCCGACCAGGGCCTCGGCTTCCGTGAGGCGCTGCCGCGTGCCCCGGTGCGGGCCCGTCAGGTGCAGGAGGACCGCAGCTCCTCCTGTCGACGGAGGGGCGGACGACTCGCCGGTTCCGTCCCTGTCCGGACTCGGGAACGGTCCCTTGATGACCGGCGTGCTGTCGAGTCCCATGCGGGCTCCTCCCGTTCGCGGGTCGGACTGCGGGTCAATCCTGCAAACCAACGTATGGATAAACACGTGGAGCGGGAACAGGTTTCGCGGGCCGTTGCGCCCGGGATGGAGAAAGCCCGCCGGCGTCCAGCCAGCGGGCTTCTCGCGATCCGGCTTTGTCTCCCCGAAACGGGGACGCGGATGGCGCTACAGCGCGAAGCCGATGCCGGCAGAGAAGATCCACGCGCGGTTCTTGTAGCTGACGTCTTCGATGTCGGCGATGTCGCTCAGGCCCACGGCGTAGCGGCCGTCGCCCCACAGCGAGATCGAGCCCAGATACACCGCGACGTCGAGACCGAACAGCGCGTTCCAGTCGGGGCTCTTGGTGTCCAGCCCGAGGTCGGAGCAGCTCGCGGACTGCGAGCCCTCTACGACCTTGCAATCCATCTCGAAATCGGCGCCGATGCCCCCGAAGATACCGGCCCTGGCGATCCCGAGCGGCAGGCCCGCCTTCAATAGGAGGGCACCCTCGAGGTACGTCAGCTCGGTCTGGTTGGATTCGCCACTTTCCGCCGCACCCTTCTGGATGTAGCTGAGCTCGGGCTGCAGGGAGAAGATCCCCTTGCCTGCGTTGAAGAACAGCGTTCCGGCGAAGCCGGTCCGGTTGTCTTGGTCGAAGGTCCCGTCGATGTCATCGATGTTGGCCGAGGCGACCGAAACCCCGCCGCGCACGCCGAGTGTCTTCTGGACCTGTGCTTGAGACGTGGAAACCATGCTGAAAGTGGAGATGATGACCGCCGCGGCGATCAAACGATGGTGGATCATGCTGTGCCCTCCGGGCTCAGCGGATATAGGCGGGACAGGCCTAACCATTTGAAAAACTTCGACCCGGTGGGATCAATCTGTCAAGAGCCCGCACGGTCCGATACGGTCGCTCCACGTGCGATTGAACGAGCGGAACCAGAGCCCGCAGCTACCTGCAGACGTTCGATCCTTCGTCCGAGAAGGCCTGGCCCGCTATCGGCAGGAACGTCCACTCGTAGCTGTCGTGGCGGAGCGTGAGGCGGAGAACACCGTGCGTCCCGGAGTCGCGAACCTCACTCCCGGGCCGCGCGACACCCGTCGGCCGCAGGTAACGGCCGCCAGTGCCTGCGATGATCTGCCGGATCCCGTTCTCGGGGTCGAGATCTCCCGCGGGATCGAGCCGTGCCATGCGCTCGTAGTGGTGCTCGTGCCCGACAAGCACGAGCTCTACCTGGTACTCATACAGGGCCTGCCAGAAAGCGTCGAATCGGTCGTCGTCGCCGTACACACCAGAGCTGAAGCGCGGATGGTGCCAGTAGGCAAGCGTGCACTTGTGGTCGCTGGCGGCGAGCTCGGCGCGCAGCCATTGCTCCTGGGCCGACCCGGCGTCGACCGCTACCCGGGCCGCGTTGCTGTTGAGGACGATCACCTTCCAGGCGCCGGTCTCATAGGAGTAGTAGCCCTTGTCCGGATCGCCGGCCCTGGCGCCGAAGTAGGCAAAGTGGGGCACCGCCCCAGGGGTGTGGTACTCGTGGTTGCCTACCGCCGGATACGTGCGATCCCTGTGGCGGCCCCAGCTGGGGTGGTAGCAGTCCGAATATTCCTGCTCGGTCCCGTCCTCGTACACGTTGTCGCCGAGAGTGAAGACGGTGCCCTCGATCGTGTCCAGGAGATCCGCGGTAGCCTCATCCCATGGGGTCTCGCAGTCCGCGATGTCGCCGGCACCTACTAAAGTCACGGGCGCGTGCACGACGGTTACCGCGGCGATCCCGGTCACGCCTTCGGATTCGGCGGTCACCGTGGTCGCTCCCGGTTCGACGGCCTGGAGGAGTCCCAGTTCTGACACGGTGGCCACAGCCGGGTTAGTGCTCGTCCAGGTGATGTCCCGATCCGAGAGCGTACGTCCCCTGGCATCACGAAGCTCCGCAGCGAGCTCGAGAAGAGCTCCGGCCTCGAGAGCGGTATCGGAGGGCGTAATGAGGATTGTCGCTACCGGAGCGTCGGCCACCGTTACCAGAGCCACGCCCATGATTCCCTCCGACGTCGCTCCGATCATCGTTTCACCCGCGGACATCGCGACGACCGTTCCAGCGACGTTGACGCTGGCGATGTCCGGTTGGCTGGTCGACCACGAGATCGTGCGGTCCGGCAGGAGCTGTCCAGCGGAGTCTCGTGCTTCGGCGGACAGGCGAATCGTGTCGCCCACCAGCAGGGTGGACGACTGTGGTGTAACGGCAACGGTGGCTACCGCGGGTGTATCCGGTGTCCCTCCGGCGGGATCGGAGGGCCCGCCGGGGTCGTCACCGCAGGCGACCAGGGCGCTGGAGGCAATCACGCAGATCATGCCCCGCCGCCGGCCGAAGTCACGGCTACAAGAGAGAGATGAGGTCATACAGTACAACTCACGCAAATCATGGGCCCCAGGAGATGAGACTTGGCGGACCCGATGCAGTAATGTGTAATAGTGCCTTGTGAACCCCGATCGAGAGGCTCCACATGCTCGAACGAATCGTGGCCTTCGACATCGAGGCTACCGGTCTCGATCCTCGTCGGGATCGCATCGTGGAGCTCGCCTTCGTGCGGGCCGCTGACGGCATGGTTCTACTGCACGAGCGGTTCCATCCGGGGGGGCCGATCCCCACCCGGGCGACGGCCGTGCATGGGATCCGCGATGCGGATGTGGCTCACTGCGATCCGTTTGCGTTGCACGCTGCGCGCATCCAGAAAATGGTCGACGACGCGGTGCTTCTCGGCTACAACTCTCGGCGCTACGACACCGTGATGCTCGACGCCGAGCTCCGGCGGGCCGGCGAACCCGGTTTAGATCTTGCAACCGTATCGGAGATCGACCTCTTCCGGGTATGGTCCGAGTCGGAGAGGCGCACACTGGAGATGGCCATTCAGCGCTTCCTGGGGCACGGTCTTGAAGATGCCCACCATGCACTATCGGATGCCGAGGCCCTGTTGCCACTGTTAACGGCCATGAAGCGGACATGGGGGCTCGAGGACCACGACCTGTTGGATCGCAGCCGGCCCAGGGGCGAGGTGGATCGATCCCGACGCCTTCGCGTGAACGAGGCGGGCCAGGTGGTGTTCGGCTTCGGCAAGCATGCCGGCGAGCCCGTGCGGAACCACCCGGACTACGTGGACTGGATGCTCGAATCCGACTTCCCCGCCGATACGCTGGATGCCCTTCGGCGGCTGAGGGAGAACGGCTGGCGCTGGCCCTGAGCAGCAGGTCGGTGGGGAGCCCCGGGCGGTCCGGCTAGCGCTCGACCAGGTCGATCACCGCGAATGTTGCACCGTGCGGGTCGACCAGCCACGCGAGACGCCCGACTGCCGGGATGTCCATCGGCGGCGCAATCACGTTGGCGCCGAGCTCCTGGGCTTTCGCGACGCACGCGTCGCAATTGTCGATTGCGAAGTAAGTGACCCAGTGCGGCGGCATTTCTCCCCAGTCTTCCTGGATCGCCATCATCCCGCCGGCCGGCACCTCGCCGAGCATGAAACTGGTATACAGGCCGGTATGCGTCGGCATCTCCTGCCCGTGCGCGCTCCACCCGAACAGCTCTGTGTAGAAGGAGCGTGTCGCGTTCTGGCCGATCGATCCGAGTTCCACCCAGCAGAAAGTCCCGGGAAGGTGCTGCGTGGTCTCAGCTATCTCTGCCTCCTCACGTTCGAATCTCGGTCCGGCGCGTGCGTCTGCGCCGGGCGGGCGACGTTTCACGCGACTCCGCCTCCGGCTGTTACCAGAGTAATCAGAATGATCGCTGTGGGGGAGGGATCAAGGCCTCGCGCGCGGAGTCAGCCTGTCCGGCGGGACCGGGGAAGGGCGCGCACGCCGAGGCCGGGGATCCTGCGGAACCGTCCGGTGCGTGACGTGACGATCTCGAGCCCGTGGTGCAAGGCCGTCGCCGCGACCTGGAGCTCACGATTCGACAGACCCTCCGTTTCCGACACCGCGACTCTCAGCTCACCGAACCGTCGGGCCACCGCCACGTCGAACGGGAGCACGGTGAGGGTTGGGAGGACTCGCTCCTCGATATGGCTGAGGTGGGTTGTCCGATCCCTCGACTCATCGGCACCGCGATACAGCTCGGCGACGGACACGGCACTCGTGAACTGCTCCTCTCGCGGGAGGGAGCGAAGCCACTCCAGGTATGCCTCGCGAGGCTCTCTTCTCAGCGCCTCGACGATGGCGTCAGCATGAAACAGGTAGGCTGTCACGATAAGGGACACGTGTCTCCATCGCCGGGACGGGCCGCCTCGCGGACGGTCGCCGGCGATCCAGCGGGATTGATGTATCCTCTGCGTCAGCCGGAGCGTCCGCCCCGACGGACGAGACGCGCGAGCTCGTCCGAACCCTTCCAACCTCCTGCCAGACTGGCAAGTCCACCCTCGGGGCCGGCCGACCGCAAGCGCTGAAGGCGCTCCACGTCCTCCGCCATGACCAGTGCCGCGACGGGCTTGCCATGCCGGCTGATGATGATCGGCTCGCCATCCTCGGCCCAGCGAACGCACGCGGCGAACGTGGCCTTGGCCTGCGCTACGGAGAGTGTTCGGGACACCCTGTTCCTCCTGTTAATATTATGGTCATAAAGACTAGTATGACCATAATTCCTTAGAGCGTCCGGCGCAAGGGCGAGTCCGGTAGCGACCGAGTGAACGAGCGCCTCCACGGCGCCGAAGATCAGCACGTCGAGGGTCTGCCCGGTGTCGGATAGGCGTGGTATGTTCCGCGAATGCCTTTGCGACTCATCCGTTCCGACTCGAACGCCGCCCTGTGGTCGGCATGCGTGGAGAGCTTCCTCGCCGAGGTCGCCGGACGGACAGGGCCGCGCGACTTTCCGGCCTACATGCTTCTCTCCCACCGCGTTCAGCGCGACGCGCTGCTCGAGATGGCGAGTGGTAGAGGCGTCCCCGGGTGGCTGAATCCTCCGATCGCGTTCTTCTCGGATCTCCGCCGCATGTTCGGAATCGAGGCCAGGCCGGTGGGCATCCTCACGGGCCGAATGCTGGTAGCCCGGTTGGCCGGTCAGACGGCGCTGCGAGTGGGAGTGCGTAGGGCGGGTCGCGACCGAGGGCCATCGGGCACGCACATGCTGGACCGGGTGTTCAGCGAGCTTCTTCCGGAGGGAGTGAGCCCGAAGTGGCTGCGCCAGGCCCTCGAGCAGCTTGATGGAGATGAGTTCACGCGACGTCGTAATGCCTGGGTGGCGGACACGTACGAGTCTTTTCTCTCGGAGCTGGAGAACCGAGACCTTTACGATCCGAGGTCGATCCACGCGATGGTCTCGGAGAGCATCGAGTCGGGCGGGTTGCGGGAGGCGCTCGGTGGCGCCAGGCGCCTGCACATTTTCGGAATCACCTCCCTCAGATCGAGGCAGCGTCTGTTCCGTGCCTTTGCGGAGCAGGACGACGTCGAGGTCCGCATCTACCTGCCGTTCGAGGACGAACCCTCAGAGTGGGATGACCTCGCCACGGGCGGTAGCGAAACGATCGAGCGCGCGTCGGTTTTGGAAGACGCCGCACCTGCGGGGACCGCCGGAGACACCGACCCTGATCAGCCTGGTCCAGGTGAGGGAAGCGTCACCGTCCAACCGGTTCCCGATTCGGTGCGTGAGGCCGCCTGGGTGGCCCGGCGAGTGAAGTGCTTGCTGGCAGAAGGGCGAGCGGCGCCACACGAGGTGGCGATCGTGGCCCGCTCGGGTCACCAGGACACCCGGCTCATGCACACCGCGCTCGAGCTGGCAGGCGTTCCGTCGACGGCCAGGCTGCGAAGCGTGCTTGCCGAAATCCCGGCGCTCAAGGCACTCCTCCAGCTTCTCCGCGCGGAGGCGGACGGATGGACGTACGACCGGCTGAGGCAGGTCCTGGCCGGTCCATACTTCTCCCCGGGTGTCGACCTGAGGCCGATCGACGTGCTCGCGGTGGCCAGACGACTCGCTGGACGGACGGAGTGGAGCGACGGACTGACCCGCCTGGCACGGGACGTCGAAGGTGAGCAAGGCTGGCGATGGAAGCGGAAGGGAATCTCGCCGGCCCGCCTGCGTGTGGATATTCCCCTTTTCGAAGAGTTCTTCCGTGAGGCAGGTGCCCTGGCCGGGCCACGTCCTGAGGGAGACTGGATCGATCTGACGCTCGAGATCCTGAGTGGCCGGCGATTCGAGATGCGGTCCAGGCTGTGTCTGCCGGTCGGCGACCGCTGGGACATCGTGCGCCTCGATCAGCGAGGGGTCGAGCACGTCGAGCGGCTGCTTCGGGAGTGGAAGGACCTGGTACGATCCGACGAGCCTCTCGAGCCCGCCGAGTGGTATGAGCGCCTGCGCCGCCTGCTGGAGGCGAACGAGTTGGCGCTGTCGACTCCCCTCAAGGAGGGAGTCCAGGTGCTGGAGGCACACCAGGCGGCCCTCAGCCCGTTCCGCTACACGTTCATCGTGCATGCCAACGATGGCGTCTTCCCCCGAGCCCCCACGTCCCTCGGCGTGTTCGGGGACGAAGAGCGGTCCCGGCTGCGCGAGCTAGGACTCCCCCTGGCGGACCGGGCGGAAGCCATGCGTCGTGAGCGGACGCTGTGGCGCTCCGTGGCTCGTGGAGGTCGGGTGACGATCACCTACCGCACCACGGACGCGAACGGTGTCCCGCGGCTGCCGTCACTCATGGTGCCGGAGCACGATCCGGCCCTCGAGCTGCCGCGCACGCTGGACCTGGAGACCACTGAAGCTGTAGCCTCCGACCTCTCTCCTGTCAGCCCGGTGCAGCAGCAGCGTGCCGACGTCCTGCGGCTAAGGAATGTCAGGCGCGGCGGGGACCGAGGAGAATTCCTCACCGCCTATCCGGACCTACTCAGCCGCGGGGTCCTGGGTGCATTCGCCGACGAGCTCCGTTCCGGCGGGCTTGATCCCTTTGTGCGAGTTGAAAGAGAGCTGGGTCATTCCGCGGAACAAGACGCGACGGTGGTCTTGGATCCGCAGCCGGTGATCGAAACCGAACGTCCGATTTCGCTCCGTCCTAACGCGTGGAATGGCAAGCTCCGTGACCCCGTCGTGATGGCGGAGCTGGTAAGGAAGTTCGAGCCCGACTACCTGTGGTCTTCCAGCCAGTTGGAGAAGTACGGAAAGAGGCCATTCGATTTCCTGCTCGAGAGAGTGCTTCAGCTCGAGGAAGTGGCGGAGGCGGAGGAGGATACGAGCGCTCTCACCTTCGGCAATGTGGCGCACGGGATTCTGGAAGGGTTCTACGCGGCCCTGCTGGACGACCCGCCGTCCGAATTCGACGAGCGTGCGGCCGAAACGCTGGAGCGTGTCGCCGACCGCGTCATCGCTGACCTCGAATCCGAACGGGACCAGTGGCTCGGGCTCGAGGCCCTGTGGGCAGTCACCCGGGACGACGTGCGGGACAGGGTGCGCGCCTACCTGGAGTGGGAGCTGCCTTACGCGAGCAACAAGGGTGAGCGGCCGATCGCCGTCGAGCTCCAGTTCGGCTTCGAGGGAGAGCCGCCAGTGGCCATCGAGGGCCTGGATGTGAGCGGCCGGCCGGCGCGTCTTCTGCTCCGTGGCCGCATCGATCGTGTCGATCGGTACGGGGGAGAGCAGGGGGGCATGCTGCGCGTTCTCGACTACAAGAGCGGATTCAGCAGCCTCCCACGGAAGACGGGATACAAGGACGGCGCCCTTCTCCAGACGGCTCTCTACATGCAGGCGGTCGAAGTTCTCGGCCTGGGCTCCGTGGATTCAGGTCGGTACCGCGGAATCCGAAAGCCGGGAGAGCCCGCCAACAAGTACGAGATCAAGCTGAGCCAGGTGGAGCCTGTCCTGCGACTGGCGCTCTCGATTCCGGCCCGGGTGCGGGCGGGTCTGTTCGAGGCGGTGCAGGCTGGATCGGCGGCCATAGCGGACTGGCAACCGGGCCGGGACGTGACGCGGAACGCGAGCGCGCTGGTCGACGGCAACCGATTCGACCGGCTGTCGGAGTAGGCGATGGCGATCCGCAACATGCAGTGGACCGAGGAGCAGGCCGAAGCCGTCACGGCGTGTGGGGATGTCCTCCTCGCGGCGAGCGCCGGGACCGGTAAGACCACCACGGTCGTCGGCAAGATCCTGTGGATTCTGGGTCTCGATGCGGGTCGCCGTGGAGACCCCGCTGTCTCCCTCCCGCCTTGCGAGGAGCCCTGCCGACTCGATCAGATCGCCGCGATCACGTTCACGGAAAAGGCGGCGTACGATCTGAAGCGGAAGCTGCGGGCGGAGATCGAGGCCTCCGAACGGGCGGACGAGCTGCGCTGGGAGATCGACAACGCCGCGGTCGGAACCATCCACGGGTTCTGTGGCGAGCTGCTGCGAGAGCATTCCCTCCGGCTGGGTATCGACCCGACGTTTCGCGTTCTGGACGAGAGGGAGACGAGGGTTCAGCAGAACGAGATCCTGAGGGACGAGCTTAAGCGGGCCCTTTCTGCGGTCGAGCCGGAAGCCCAGGTCCTGGTAAGACGTTTCATGGGGATGTACGACGGCACGCACCACAAGGGCGCGATCGGGAACGTGCGCGAGGTGATGCGAGACATACGGTGGCATTCTCGACAGTACGAGAACTGGTTGACTGCGGAACCAGGAGCGGATCCGCGGATCGATGAGGCACGACTGTGGGAGCTGGCGGAGAAGATCGGCGTGGGGGAGAGCGATCCCCGTTTGCGGGAGCACGATGAAGAGGGTCTGCGCATCGCCGCTTACCTGTATCGGTACGCCTACCGGGCCCTCGGCCGATGGCTCACATGGCTCGAGACCGAGAACCTGCGGGACTTTGACAGCCTGATCCTCGATGCCCGGCGTCTGCTGACGCGTCCGGACACTCGTCCGGCGCTCGAGGCCGTACGCGCTCGTTATCGCATACTGATCATCGACGAGTTCCAGGATACGGATGCCGCCCAGAGGGATATCGCGTTCGCCATCGCGGGGCTCCCGACGTCGCATGGGGATGCTGAGTCAGGGCACGCGGTCGGCCGGTCGGGCGAGCGACCACAGCTATTCCTCGTCGGCGACCCGAAGCAGAGCATCTACCGGTTCAGGGGCGCGGACGTCGGCGTGTGGAACGACGTGGGAAAGGCGCTAAGTCGGGGTGGTCGCCTGCTGGATCTGAGCCACAACTTCCGCAGCGAGCCCCGGGTCGTGGAATTCGTGAACCGGGTGTGTGGGCCAGTGATGACGGAGCGGGCGAACGTGCTGCGCGAAGCGGCTCCCCGCAGCGCTGTGGATTACGTGGAGCTGCGTTCAGCGCTCCCCTCGACTACGGCGGCCGGTCTCGAGTGGCTCGTGAACGACAAGAACGGGAACGACTTGAAAGAGTCGGAGGCCCGGCTCATCGCGTCGCGCATCCGCCAGCTCGAAGGAACCGTCGTGGTCCGCGACCCGGAGTCGGGGAAGCTCCGCCCGTGTAGGTTCCGCGACATCGCGATCCTCGCCCGGACGCGGGAAGTCCTGCGGGGACTCGAGGCGGGCCTGCGGCAGTACGACGTGAAGTTCTACAACAGCTCCGCTGGCGATCTGACCGGTCGGCAGGAGATCCTCGACCTGTTGACCGCCCTGCGGTTGATCGACAACCGGAGCGACGATCTGCGAGCGTTCGCGTTTCTGCGGTCCCCCTTCGTCGGTCTCCGGGACGAGGTCTTGACTCGGATACGAATCGATCCGCGCGTGCGGCGATCGTCGGGACGGCCGTCGTACCTGGAGCAGGCGAGGGGGTACCTGCGACTGGTGGAGAGTGGGGAGATCGAGGCGTTTCCGGCACCCGAGAGTGAGCACGTACATACGGTGGAGCTCTCCGCTCTGCGCGACGGGCTGGATGCCGTCGACCAGGCGCATCGGCTGGTCGATCGAGCGCATCACGGCGAGATCCTCGAGCAGGTGCTGCGCCAGACGGGCTACCGCCTTCACCTCCTGATTCGCGAGCGCTCATCCGAGGCTCTGGCGAACATCGAGCGATTCGAGGCTCTCCTCGACGATTACCGCCATCTTCCGCTCGGCGGTTTTCTGCGCTTGTGGGATCGGTGGGGAGACCAGGACACGGGCGTTCCGCAGGCTCCGTTGACCAGTCAGGATGATGATGCGGTCACGCTGAGCACGATCCACACGGCCAAGGGACTCGAGTGGCCGGTCATTGTCCTGGCCGGGATGCGCAGCGGCCCGGACACGGGGCGCCGGCTGAGCGGGACATTCTTGAGCGATCCAGTTCTCGGGCCTGTGTTCATGGGGAATCAGAACGAACGGGGTGCCCGGTCGCTCCGGATGTTCGACACGGCATTGGCCGAAGACCACGCCGAAGAGGCCCGGCTCCTGTACGTCGGGGCGACACGGGCGAGGGACCGGCTGATCATCTCCGGACCCACGAACGAGGAGAAGGGATATGCCGGCTGGCTTCGGCCCGGCCTGGACGGTGCGATCGAATCCCACGAGGCGGAAGCTCTCCGAGGATCGGACGGGCCCGGCGGGACCGCATCCAGGCCGCGGAGATCCGAGCCTGCCAGTGACGACGACTCGGGAACGGGAACGGGGCGCCAGCTGGATGCCTTCGGGCTCGACCACGCGCCCGAGGACGACAGGGGGCAGTTCAGCCTGTTCGCTCCTCGTCCGGCGACGGAGGTCGAAGAGTCGGCACCGGCGGAGCGGGGCAACGGGCCGCCCGTCAGTCCGACGGTGGTCCTGTTTCGCGAGGCCGATCCCATCCAGGAAACGCTCACCCCGCAGCCCGTCCACCTTTCGTGGATGGAAGGACTGGCGGAATGCGAGCCTCCACCGATCACGAAACCCATCGAGCGTCCACCGCTCAGCTTTTCGACGTCAGCCACAGAGCTGCGCATGCGTGAACTGGACCCGGAGGCGTGGAATCTCCGCTACCGACACGGCGTAATCCCGGCCCGCGAGTTCGCACCCGACACGGAGGCTGGAGACCGCCTGCCGGCGAACGTGCGCGGGACGCTGATTCACGGCGTTCTGGAGAAGATCGAGGAGGAGACCGAGCTCGCCCGAATCCTCGGCGAAGCGATCGCCGGACTCGATGCGCCCGAGTCGGAGATGCTCCTGCAGCCCGGATCCGAATATCGGGAGGCCCTGGAGAACGAGATCGCGGCTGTCGTCCGAAGTGACGAGTGGGCACACTATGTGGCCGGCGAGCACTGGCGAGAGCTACCGTTCCTGCACCTGTCTGGATCGAGGGAATGGCGTCTCGGGGCGTTCGACCTGTTTCGGCCGGTTGCTGGTCCGACTGAGTCCGGCGGCGACTGCGCCGCGCTCATCATCGATTTCAAGACACACTTGATCGACGCCACGGCCGTCGGGCAGACGGCGGCGACCTACGACGTCCAGGCGCGCGTGTACCAGGAGGCGGCGCAGGCGGTCCTCGGACGCCCTGTTCGAGTGGCCCTCCACTTCACCCACCCCAACGTGGCCGTCGAGCTGTAGGAAGCGGGCTCAGCCTCCGTCGGAGCCGCGCCCTCCGGCCTCCATGTAGGGCACGAACCGCTCGTCGATGAAGTGGTGCCACACTCCCTCGACGGTCTCTGCCCACCCTTCCTGCATCTCTCCAGCGGCGTGCACGGTCACCTTGAGATGTGTGGAGGTCCCCTCCAGGCCGACTTCTTCGATCTCGTACGTGGCGACCATGAACAGGGCATTGCCCGCCAGGCCCAGGGGACCCTCGAAGCGAAGGAGCACGCCGCGCTCCGCAGCCGTGACGACGGCGTGCCGCACACCGTCTCCGGACTTGTCGAAGATCTCGTAGAAACCGCCACCCGGTTTCGGCTCGATGTACAGCCGGTATGGTTCATTGGCGAACGTGTGGTCCCACCAGCCGCTGATGTCCCCGGTCAGCGCGTCGTAGGTCTCGCGTGGGGAACCGGGGACGGTCCGCTCGAAGGTGAAGGCGAAACCACCGGTCTCGACTGACTCGGCTGGCTGGTCCGCCGTCGATGCCGCGTCGCCGGGGAGCGCGAGCCCCAGGACAGCCGCGAGGAAGATGCCGCCGGTAGCGCCCAGGGCCAGATCCCGGAGATGTGCAGGGATACGCATGTTGTCCCTCCGTGAGGATGGTGGGAGATTCAAAAACCAATATAAGGGTTCCGGCGGCAGGGGGTGGATCATCCGCCACGCGAAACGCCCGCCGACCGGGGGCCGACGGGCGCGCGCTTCGCTGGGCTGCCGTTTCGGGGTTGGCCGCCCTGCGTCAGATCGCGAAGCCGACTCCAGCCATGAACTGCCACACCTGGTTCTTCACGCTCTCATCCGGTGCGTCCGAATCGTCGTTCAGGTTCGTGAGTCCGAGCTGATAACGTCCGTCGATCGTCAGCACGAGCGGACCCACAAACAGATCCAGGTTGGCTCCGAACACGGCGCCGAATTCCGTCTTCTTTCGGTCACCCGCGTCGGCCTCCTCCGAGTCGCAGTCGAGGTCGACCGAGACGTCGCCTTGTGTGAGGCCCAGCTTGCAGGAAGTCTCGAACGACACGACGGGGCCCGCGTACACGGCGGGGCGCAGCATGGTCAACGGAAACTGCGCCTTCAGGAGCACGGGGATCTCGAAGTAGTTAGTCTTGAACGAGGCCTCTGCCGGGAACTCTGTGTCCTCGACCTTGAAGCCCTTCTGCGAGTAAAGCACCTCGGGTTGAATCGCGAACACGCCGCCCAGACCGAAGTTGGCGTACGCGCCGCCGACGAAGCCGGTCTTGGACGATGTGCCGATCTCTTCGAAATCAGGAACGTCGGTGCTGACGTCGGCGATGTTGATGCCGCCTTTGACTCCGACCGTTATGTCCTGCGCTTGCAGGGGAACGGCAATCAGCAGCGCCAGGGGCAGGGCCATTCGTACGATCGTATTCATTTTGCAATTCCTCGCTGTTTTCCGGACGTCCCGGACCGCCGGGCCCGAATCGCCGCGGGTGATACGGTAAGTGTAAGGCCAATAACATGTTACGACGGGCACCGCACTGCTCGGGAGTGCCGGAAAGTGCCCGCGGTGACCGTTCAGAGCTGCAACTCGGGTGCCAGCGCACGTTTGCGCTCCGGCCGAAGGTCGCAGTACCGTTGCCGCGGCTCTCGATTCCGGGGATCCTCGTAAGCCTCGGTACGATGCGAGACCCTCGAACCCCAGGAGACTCGATGATGCGTTTGTGGTTGTTCACGCTCGTTGCATGCACGGCCATGGTCGGCTGTGTCGGTTCGGATGATACCGCTGCTCTCACGGAAGCCGGCGCGGATGCAGACACATCAGATCCCGTCGCCCACGCGCGCGCGCTGCTCGGCCGGACGCCGATCTTCGACGGCCACAACGATCTTCCGTGGGAGATCCGGGCCTCGGAAAGTGCGCCTCGAGATGTGTACGCCTACGACCTGCGCAAGCCGGTTCCGGGCCACACGAATCTCGATCTCCTGAAGGCGGGCGGCGTAGGGGCACAGTTCTGGTCCGTGTACATCCCGGGAGAGTATGCCGACAGCGGTTTTGCTCGCGTACAGCTCGAGGAGATCGACATCGCCCGCCGGATGATCGATCTATACCCGGAGCTGGTTCTGACGGGTACGGCTGACGAGGTGGAAGCGGTCATGTCGGAAGGGCGCATCGCTTCGATGTTGGGCTTAGAGGGTGGCCACGCAATCGAGAACTCGCTCGGCGCCCTGCGTGTCTACTACGACCTCGGCGCGCGGTACATGACCCTCACGCACAACGTGACGCTCGACTGGGCCGATGCCGCCATGGATGCTGCGCTGCACGACGGCCTGACCGGATTCGGCGAAGAGGTCGTGCGCGAGATGAATCGGCTCGGGATGCTGGTGGACCTGTCGCACGTCTCGCCCGCCACGATGAGCGACGTGCTCAACGTGACCGAGGCCCCGGTGATCTTCTCTCATTCCTCGGCCCGCGCCCTGACTGACGTGCCCCGCAACGTGCCCGACTCGATCCTGGCCCGAATGCCGGACAACGGGGGTGTGGTGATGGTGACGTTCGTGCAGCCCTTCGTGAACCAGGACGCCGCGGATTGGGACGATCGCTTAGCGGCACTGGTCGCCACGATGCGCGAGAGAGGAGCCTCGGACGAGGAAGTGCGAGCCGAGCGGCAGCGGATCTGGGCCGAGACGCCCCGGCCGCTCGGGTCCTCCGCCGACATCTCGGACCACATCGAGCATGTGAGGGACGTGTCCGGAATCGACCACGTCGGTATCGGGTCGGACTACGACGGGATGCGCGCCCCACCGGAGATGCCGGACGTTTCCGCCTATCCGGTCCTGTTCGCCGATTTGATCGAGCGCGGCTGGACGGACGAGGAGCTGGGCAAGCTGGCGAGCGGCAATATCCTCCGCGTTTTGCGCGAAGCCGAGGCGGTGGCCGTCCGGCTCCAGGGGGAGAGAGAGCCCTCGACGTCGGTGATCACCGATTTCGAGTGATCAGCCCGGACGTTGCGGCTTGAAGGTCCGGGTCTCGACCTGCAATCCATCGACGGTCACGACCGTGGATTCCTGGATCTCTTCCCAGTACTCCACGATCTCGTTGAGGGGCTCGGACACTACGACGATCGCGTCCTCGGAGAATCGCTCGAACATGGGACTGATCTGCCGGAGGGCGCT
>CAXMRU010000142.1:0-1602 GCA_964195715.1 Akkermansiaceae bacterium | reverse complement strand
TTTGCGGCAAGAACGGACGCCGAGGATCGGGCGTCCGTGACGCAGTTCGAGCGCGCGGTCGAGCTCGACCCCGAATTCGCCATGGCGTGGGTCGGGCTGCTCCGCGCACAAACCTGGCTCATCCGAACCGGGACCGAGTCTGATACGCTTCCGGCGCGGGAGAGCCTCGACAGAGCGCTCGACCTGGCCCCGAGCTCCGCGGAGGCGCGACTCGCAGCTGGCTACTATCACTACTACGGGCTCGGAGATTACGAGCTTGCGCTCGAGGAATTTGCTGCCGCGGACAGCCTCGTGCCCGATCAGATCGAGTCAGTCGAGGCGCTGAGCTACATCCACCGCAGACTGGGTCACTGGCGTGAGACCGTCGAGCTCAGCCGGATGTCGCTGGAGCTCGACCCACAGGACGCGGCGCTCTATTGGAACCATGGAGTTACTCTATGGGCCCTTGGCGAACACTCTGAAGCGGACCGATTCCTCGAACGGTCGCTCCGCATGCACCCCGAGGCCACGCAAGTGAACGGGTGGCGCTTCAAGGCGCTGCTCTGGATGGAGGGCGACAGCGCTTCCGCCCGGAGTTTCGCGGCTACGGCCGACGCCTTCGTCGATCCCGAGATGAGAGCGCTGTGGCAGACTGAGCTTGCAGTGGCCGGCCGGGACTACCCGGCGGCCGTCAGCGCACTGGAGTACGTCGGCGGAATGGAATCGCTTGAGTGGCTCCGCTTTCCCGCGGCGGGGAGGGGGCCGCTCTGGGACGATCGCCTCCTTTATCTGTCCCTGGTGCACCGTTATGCGGGCGATGAGAACCGTAGCATCTCCTACGCAGACTCGCTGCTGGCGGAGGCTCGACAGGAGCTGGAAATCCGGCCGCGCGCACTCCGCTTCGACGTGTTCGGACGGGTGGCCGTTGTTCACGTGATGATGGCATACGCGCACGCGCTGCGCGGCGAGAAGGAAGCGGCTCTGCGCGAGGCCGAGCGAGCCGTTGAACTGTTCGGATCCGAGTATGACGCCATCGATGGACCGATGATGAACGACGCGTACAGCCGGGTGCTCGTACTGGTGGGCGAGCACGAGCAGGCGCTGGATGAGCTGGAGAACCTGGCCACGATCCCCTCCTACCTGGGCCCGGGCCAGTTGCAGCTCGATCCGCTCTACGACCCTCTCAGGGGCAACTCTCGCTTCCAGAGGCTCCTGGAGCGCGACTGGCGGCGCGAGGTCTTGGATTAGCGTAGCTGGCCCTGTGCTACACCTGGACCAACCCTTCCGAGCACGACAACCACCAGCCGGTACGAGGGAGAAGGCTCCGGGGCCTGCCCGCTAGCACGTCTGGATGGCTCCGAGCAACTCGGACACCAGGCAGTGACCCTCAACCGGATGCCTCATCGGCCGGCGCGTGTGGACGTGATAGTAATTGCGCCGGCCCTGCCGCTCGAGCGACAGGTACCCGGCATCCCTCAGGTCAGCGACGATGCGTTGCACCGCACGCTCGGTAATTCCCACTTCGGCTGACAGGTCCCGCATGCGCATCGTCGGATCATCGGCAATGCAGATCAGTACGTGGCAATGGTTCGTGAGAAAGGTCCACTGGTCGTTCGTGCGTTT
>CAXMRU010000141.1:0-4594 GCA_964195715.1 Akkermansiaceae bacterium | reverse complement strand
AGCTTCCCGCCGACGAACCAGCGGGCGAACGGTGGCTCCCACTCGAGAACCGTGTCCCACTTCCTGAACCAGTGGAGCTTCTCGGCCCAGGATGCCCAGAATGCCTCGCGATCGGCTCGCGCCTCCACATAGGGGGCGTCGTCGGCCACGGCCGCGGCCTGACGGAAGTCGGCCGGCGGCTCGTATCGCCTCTCTTCGTGAAGCAGTACGTCGATCTCGCGGCGGCGGTCATCCGACATCGATGGTCTCCTGCTGATGCGGGTGGTTCGGACGGTTCGCGGAGAGTAGGGTGTCGCAAACTGGCGATGCAAGCAAATCCGTGGGTTGGGGTGTTCATATTCCTGTGACCAGCAGTCACTGATAGCTTCAGGACGACCATTCTGACCGGAGGCTTCGCGCCATGCGCCGATACATCAGCTGGACCTCGTTCGTGCTTATTCTCGCTCTCGTCGCGGCCTGCGGCGAACAGACCTCGAACTACGAGATGACAAACGTGACCGACAACCTTCTCCTGGCCGAGTGGACGGGCCCGTACGGTGGTGTCCCGGCTTTCGACAAGATGGATCTTGCTGCTGTGAAGCCTGCCCTGGAGAAGGGGATGGAGCTGGAGCTTGCCGAGATCGACGCCATCGCGAGCAACCCGGAACTGCCGACGTTCGAGAACACGATCGTCGAGCTGGAAGGGGTCGGCGAGGTTCTCGACCGGGTGTCCACCTACAGGGGCATCTGGAGCTCCAACATGTCGTCACCGGAGTACCGCGAGATCCAGATGGAGGTGGCCCCGAAGCTCGCGGAGCACAGGACGAAGATCACGCAGAACCAGGCGCTGTTCGATCGAATCCGGGCCGTGTACGAGAGTGACGAAGCCGAAACGCTCCGCCCTGACCAGCAGCGCCTGCTGGAGTTGGTGTACGATGGGTTCGCACGGAACGGCGCGACACTCGAGGGCGAGGCCAAGGAACGATACGCGGAGATCAATCAGCGCCTCGCGGAGCTCCACACCCAGTTCGGCAACAACGTGCTGGCTGACGAAGAGGGGTACGTCACCTACCTGAGCGAAGATCAGCTCAGCGGGCTTCCCGACGCCTATGTCCGGGCGGCGGGCACGGCAGCGACGGAGCGAGGGCACGAGGGCCAGTACGCCGTCACCAACACGCGCTCGTCGATGGCACCATTCCTCACGTTCTCCGACGAGCGTGATCTTCGCGAGCAGGTCTGGCGGACGTACTACAGCCGGGGCGACAACGGCGACGAGCACGACAACAACGCGCTGATCACCGAGATCCTCGAGCTCCGGAACGAGCGCGTGCATCTCCTTGGATACAAGAACTACGCGGCGTGGCGTCTCGAGAACCGGATGGCCAGGGAACCGGCACAGGCGTTTGCACTCATGCAAGCTCTGTGGCCCGCGGCGCTGGCCCGGGTCGAACAGGAAGTGGCGGACATGCAGGCGATCGCGGATGCCCGGGACGCCGGGATCACGATCGAGCCGTGGGACTATCGTTACTACGCGGAGGAAGTCCGCCAGGCGAAGTACGATCTGGACTCCGACGAGGTGAAGCAGTACCTGCAGCTCGACAACCTGATCGCTGCGATGCATTTCGTGGCCGGCGAGCTGTTCCAATTCGAGTTCACGCCGGTGCCGGAGGGCTCCGTTCCGGTGTGGCACGAGGACGTCGAGGTATGGGAGGTCACGAACCGAGCGACCGGCGAGCACGTCGGACTGTGGTACCTGGATCCGTTTGCGCGCTCGGGCAAGCGGTCCGGTGCTTGGGCGACGACCTACCGGAGCCACGAGACGTTCGACGGCCTGAAGACGACCCTCGGATCGAACAACTCGAACTTCATCCCGGGAGCACCGGGTGAGCCGGTCCTCATTTCGTGGGATGATGCCGAGACTCTGTTCCACGAGTTCGGCCACGCGCTCCATTATCTGTCGTCCAACGTCGCCTATCCGACGCTGAACGGCGGGGTACGCGATTACACGGAACTCCAGTCGCAGCTCATGGAGCGCTGGCTCCAGACGGACGCGGTGATCGACAACTACCTGGTGCACATCGAGACGGGCGAGCCGATGCCGGACGAGCTGGTCGCGAAGATCCGCAACGCGGCCACCTTCAACCAGGGATTTGAAACGACGGAGTTCCTTGCCTCGGCGCTCATGGACATGAAGTACCACACGATGGACCCCGCAGGTCTCGACGTGGACGCGTTCGAGCGCGAGGCGCTGGCCGAGCTCGGTATGCCGGACCAGATCGTGATGCGGCACCGCAGCCCGCACTTTACGCACGCTTTCTCAGGCGAGGGTTACTCGGCTGGCTACTACAGCTACCTGTGGGCGGATGTCCTCGTGGCCGACGCAGCCGAGGCGTTTGCCGAAGCGCCGGGCGGCTACTACGACCAGGATCTCGCCGCGAACCTGGTCGAGCATATCTACGCGATCCGAAACGCCGTGGATCCGGCGGATGCCTACCGGGCTTTCCGCGGAAGGGACGCCGAAGTCGATGCCATGATGCGGGATCGCGGGTTCCCGGCGCCGGGGGACTGACCCTCCAGTTCTTCCTTGAAGAGGAGGTCGCCGCCCAAGTCTGGAGGCGGCGGCCTTTTCCACTAGCGCCCCCTGTACATGGATTCGGGCACTCCTTCGCGCGGGGAGGCGCATGTTCGACACCCTCGAACGACTGAAAGTAGCCCTGGCGGACCGTTACGTCGTCGAGTGGGAGCTTGGCCGCGGCGGCATGGCGGTGGTGTTCCTCGCCTTGGACGTGAAGCACCGACGTAAGGTCGCGCTCAAGGTCCTTCTCGCGGACCGGGCCGCAACCGTCGGAACCGGCCGACGTGGGCACTGCGACCCGGCTCTTGCGGGCTCCCACCGATGCTAGTTTCCGCGAAGTGCCTCATACTCGGCCCGCACGGCCGCGACCTCTTCCTCGAGCACCGGCTCCGGGTCGGACATCAACGTCAGGTAGTGCTCGTAGGACTGGATCGCCTCGTCGTGATAGCCCAGGTCGGCGGCCAATCGAGCCCGCCTGAGAATTCGGCCGGAAAGGAACCACACGTATTCCTCCCCTCCCCTCATCCACACCCTCCGCAGAACTCTTAGGGCCTTTTCGTCGTCGCCGACCCGGTGGTAGAGTTCCGAAAGGAGGACCTGTAACGCGATGGTAGACCGCCTCATTCCCCCCATGGCGTACACGGAGTCTGCCGCCGCGACCGCCTGCGTCGCATTGGCAGCGCCGTTCTCGGCCGCAAGAAGCGCTTCGAGGAAGCTTCCCACCACTCCGGACATACGGATCCAGTAGTCCCGGTCCGACAGCTCGCCCACCCGGTGGGCCAGCGCGAGCGTGGCCTCAGCTTGTGCCGCGTCGCCTTCCATCATGTCCCACACGGCGATCCAGAAACCGTAATAGAGCATCTCGCCCGCTGCGATCCGCGCGTCGCGATCGTCGGACGCGATGTCTTCGATGCTAAGGTCCGCCCACCCGGCCTCGAGGGAGTCCCGGAGTGGCCCAACGACCTCAGCCATGCCCTCGGCGAAGATCGCGGATTGGAGCCACTGCTCCTGAAGCTGGCATACCTGTCCACCGCAGATCGGCGATGGGTGTTCGCCGATTCGAAGCAGCCTGGCCGCACGGGCCGGCTGTCCCCGATTCATAGCGAACACGCCTGCGACCTGCGCCGAGTTCGGGTCGCCGCCCTCGGCCCGCCGCTCGAGGATTACCGCGAGCCTCTCCGCTTCCGCCATCGCTGTTCCTGCGGCCTGGAGCTCGAAGAGGCCGTGGATAAGAGCCTCATCGTCTGCTTCAAACCACTCTCGCTCAGCGGGTTCGAGCTCCTCGGTGGGATCCATCAGCGCCAGCACCGCGGCAGCTTCCCGACCCTGGTGCTGCGGCGGGAGGGCCCGGAACGCCTCCGAGTCCCCAATCATCACGTAATGTTCCCACATGTGTTGCCACGCCTCGTCGTGCGCTTCGTCTTGCGCTGCTGAGTCGAGAGCGATGGCGCGTTGGAACGCCTGTACCGCCAGCGGCCGTCCCTCGTCCACGTAGGCCCCACCCTCGTGCCACAGGAAGTCGCCGTATCGAAACCAGGCGTCCCAGCGCTGGGGATACATCTGCACTGCTCGCTCGAACAGCCGTAGAGCGCCCAGCTCTCCGGCGGGCAGCGGTTCCGGATAACCGCCGCGCCGACTCTCGGCCACGAAGATGGCCGAGTCGGCCGGGGGGAGCCTGTCCCTGTGTCGCCATGCGAGCCTAAGCCCCCTTCCGATTCCGCTTCCCGCGTCCTCCAGCCAAATGGCGGAGTTCATCAGACCCCACGCGGCCAGGGCGAACGTGGAGTCATCGTCCAACGCTGCCGAGTAAGCCGCCACTGCGTCCTCGTACCTGCCTTCCCGGAGCGCCTCGACTCCCTCGAGCCAACGCTGCACGGTGGCTGTGGAGGAATTGGCGAGGCCCGAGAGCCGCCCGAATTCGCCCGCCGCGCCGGCCAGCAGCTGCACTCCGAGCGACTCCGCTACCGCGATCGCGTCGCCCGCCGGCGCGACGGCGCTTGCCTGGGTCACGATTTCCCTGCCGCGCCACAGCTCGGCCTG
>CAXMRU010000140.1:0-7902 GCA_964195715.1 Akkermansiaceae bacterium | reverse complement strand
TCGCCCTTCTCGGAACTCTTGCCGCATCGCCATGTGCTTCGGCTCAGGAACCCCCGACACCCGGATTCAACAACAAGATCCCCGAGTCGATCCTGTCTCCCGATGAAGTGCAGACGCGCATTGGCACCTTGGAGTTTTTCGACGGGATCCCCAGCGAGGAAACCGCTGCCTTGCTGTTCGAGAACCTGGACCTCAATCGCGGTGTGCAAGCCTTTCTGAATGGAATGCCGGCCGCCAATTTCGAGGCCGGTCGGGCTGGTCACATTGCCCTTGGACAGGAAACGGCAAACCAGGTCATTATCTTTGACGGATTGATGGACAGCAATTCGCTGTTTCTCACTGGCAATGCGGGCACGGTCTATGCCACTTCTTTCCTTGATCTGGAAAGAGACGGGCCGACGGTGGTCGAGGTTCCGGCCGGAACGGGACCCGGGATCATGGTGGGTTCGTTCACGCGAAACATCATCGATATGGGCCCTCCGGGCCCCCATCGGGGCAACGGCGGCAAATTTCTGATTTTACCACCTGGCTATGACGAGTCAGATTTCGGGGTGCTCGTTCCGCAGGGCGTATATACGATTGCAGAATCACGCAGCTATGCGGTCTGGCTCCTTCTGCGCGGCTTCCTCAAGGATGGAAAGCCAGATTATTCCAGTCACTTGTTCAGAAATGGCCTCAAGATCTATCCGCTTAGCACAGCGGCTAACCCACCTGCGATGGAGTTTATCAATGCTACGGGAACGGAGTTCAACACCGTTCACTCCGCCAACTACAAGTTCTACGAAGAACTCCACGCCGTGATCGATCGCGAACCGATCGAATTCCTTGACCCCGAGCTTCGTGGTCTCTTTGCGTCCATTGGCATCCAGAAGGGCAGCCCTCTCGCCCCGGACGAGCGGATGAAGACCATTCTGACGCAAGCCGCGAAATTGGGTAATGCGACCGTACGCGCTCTCTTCTGGAACGAACGGGATCAATCCGAATTCCTTTACGAGGGCAGCTACTGGAAGCGTGGCATGATCGGCAACTCTCATGAGTTTCTCAAGGACCAGGGACTGGGTGGGCGAAATCTTGATGCGCGGGCACAGTACTTCTACATGGCGACCTTCAACTCACCGGCCATGGTATGGAAGCTTATCGGCAAGGGATCGCAATACGCCTGGGGTTACCTGGACGGAAACGGCGATTATCTGGACGGAAGCAAGTCCTACAAGCTGAACCTTCCGGGGGATGCCCCCGCCGAGAAGTTCATGTCGGTGGTGGTCTACGATTCGCAGACCCGCTCCATGCTGCAGACCGACCAGCCTTACCCGAACAAGAACAACAAACGCGACCAGTTGATCACGAACGACGATGGGTCAATTGACCTCTACTTCGGCCCCCAGGCACCTGAGGGGAAAGAGGCAAACTGGATTCAGACAGTTCCCGAGAAGGGCTGGTTCTGCCTCTTGCGTCTCTACAGCCCCACTGAGCCGTGGTTCGACAAGACATGGCGCCCGGGTGAGATCGAGTTGGTGAAGTAGATGGGTGAATGAGCACCGAGAGGGGTCGCGAATGGCCCCTCTCGCACCGTACCCCAGTTTGCACCATGACTATCGGTGCGATCGATAGTGCGCAACTTGGGAGGACTTAGGTGGAAGACTCCGATGGGCGTACAGAACAGGACGCGATCGGTGAATAGAGCCGTTTGGCTCGCGCCCCTCGTAATGCTCGCAGTCTTCGTGCCTCGCTCGCTGAGCTCGGACGCGCTCATCATCACTCGGGCGATGCTCGCCAGCACCATCGCCCAGATATGGGTCGAGCAGGACTCCGTGGTCGTCGAGTTCGAGATCGGGCCGAAAGACGTCAAGGCGTTTCGAAATCTCCTTCCCGACGAGTTGTACTCGCGCCTCGGGTACTTGCCTGAGCCCTGGATCGATCGACTGCTTCGTTTCGTGGAGGAGGACTTCACGGTACGGGCGGACGACGGGCCGCATTCGCCGGGACGCCTTCGCTCGTTCGAGATCCGCCAGAGACTTCAACGCGACGAAGTGACCGGGGAGCCGCTTCCCAACCAGCCACAGGACGCCCGGGACGTAGTGTTCGCGCGGCTCACATATCCGCTCGTGGGTCGTCCCGAGACGCTCACGATCGGTCCGCGACGGGCGCCACAGGGCGACGATCTTGCCAGCATCGGATTCGTCGCCTACCACGAGGGTCTCTACGTCAACGACTTCCGATACCTCGGGCAGCCTGAGCGGCTGCTTCTGGACTGGGAGGATCCGTGGTACTCACAGTTCGAGAACAGGAATCTGTGGCGCCAGTATCGTTCTCCCGTGTCGGCCTACCTGTACGTTGAACCGTTCGAGGTCCGGAAAGAGATCGTGGTGCGTCCGCGCGACCTGGCCCAGTGGGGGCTAGACCTGGGGTTGGAAGGACGCGACGTGATCCGGGCCGATGAACAGGAGGCGATCAAGCAACGCGTGGCCGAGTTCCTGGCCGATCGCAATCCGGTCACGATCGATGGCCGGCCGGCCGACGGTTTCCTGGATCGCATCCATTTCATCTACCGGAACCTGCGCACGAGTGGGGTGGTCGAGCCCGCGCGAGACCTGCCGGCCGTTTCGGCCACCCTCGGCGTGATCTGGGTGTATCCGACCGACGGGCTGCCGGAAGAGGTGGACATGAAGTGGGAGCTGTTTTCCGACCGCATCGACCGCATACCGAGCGCCGCAACCGACGAGGCCGGGAGCCTGCCATATTTCCTGTCGCCGGCTGACGACGTACTGCACTGGGAGAACTTCCTCACCAATCCGACGATCCCTGGACTCGTTCCGGTACTCGACCCTCCGGGTCGCCGCAGCTGGCCCGCCCTGATGGCGGTCGCCGTGGCGTTGGTGGCGCTGATTCTAGTCGGCCGACGGTACGGCAGCGCGCTCGGGTCCGGGAAGCGTCCTCCCAGCCGGGCCATAGCCACCGCGACCCTGGCCGTGGTCGTGCTCGGCGCTGCAATCCCGCTGGGCCTCCAGGCGGGACGGCTGTCGGAGCGACAGACCGAGACCATCCTCGCCGGCCTCCTCCTCAACGTCTACAAGGCGTTCGACTACCGCGACGAGGAAGTGATCTACGATGCCATCGCGCGCAGCGCCTCCGGGGATCTGTTGACCGACTTGTACCTGCAGACGAGGAGCAGCCTGGAGTTGGCCAACCAGGGCGGAGCCAGGGCAAAGGTGAGCTCAGTCGAAGTGGTGGACGCCACGAACGAACCGCTACGCGGCGAGCAGGGTTTCAGTGCGCGCGCCACGTGGAACGTCTCCGGATCGGTGGGGCACTGGGGGCACGTACACCAGCGGTCGAACCAGTACGAGGCGGAGATCACGGTGCGCGTGATCGACGATGCGTGGCGGATCACGGATCTGGAGGTGCTGACGGAGGAGCGGCTCCAGGCGCCGCAGAGGCCGGGTGTCGCGCCGCCCTGATTCGCACAGCCCACCGACACGTTGTATAGCTCCCAATCGCCGGCCCCGAGGTCCGCCACCCGACTTCCCGTTCCGATGGCCAGCTCCCCTTCTCTTGGAGTCAGACGAAGCGAAGACTTGATTTGGCTTCGATCCGGGGCCTTCTTGGGCAATGAACGACCACTCGGCCAACTCGCGATCCTCGACGCAGGATCTTCTCTCGAAGGTGTCGCGATACGAGGCGCTCTTCGAGTTGGCCGGCGTGATCAACGCGGCGAGCGATATCGAGTCTGTCGGTGAGGCCCTGGCCCGCAGGCTCAAGTACATCGCAGACGTCTACTCCTGGCGCTATGTCTGTTTCGACGGTGACCCGGAGGACACCGACGGGCCGGAGCCGATCGCCATCGTCGTCGACGGGTATCGAGGTGGTGCAGAAGTCATGCGCACCACTCCAGCCGCCCTGTCCAGCTTTGAGGCGACGCTATGGCGCGACCGCAAGACACTCGTCCTCTGCGGCGAAGCGATGCATGAGGCCCTGGGGCAACTCCCTGCACATCTTCAAAAGGACGATCTCGAGCAGATCTCGGTGAACACCCTTGTCGAAAGCGGCAAGACTCAGGCTCTCTACCTGTTCTTCAGGCGACGCCGGTCTTTCACCGATCTCGATGTCAAATGCCTTTCGATGGTGTGCGGCTTCTTTCACAGCAAGGTGCACACGCTGTGGGAGGAGCAGAAACTCCGGGATCTCGAGCAGGCGTACCTCCAGCAGGAGGTCATGCTGCGTCAGAGCGAGAGGCTGGCGACTCTCGGCCGGCTGAGCGCGGGCATGGCTCACGAGCTCAACAACCCTACGGCCATAGCCAGGCAGGGGGCTGAGCATCTCAGGACTTCGATCGCCCGTCTGGAGCGTGCGCAGTTTGCGCTCGGCGCAGCCGGTCTTTCCAGCGAGCAGCACGACTTCATCGCAGAGCTAGAGAAGGAGGCCGAGGCGCGAGCGAAGAAACCGAGCGCGCTCGACCCGGTAGCCCGTGGCGATCTCGAACAGGAAGTGGAGGACTGGCTCGGCCGCAACGGCATCGAAGACCCGTGGGAGCATGCGTCGACGCTCGTGGCGATGGGGCTATGTGCTACGGAGTTGGAGGACCTCACCAGGAACTTCGACCTCACCCTGACGCCCGTCGTGATCGACTACTTCGGCAGTCAGTTCACGGCTTACACGCTGCTCGAGGAGATCGGTCACGGGGCCCGGCGAATCGCGGAGATCGTCAAGGCCCTCAAAGGCTACTCCTACATGGATCAGGCCCCCGTTCAATCGGTCGACGTGGCCGAGGGGCTCAACGACACTCTCGTCATGTTGAGCAGCAAGCTTCGAGACGGGATCCAGGTCAGTCTCGACTACGCGGAGGATCTGCCTCGCATTCAGGGCTTCGGCAGTGAGCTCAACCAGGTCTGGACCAACCTCATCGACAACGCGATCGGTGCGATGGGAGGCAAGGGCACGCTCGAGTTGCGAACGTATCAGGACGACGGTTGGGTGGTCGTCGAGGTGACCGATAGCGGGCAGGGGATTCCGATCGAAGCTCAAGAGAAGATCTTCGACCCGTTCTACACGACCAAGGCACCTGGAGAGGGCACGGGCCTGGGACTCAATATCAGCCATGGCATCATCGTGGAAAAGCACAGCGGTCAGATCTCGGTAGAGTCGAAGCCGGGAGCGACGCGCTTCACGGTCAAGCTCCCCATGAACGAACCGGCCTAATAGATGTCCAAACCCATCATCTTGACCGTTGACGACGAAGAACAGGTACGCAACGCGGTTGAACGTGACCTCAAAAGGCACTTCCGTGCGGAGTACCGGATCATCAAGGCGAGCTCTGGTGCGGAGGGGCTGGACACGGTTCACCGGCTCAAGCAACGCAATGACGCGATAGCACTCTTCCTTGTCGACCAGCGGATGCCAGAGATGAGCGGCACCGAGTTTCTGGCCGAGGCCCGAGGGATTTATCCAGAGGCGCGCAAAGTGCTGCTCACCGCGTACGCGGACACCGAAGCGGCGATATCCGCGATCAACACGGTCGGGCTGGACCACTATCTGATGAAGCCGTGGACGCCGGCCGAGGACAACCTGTATCCAGTCCTGGACGACCTGATCAGCGACTGGGAAGCCACGGTGACCGCTCCCTACGACGGCATCCGCGTGGCCGGAACCTTATGGTCGGCCAGCTCGCACACGATCAAGGACTTTCTGGCACGCAGCCAGATGCCCTACCAGTTCCTCGACATCGAGCGCGACGCAGAGGCACGTGCACTGGTCGAGCACGTGAATGAGGAGACCTACCGACTGCCGGTGGTGTTCTTCCCGGACGGGAGCGTGCTGATCGAGCCGAGCCTGACCGAAGTGGCTGACAAGGCGGGACTTCGCACGCAGGCGACCAAACCTTTCTACGATCTGATCGTTGTCGGAGCCGGCCCCGCCGGACTGGCCGCGGCTGTCTATGGTTCCTCGGAAGGCCTCCACACCCTCCTCATCGAAAGAGAGACACCGGGTGGTCAGGCCGGAACCAGTGCGAGGATAGAGAACTATCTCGGGTTCCCCAAGGGGGTTAGCGGCGCCGACCTGGCCCGACGCGCGACGGCGCAGGCTTCACGCTTCGGTGCTGAGATTCTGTCGGCCCAGGAAGTGGTCAGCATCGACCTCCGCGACCCTTATCGCGTAGTGACGCTTGCCGATGGATCCGAGCTTGCATGCAAAGCGCTGGTCATCGCGACCGGAGTGTCTCTTCGAGAACTCGATGTACCAGGAATCAAGGCCGTGACGGGAGCCGGCGTCTATTACGGCGCCGCACGAACCGAGGCGGCCAACTACAAGGGCGAGCACGTGTTTGTGATAGGTGGAGCCAACTCGGCTGGCCAGGGGGCTGTCTTTCTATCGCAGTACGCTGACCAGGTGTCGATGCTGGTCCGTGGATCCCTGGACAAGAGCATGTCCAGGTACCTGATCGATCAGATCCAGAAGCGTGAAAACATGGACGTCCAGTTAGGGGAAGAGGTTGTCGAGGTTCACGGCAGTGAACGACTCGAAGCGATTACGATTCGTCATCGTGAAACCGGCGAAACTCGACGGGAACCGACCCCGGCGTTGTTCGTGTTTATCGGGGCGTCGCCCCATACGGAGATGCTGGAAGATCTGGTCGAATTGAGTTCGGCCGGGTTTGTCCTCACCGGGCCCGATCTGTTCGTCAATGGCAAACGACCCGCCGGGTGGAAGCTGAAGAGGGACCCGTATCTCATGGAGACCAGTGTGCCAGGAGTATTTGCAGCCGGTGACGTGCGTCATGGAGTCATGCGTCGAGTGGCCTCGGCGGTCGGACAGGGATCGACGGCCATCAACTTCGTGCACGAGTACTTGAAGACCGTATAGGCAGAAGTGACACTTTGATGGATGAGTGTCATCCGTCTGAACAGTAGAGCGAGGAGAGCCATGAAACGCAGCACCCAGGTTGAGTATGATGACGCGTCATCCGAGGTTCGGGCCGTTTACGACGAGATCATGGACACGATGGGCTCACATGCGGTTCTCAACTTCCTCAAGGCCCTTGGCCACAACCCGCACGCACTCCGCGCGGTCTGGTCGATGCTCAGGGAGACGGTGATCGAAGGTGAGATCCCGGCACTGCTGAAGCAGTTGATCCTTTTCAAGGTCTCGATCAACGCCGGCAACGAGTACTGTACGTCGCTGCACGGGCATGCGGCACTGAATCTCGATCCGACGCTGACCTACGATGATCTGGTCGCTCTTTCCGGGGGTGCCTGCACCGCCAATCTTCCACCCTCGTTTCCGGTGGCGATCGACATCGTCTCTCGCGCATCGCTCGATCCCAAGAGCGTGGGGGACCCGAATTGGGATTTTGAGTATCAGCTCAGAGACGAGGGCTTTTCAGACAGCGAGATCGACGAGCTCCTGGCGGTAGGGTTCTTCAGTTACATGATGAATATGATTACCGACACGTACGATGTCCCGTGGGAGAGTCCGTTTCCGCCATCTTCGCAGTGAGGTGGAGATCCCGGTAGGTACGGCCACAGCGTCTGGCTGCTACTGTGCCGGTGCCGTCTTCTTCTTGGATTTCGACTGCCCGGTTGCCTTGGTTCCAGCCGGGGAGCGAGGTGACTTGAGCCGGGCGGCTGCGGACGGCGTTGGTGACCGCTTCGAGTTGCCTCTCCAGTTAGCCGAGGGATTGGAGTGACCTGCCCCCAAGAGTGGTACCACAAGTTAAGTTAGTCCGGCAGCAACCCTCCGGACCTGCCCTGGCCCTTGCAGTGCAGATCGCCTGAGCCACGCTCGGGCAGGCCGGATCGCCTGCGGAGCGGGCGGTCGGTAGCCCAGAGAACTGTGCGGCCGGATCGTATTGTACTCCCTGCGCCACTGCTCCACCAAGATCTCGGCCTCCCGCAGCGAATAGAAGAT
>CAXMRU010000139.1:0-26245 GCA_964195715.1 Akkermansiaceae bacterium | reverse complement strand
GTGGAACCGTTCCGAGATCGTGCCCCTGGCCAGCGCGCGCAGCTGAAACTCGGGCGCGACCGTCGGAACGGCGCCCGCGTTGCATTTCTGGCCCACGTTTATCGTGCAGGGATCGAAGCTCTGCCACCGCGAGTTTATCTGCCCGCTGCCGTCCACCTCGAGCTCGAGGTCCGCGTACTTCTCCAGGATGTCCGGCAAGATGTCGATTCGCTGCTCCTCGCCCACCTGGCGAACCAGGGAGTCGGCTCGCATGGATTCGACGTCCGATAGGAATCGACGCGGCTCGAAATCGGGGGGCAGCTTCTGGACCGACATCCCGAGCCAGGCGAGGGTGTCCGCCCGTGCGGCCAACGTTTGTTCCACGCGCGCGTTTTCCTCTGAGAGCCAGTTGCGGGCGCTGGTCCACTGGAAACGTGTCAGTTCCGAACCATAGTTCTTGAGGACCATTTCCAGGCGGGTGCCCCACGGATACGGCAGTGTGGTCATGCCAAGGCTAAGCCCCTGGGGCACAGCGGGGGCCTCCTGAACACTCGACTGCGACGTGTCCGCACCGACGCGAGACGTGTCTGAGACCACTGCTGAATCAGCCGTGGCAAGGGAATCTGAAACGGTTGGTTCAGGCGCTTCCCTCACGTCCTGTCCGGGGAGAGCCCGGACCCAAAGGACCGAGAGCAGGAGCAGGACGAAAGGCGCGGCCACCGTGTGCCGACGCGGTCTCGACGCGCCGGGCCTTCGTCGAAACGAGACGCTGAGCCTGTGCATGGGCGAGGCAATATAGGGAAGTCCGCCGTGCTCGGGAAATACGATCCAGCAATTCGGTCGTTTCTGTGTGCGCTCGTCGGGATTCGCGCGAGAAACGGGAAACGAGCCCCGATCGTGACGGGGAATCAGAAGATCAGCGTGATCTCGGCCGGCGCCGTGATCGCGCGGCCCATGCGGCGTCCCGGCTTATAGTCCATCTGCATATATGTGTTGACCAGACGACGATTGAACCGGGCGTTCGGAGTTCGCGGTCGGAGCTCGACGTCCAGCGCACGACCTTCCGCGCTCACCAGCACCCGAATCTGTACCGTCGTTCCCTTGATCTCGGTTGGGGGATCCCACTCAGGGACGATCACGCGCGGCTCCGGCGCAGTGACCCGGAACTGGCCCTCGGCTTCAGATCCCCCGTCGCCCCTGCCCGTGCCGTCCGGCCTTCCTGGCCCCTCGTCGGGACCGGGAAACGCTACGCCGCTTCGCATGTCCGCGAACCGGGCCTGCAGCTGAGGTTCTGGCGGCATCTGCACCTCCACCTCGGGGGCGTCGAAGTCCGGCACTCTATCGGGCGGCGGTGGAACGACGATCTCGCGAGGCGGCGCCAGGGCGATCGCCTGCATGATCCCTCCGCCCGCGGCGGCCACGGCATCGCCCATCCGCAAACCCGCCGCCACGGTACCGGGGAGCGGCTGCAGATCGCTCTTCCACAACAGAAGCACCGCAGCGTGGACGCCAATCGAGATCAGCAGGCCGAGCATCGCGGTCCGCCGGTTGCGACGCCTGTTGTCGCCCGCCGAAGACGGATAGCGATCGTCTCCCCTCGCTGTGTCGGTTCGCGTCGCGTCCATCACCCTTGCCTCCCCCGGGGGGAAGTCGGTCGCGGTTTCCCCCTGCCGTGAGCGGGGGTTCTCTCACCTGTCTCTAACTCTTCGGGGGACGACAGGTTCCCGCTTGCCGCCCCCCGGACTCGGGGTCAGATTGCGCCACCTGTTTTCCGGCTGCATGCGTGTCGCGGGCGCAGCGGGCTTCCTTAGATGGTCGATCGGGATTCGTGTCATGCGCTCTGCCAGACCTGTCACGCTGATCGTCGCGCTTCTCGGCGCAGCTTGCTGGCGAATCGGTGAACCAACGGAAAGCGCGGCCGTGATCACGTGGGCCGCCTTTCCCGACACGGTCGTGGTGGGCCAGGTTTTCTCCTTCGAATTCGCGGGGCCCGTGACGCCGGATGCATGCGGCCGCCTGGATACGGCTGTCGTCCAGCTCGATGGGATGGACATTCGGCTCTCGGGCAAACGCAGCGTGTATGACACGATGTGCTCCGACAGCCCTGTGGCCTTTTACGAGGTCAGGCCGCTGCGGATCGACACGGCGGGACGATACACAGTGTCGACGGAGGGCGGGTTTGACCTGGGCCACATCGTGGCCGTGGACTCGGGATCCTTCTCCACCATGCGGGCCCGGGGAGAGGGAACCGTAACCGAAGCCGGGGGCTGCCTTCTCTTCGGCCCGGGGTGGGTAGGCAACCAGCGACCCTTCGTCCTGCGCAATGCGCCGGCCGAGATCCGGGACGAGACGAATTCGGGAAGGCGCGTTCACGTGGTCGGCACACTGGCCGGATTCAGCCTGTGCGGCGTGTTCGGCTCGAGACCGGTCATCAAGGTCGATACGGCCTGGGTCACCGATCGCCGCACGGAACAGTACTACAGCGAAGACTGAATATGCGGAGGAGTCAGATGGTCCTCTACAAGGAAGCGGACGTATCGGGGAGCACCGTAAACGAAGGCCTGAACCGCAGACTGGTCGGCGAGCTGGCCGGAATGCAGGAACAGGGCGTTTACAAGAGCCTCCTCCATATCATGGGAATGCAGGGAGCGGTCGTGCAGCTCGAAGAGTTCGGCGAGACCGTGAACCTGTGCTCGAACAACTACGTGGGCCTGTGCGACGTCCCCGAGGTGATCGAAGCGGTGCGCGGTGGAGCTTCCCGATACGGGGCGGGCACCGCATCCGTACGCTTCATCTGTGGAACGTGGGACATCCATCGCGAACTGGAAGACCGCATCGCTGACTTCCTCGAGACCGAGGCTTCCATAACGTACACGTCCTGCTGGAACGCCAACGGCGGGCTGTTCGGGTGTCTCCTCACGGACGAGGACGCTCTGATCAGCGACGAGCTCAACCACGCGTCGATCATCGACGGAATCCGCCTGTGCAAGGCCGAGCGCCACATCTACAGGCACATGGACATGGAAGCCCTCGAGGACGCGCTCCGGAAGACGCGTGGCAATCGACATCGGCTCGTCATGACGGATGGCGTGTTCAGCATGGAGGGCGAGATAGCCCCCCTTCCGACCATACGCGAGCTGTGCGACCGGTACGATGCCGTGCTCACGGTAGACGACTCCCACGCGACGGGCGTGCTGGGCGACACTGGCCGGGGCACGCCGGAGCACTTCGGCATGCACGGCGAGGTGGACATCATCACCTCTACGCTCGGAAAAGCGCTGGGCGGCATGGCGGGAGGCTTTACGGCATCCAGCCGACCGGTCGTGGACTACCTGGTCCAACGTTCCCGGACCCAGCTCTTCACCAACGCGATCCCGCCGCATTCGGCATGCGGAGCCCTCGCGGCGATCGACTACCTCGAATCGCACCCCGAACGCGTTCAGAAGCTCAGAGAGAACACGGCGTACTTCCGACAGAACCTGATCGACCTGGGCTTCAACCCGATTGAGGGTGACACGCCGATCGTCCCGGTCATCATTGGCGAGACTGCGGCGGCCATCCGGATGAGCCGCGAACTGCTGGACGAAGGGGTATTCGTGATCGGCTTCGGATTCCCGGTAGTCCCGAAGGGAGAAGCGCGGATCCGGTGCCAGGTTTCCGCGGCGCACGAGACCGAGCACCTGGACCGGGCCCTGGCCGCGCTCCAGAAGGTCGGCAAGAACCTGGGGGTAATCTGATGGCAGGCCTGGTGTTGGCGCCCTCCATCCTGGCCGCCGACTACGCCCGGCTGGGCGAGCAGGTACGTGAGGCCGAGGAGGCGGGGGCGCGCTGGTTCCACGTGGACGTGATGGACGGTCACTTCGTGCCCAATCTGTCGATCGGAATTCCCGTCCTGGTGTCGTTGCGGGCGGTGTCCGATTCCTTCATGGATGTCCACCTTATGATCGACAACCCGGAGTCCTTCCTGGAGCCGTTCGCGAAGGCCGGGGCGGATTTGATCACCGTCCACCAGGAGGTTGCCGCACACCTCCACCGGGACATCCACGAGATCCGGCGGCTTGGTTGCAAGGTCGGCGTGGCGCTCAACCCGTCCACTCCTCCCGAGACACTGCGAGAGATTCTCCCGGCGATCGACCTCGTCCTGTGCATGACGGTCAACCCCGGATTCGGAGGGCAGGCGTTCATCCACGAGGTGCTGGACAAGGTGCGCAGGGTGCGGCGGATGCAGGTGGACATGGGAATCGAGTCGCTCCACGTCGAGGTCGACGGGGGAATCGGTGTGTCGAACGCTCGCCAGGCGGCGGACGCGGGAGCCGACGTGCTCGTGGCCGGGTCTTCCGTGTTCCGCGGTGCCGGCACGGTAGCGGAGAACTACGCGGCCATCCGCGAATCGCTCGCCATCCAGGTATGATCGTGGCCGCTGGCGTCTCGGGCCTCCCGCTGATGACGGTTCACGTGCCCGGCCCCCTTAGGGAGCTGACGGGCGGGCGGGCCCGGCTCCACTTCGAAGCTCGCACGGTCGACGAGGTGCTCGAGCGGATCAGGGAGACGGAGCCTCTGCTCGCCGGACGCCTGTTCGCCGACGACGGCACCGTGCGTCGCTATATCAATCTGTTCCTGAACGGTTCGGACCTGCGGCACCTGGAGACGGCCGACCGGACCGTGAGCAGCGACTCGGTGCTGTCCATCGTGCCTTCCGTGGCAGGTGGTTGATGGCGATCGGAGCAGGACGACGCGTGGCGGGTCTGACTCCGGAGGAGACGCTCCGCTACCATCGCCAGATCATCCTGCCGCAGGTGGAAACGGCCGGACAGGAGCGCCTCAAGCGAGCCTCCGTCCTCATCGTGGGAGCGGGAGGGCTGGGCTCGCCCGCCGCCCTGTACCTGGCAGCTGCCGGAGTGGGCCGGCTGGGCGTGGTGGACGGGGACGTCGTGGAACTGAGCAACCTGCAGAGGCAGGTGCTCCACGACACGCCGTCCGTCGGCCGATCCAAGACCGAATCCGCAGGTCGCCGCATCGCCCGCATCAACCCGGACGTCAGGATCGAGGAATACCCGGTCCGCCTGGACTCGGGGAACGCCATGCGGGTTCTCGACGGATGGGACGTCGTGGTCGACGGCAGCGACAATTTTCCCACCCGCTATCTCGTCAACGACGCATGTGTGCTTCTCGGGATCCCCTTCGTATACGGGGCCATCTTCCGCTTCGAGGGCCAGGCCTCCGTTTTCGCTCACGGGGACGGTCCATGCTACCGGTGCCTGTTCCGGGACCCGCCTCCGCCTGACATGGTACCGAGCTGCGCGGAGGCCGGCGTCCTCGGCGTCCTCCCGGGCGTCGTGGGCACGATCCAGGCGACCGAGGCGATCAAGCTGGTTCTCGGTATCGGGGATCCGCTGGTCGGCCGTCTGCTGCTCGTCGATACCCTGGCGATGCAATTCCGGGAGGTGGAGCTGCGCCGCGATCCGGAGTGTGCAGCGTGCGGAGACGCGCCCACGATCACGGAACTGATCGACTACGAGGAGTTCTGCGGAGGCGGAGCTGAGCCGTTGGCCGAGCCCCACGAGCGCCCTCTCGTTCCGGAGATCGACGTCGAGGAGCTCCGCGCCCGCATCGGTGTGGGGCAACCTCCGCGGATCCTGGACGTGAGGGAGCCCCACGAGTGGCGCATCAGCAACCTGGAGGCGTACGGAGCGCGTCTCGTTCCGCTGGGCCAGTTTCAGGATGTCCTCGATGAGCTGGATCCGGCGGAGGAAGTCGTGATCTACTGTCGCACCGGACACAGAAGCGCGATCGCCGTGAAACAGCTGATGTCGGTCGGATTCGAGAAGGCCCTGAACCTGCGCGGCGGGATCAACGAATGGGCCCGCAGAATCGACCCCTCGCTGCCCACGTACTAGAAGATATGGAAGGGCCAGCCCCCTGAAGGATCAGGCGTCGAGCCTGATCCCCCGCGCATACAGAATCGCCGGTATCGCCCTCAGGTCCAGAAGCACGGCGGAGGTCAGCGCCTCGTCAAGCGACAGCACCGCGAGCGACTCACCCGTGTCGAGGTCCCGTGCCTGGTGAAACTCGGCGATGTTCACGCCCGCCGCGCCGAGTCGGGTTCCGACATCTCCCACTACCCCGGGTTCGTCGCGGTTCTTGAAGATGAGCAGGTGCCCGCGCGGCTCGACCTCCACGTGGTATCCGTCGATTCTCAACAGTCGCAGGTCGCCGTCCGACTCTATGCCCCCGGTCACCACGTGCACCTCTTCCCCCGCGCGCACCGAAACCTCGAGAATGCCCCGGTAGCCGGTAACCTCGCCCATGCGAGACCTCGAAACCGCGATCCCTCTCTCCCGGGCCAGCGGCAGAGCGTTGATCAGGTTCAGCGACGTGTCGAGCCGCACGCGCCACAGACCGATGAGGACGGCAGAGGAAATGAGCCTGAGGCCGCGCGGCACCTCACCTCCGTACCGCACGGAGACTTCGCTCACCCCGGCCTCCGTAACCTCGCCCAGCACCAAGCCCAACCGCTCGGCCAGATCCAGCACCGGGCGCAGCCGCTCGTGATCTCGCGGCAGGTACGGAGGCATGTTCACGGCCGCGCCGTAGTCATCGTCCACTAGCGCAGCGCGAACGGCTGCCGCGATCTCGATCGCCACTTCGCGCTGCGCATCGTGAGTCGCGGCTCCGAGGTGTGGAGTCAGGACGAGGTTCGGGGCGTCTCGCAGAGGGTGCTCCGCGGGAAGCGGTTCCACGGCGTAGACGTCCATCGCCGCTCCGGAGAGCCTTCCTTCGCTCAGGGCCCTCGCCAGCGCCTCTTCGTCCACGATCCCGCCACGGGACGCATTGACCAGGATCGCATGCGGCCGGAGCCGCGCGATGCGCTCCTCGTTCATCAGGGCTTCGGTCTCTGGATTCAGCGGTACGTGAAGAGTCAGAAAGTCCACGCGCGGCAACATGTCGTCGAGCTCCACCAGCTCGACGTCCAGGTCGCAGGCTCTTTCATGCGTCAAGTAGGGATCCGCCACGATCACCTTCATGCCGAACGCCCGGGCCCTCCGGATGACTTCGACTCCGATTCGGCCCGCCCCGATCACGCCGAGGATCTTCCCTGCCAGCTGGGCGCCACGATACGTTTTGCGGTCCCATTGTCCCGCTCGCATCGACCGATCGGCTGCGAGGATGCGGCGCGCCGCAGCCAACAGGAGCGCGAACGCGAGCTCTGCCGTCGAGACCGTGTTGCCCGCGGGGGCGTTCATCACCGCGATGCCCCTGCGCGTTGCAGCCTCCACGTCGATGTTGTCCAGTCCCACTCCCGCCCGCCCGATCACTCTCAGCGAATCGCCCGCCTCGATGAGATCGGCGTCCGCCTGTGTTCCGCTGCGGACGATGAGGCCCATGGCCCCGGCCAGACCTTTCTCAAGCTCGGTCCGGCTTCTGTCAGAATAGTCTTCCACCTGGAGGCGGCTATCGGCCTCCAGGATCTCCACCCCTTCCGGTGCCAGCGCATCCGCGAGGACGAGTCTGGGTTTGTCGCTCATATCACGTCTCTCTATATCAGTTGCTCGTGGATCACCTCGTCCAGCACCGAGAGAATCGCCTCGAGCTCGGCGAGAGTGTGGTCTCCCATGTGCCCGATCCGGATGGTCGAGGGCTTCAGCTTTCCGTAACCGGCGGCCAGCGTGTAGCCTCTCTCGACCGCGGCGCCCACGATTCCCGGACCCGACAGCCCGGCAGGCAGCGATACCGTTGTGACAGTCGGCGAGCGATACCCCTCCGGAGCGAGGACAGAGAAGGGCTTCCCTGTTCTGTCCGCCAGGTCCGCGACCCAATTCCATGTGCGCTCCGCCATCCGCGAGTGCCGATCCCACCGATTCTCGAGACCCTCTTCTCGAATCCGTTCGAGCTGCACCTCCAGCGCATAGAACAGGCTCACGGCCGGCGTGTTCGTCGTCTGGAAATCTCCCGCCCGGCGCTCGAATTCCAGCAGGTCAAAGTAGTAGCTCCGCGCCGGAATCTGACCCGCACGCTCCAGCGCCCGCCGCGAGGCCGCCGCCAGGGCGAGCCCCGGCGGCAGTGCGAGGGCCTTCTGCGAGCCCGTGAGCAGGAAGTCCAGGCCCCAGTCGTCGAACTCGACGCGGACCCCTCCGACGGAAGTCACGCCATCGACCGCGATCAAGACATCCTCGTGATCCCTGACCACGGCGGCCAGCTCGGCCACCGGATTCAGGACACCCGTGGAGGTCTCGGAGTGAACGACGGTCACGAGGTCGTACTCACCCGGCTCGGCCGTAAGCGCCTCGTCCAGCATCTCGGGCGTGTGGGGCGTTCCCCACTCTGCCGCGAGAATGTCCGCCGGCCGGCCACACGTATCGGCGATCTTGTGGAACCGCGCTCCGAAGGCCCCTCCCACCAGGCACAGCATCCGGCGTCGCGAAAGATTCGTGATCGCGGCCTCCATGAAGCCGGTCGCCGACGAAGTCGATACGTACACGTGCCGGTCGGTCCGGAACAGAGCCCGCAGCGCCGCGTCCATGCCGGAGAGCAGCTCTTCCATGTCCTTGCCGCGGTGACCGATGACCGGGCGCACCATGGCTTCCAGGATTTCCGGACGGACCTCGGTCGGACCGGGAAGAAAGAAGCGGCCAAAGTCGATGGGGGTAGTCATTCCGTGTTTCCGATGGTGACACTCAGTGCCGGCGGATGACGATGGACGGGGCCAAGATCCTGCCCATCAGGCCGCCCGGCAAGCGGCGGCCGCCGATCGGCAGTGCGAAGGTTGACGAGGCCTGCTGGCCGCCCGAAGTTGACGCTCCGACCAGAGCGAGCACACGGGAATCAGGTCGGGATCGTACCGGAGTCCATTCACCAGCGAGCCGAGTTCGATGCGTTACCTCGTCATAACCCACGTTTTGCCGGAGGATGTGATCCGGCGAGCCAAGGATTACTTCACCACCAACACACTTCTGCAGGTAGCCGATGACTCGGCGGACGCCGTCCGGTTCGAGGGTGACATCGGCGTGGCTTCGATCCGGGTCGACCGCGAACACGGCCACACCAACGTCCACGCCGAGACGGACCGGGTCGCAGGGCTCGACGTCACAGACATCACCAAGCGTTTTCTCTACACGCTGGAGCACGTATGAACGAGCCTGCCTCCCGAGCCGCCGCGAGCGTTGCGGGATCCGACGAAACGGTCACCGTCCGGCTCGTGATGCCGGATCGCTGGCTGGAGCACGTCGTGGATATCCCCGCGGCGACGACCGTGGAAGCCGCCAAGCAGCAAGGCCTGAAGGCGATGTTGTTGAGAGACACGGATGACCCGGCGGACTACTACGTGGAGTACGCCGAGAAGAGAGTCTCCGATGAGACGGCGAGCCTGAAGGGGATCGGGTTCCGCTCGCGGGAGATCCTCTCCATCCGGGCATACGACCTGGGGCACCACAAGGCGTTCGAGGGCTGACGGGCTGCTGAAAGACCCTGACAGGTTGCCGATGAACCCTGCGAAAGGGCGGACCGGCGTCCGCTCCCTGGATCGGGTCAGCCGTGCGGGTACCGCTTGAAGTACGATCTCGTCTCGCGCAGAACCAGTCCCGACAGCAGCAGCAGCCCGATGAGATTCGGAAACGCCATCAGACCGTTCATCACGTCGGAGATGGTCCACACGGTATCCAGCTCCACTACGGCCGCGACCGCCGTGACGACAACGAACAGCAGCCGGTACGGCACGATCGCCTTCGCACCCACCAGATACTGCACGTTCCGCTCTCCGTAATAGGACCACCCGAGGATCGTGCTGAAGGCGAAGAAGCTCAGGCACACCGCAACGACCCTTTGACCCCATTCCCCGGGCAGACCGGTCGAGAACGCCTGCTGTGTCAGCGAGGCGCCGGCGAGCCCCGTTTCCCACGCACCGGTCGACAGAATCACGATGCCGGTGAACGTGCACACAACGATCGTGTCGATGAACGTCTGGGTCATCGAGATGAGAGCCTGACGGACGGGCTCCCTCGTCTGAGCGGCAGCAGCGGCAATCGCCCCCGTTCCCAGTCCCGACTCGTTGGAGAACACTCCGCGGGAGATGCCATTTCGCATGGCCTGGCTGATCGTGTAGCCCACGGCTCCGCCGGCGGCCGCCCGTCCGCTGAACGCGTGCTCGAATACGAGTCGGAAGGCGTCCGGCACCCGGTCAAGGTTGAGCAGCAGGACTACCGTGGCGGCGCCCATGTACGTCAAGATCATGAAAGGAACGAAGACGCCGGCGAACCTGCCGATCGACTTCACTCCGCCCAGGATCACCGTGGATACGAGGAAGGCCGTCGCCAATCCGATCGTGAGGCGGGACAGACCGGTGACGTTGCTCACGGCTTCCGCCACGGAATTGGACTGCACCCCGTTTCCGATCCCGAACGCGGCGATGGCCGCGAACAGGGCGAAGGCCGTCGCGAGCACTCGACCGAAGTTTCCCCACCGGATCCCGTTCTCCAGGTAGTACATCGGGCCGCCGGACTTCTCGCCCCTGGCGTCCGTCTCCCGGAATCGAACACCGAGCACCGCTTCGGAGTACTTCGTCGCCATGCCCACGAGGCCGGTGATCCACATCCAGAACAGCGCCCCGGGGCCGCCAGCGGAGATCGCGGTGGCAACGCCGACGATATTGCCGGTGCCCACCGTCGCCGCGAGCGCTGTCATGAGGGCCTGAAAGTGCGAAATGTCGCCGTCTCCGCCCTCTTCCTTCCGCTTGAAGAACGCGAGATACAGAGCGTGCCAGAGCTTCCGGAATTGCAGGCCCCGGAGCAGCAGGGTTAGATATACGCCGGTTCCTACGAGCAAAATGATGAGCGGCGGGCCCCACACCGCGTCTCTTACTGCGGCCACTCGGTCGACGAGTGCACCATCAGTGGTCTGCGACAGGAGGACCGGCAGGACTGCTAACCTGATCATGTCGTTCCGATCGGGGATGGGACTGGACGCGAGAGCGCGGGGTAGACTAGGGACCGATCGATGGCCCCGTCAACTGCGATCCGGGTGTTGAGACACCACTATCAGATCGATGAAGAAACGCGGGCGGTCGTCCGCATGGATGGCAACCATAGAGCGAGCGTGAACCTGACATGTCGAACGAGTGCAATCTGAGCGAGATCGCAAGCCGAATGGGATACCGTGAGATCCCTGAGGTCCTCGCGGCGGCGGACGTCCCGATCCAGCGTGGACACCACCTGGCCCTGGCCGCTGGCCGTGGTTCGGGGGAGGAAACGGTGTACGCTCTCGCGGCCGGTAGTGACTGTGACCCTCTCGGTGGCCTGCAGGCGATCGTTCTCGTCCCGACCCCCGACCGCGCGGCTGAAGTGGCGTTGGCCATACAGCGCGCTGTGGGTCCCCTCGGGCTTCGGGCCGGCTCTGCGCAGCTTCGTGCGGACGGGAGCCTCGACGTGGGCGCGACGCACGTTCATTGCCTGGTGGCCCGGCCTTCTCTCTTGCTCCCGGAGGTCCGCCTCGGTCGACTCGGCCTCGGCGAGCTGAAGTTGCTGGTGCTGGACGGTGTCGCAGACCTGGAAGATCTGGACGAGTGGACCTCGGCCGAACCGCTGCTCGACACTCTGCCGGCCGACGCACGGCGGATCGCCGTAAGCTGGCGGGTGGACGATCAGTTCAAGGAACTCTTGCAGCGCCAGCTCCCGAGGGGACGCCGGTGGCCCGATCAGGCATTCCAGGACGACGCACCTGTCGCCCCGGAAACGCAGACCGGTCCCACGCGCCTGCTGACGGGTCTGGGCGCAAACGAGGAGGAGTCCCTGGATCTGATGATCAAGGCGGTGTCGCGGGCGCCACTCGCAGCGCGAGTGCAGGCCCGGTGCAGGGCGGAGTCGTCCATCCCACAGGTCAGGGCAGCCCTGGAGAGCGCGGGTTTCGCATCGACCGAGGCGGGGGAGGGTTGGGACGTGACGGCCGTTCGGGAGCCGGGGCAGGCCGGGCAAGAACGAGACCCGGAGACCGGGGACACGATTCGGGTCTGGTTCGGCCTGCCGTTGTCGGCCGCGGCGCTCGCCACGGAACCTGACGGCCGCGCCATCGCGGTCGTGGCCTCGGCGCACCGGGCTCAGCTCGAGCTCCTGGCAGCACGAACGGGCACGGTGCTGGAGTTCCTCTCGGGTTCTCTGCCGACGACCGAATTGGATCCTCTCGGCCGCTACCGCGCCCTTGTGCGCGCGAGGATCGAAAAGGGAGGAACCGACGCGGAGCTTCTGGTCCTCGAGCCTCTGGTCAGGGAGTTCGGGACGGCCCGCGTCGCCGCCGCCGTATCCGATCTGTTTCGCCGCACGGGTGGAGGCGACTCCGTTGTTCGGCCGTGGGCCGACGTGGAGGCGGCCTCGCGAGGAGTGGACCGTGGTCGGGCTGGCACAGCGGATCGTTCCACGTCCAGGGCCTCGAAGGAAAAGCCGGGCGCGGACGGCACTCACCGGGGAGCGCGCGGTGCCTGGACCCGGGTGTTCATCGGCGCCGGCAACCGTGACTCTGTGCGCGTGGGCGACCTCGTGGGAGCGATCACGGGAGAGACCGGGATCGCCGGAGGCCAGATCGGCAAGATCGAGATCCGGGGGAGTTTCTCGCTCGTGGAAATTGACTCGCAGGTGGTGGACCAGGTCGTCGACAGGCTGAACGGGACGGCGATCAAGGGGCGCCAGGTCACAGTGAAGCAAGATCGCGGCCGCTGACAGTTGAGGCCGCGCCGCTCTCAGCCCAGCGTTTCTCGCAGCGGCTTTCCCGGGCGGAAGCTGATCGACGTTCCGGCTGGAATGCGAATCGGCTCGCCCGTCCGGGGATCTCGGCCGATCCTGGCCTCACGCCGCCTGGGCACGAACGTCCCGAATCCCGTAATCCGCACGGTGCGGCGGCGGCGCAGAGCCCGTGCGATCACTCCCTTCCGGGGATCGAACAGTCCCTCCACGGCGAGCGCGGCATCCGCCCTCGACATTCCCGCACTGCGCGCCAGGGCCTCGGTCAATTCCGTTCGGTTCATGCCCATGCCTCTCCGGCTCGAGTACGTTTCGCGGTGACACCTGAAACGTCCGCGGAGGCGCCGTCACCGGCAAGGCCACGCGGAGCGCCGCGCCCGGAATCAGACCGTACTGACGGGGCGGCTGGCGCAGCCGTATATTGCAATCATGTCTTCTGAACACCCGCTCGAAGATCCCGGATGAGCAGGTTCAAACGCCGTTTCGCCTGGATGATCGGTGGCGCGTTCGCGCTTCTGCTGATCGGCACGTTGGGGTTCCTCCAGACCCCCGAATACGATCTGTCCGATTCCATCTACATGACCGTCATCACGGTGACGGGCGTGGGATACGAGGAAGTACACGAACTCCAGACGGGAGGCAGGATACTCGCCGGCTTCCTCTTGATGGGTGGCATCACGCTGATGGGCGTGTGGTTCGCGTTCCTCACGTCCGCCCTGGTCGAGATGGACCTCGCTCACGTTTTCCTGACTCGGCGCACTATGAAGAAAATCGAGAATATCAAGAATCACTACATCGTCTGCGGCGCGGGCCTCACGGGCCAGCAGGTCGTCCGGGAGCTGGAAGACGCCGGGAAACCGTATGTCGTCATCGAGAAGGAGGCGGACCGTGGCCAGGCGCTGCGCGAGGAATTCCCCGAAGCTCTCGTCGTGGAGGCCGATGCGACGGGCGACGAGGCCCTGGTCGAAGCGCGGATCGGCACGGCGGTCGGCCTGGTGGCCTGTCTGAGCGCCGACACCGACAACCTGTTCGTGTGCCTCAGCGCCCGCGACCTGCAGCCAGGCCTCACGATCGTGGCCCGTGCCTACAACGAGCAGACTCTGCAGAAGCTCTACGTGGCCGGCGCCGACCACGTGGTGAGCCCCAACCTCACGGGGGGCATGCGCATGGCGGCCATGCTGCTCCAGCCGCAAGTCGTCAGCTTCCTGGACGTGGCGACTCGTGGCGAGGGTCTCGATCTGCGCCTGGAGGAGGTACACGTGCCGGGAGGCTCCCCGCTGGAGGGTCAGTCTCTTGCGGAGGCCCGGATTCCTCAGAAGACGGGTTTGATCGTGATCGCGGCGCGGCACGTCGACGCCCCCGGTCGCGACGGCCCGTGGGTGTACAATCCGGGACCGGAACACCGGATCCTGGCCGGCGACGTCCTCATCGTGATGGGAAGGGCGGAACAACTGGACCTGCTGACCCGAACCGTGCAGGCCTGACCGGACCAGGAGCCTGTCCGAGCACCTGCTTGATGTGTGCCCGTGCGGGCGCACATCACCTGTTCCGGTTCCCGTCCTCCTTCATCTGGCGCTTGAGCTCCTCGAGCTGGCGCTCCGCCCGCTCCTCTCTCGACATGGAGGATCTCGCGGCGTCCCCGAGATCGCGATCGAAATCGTCCGCACCGTACGTCGCATCGAGCTCGCGCTCGACAGTCCTTTCCGCCGCACCCAGATCGTCCCCCCGCTCGATCTCGTCCGCGAGACGGTCGAACTCGTCGACGCTCGAGTGGCCACCGCCTCGCATGCGTGCGGTGGCGCGCGCGCGCCGCGTGCGAATCTCGAGGACCTCGCGATCTGACCGGGCCTCCTTCAGTTGCTCGGTCATTTCGGAGACGGTCTGGCGCTGCATCTCGAGCTCCGCCTCCGCCGCTTCGATCTTCTGGACCCACACTTCAACAGCGACCCGGTGCTTAGCCTCGAACCGGAGCGCGACTTCGACCGTCTCGTCGTCCGCGATCGTCTGCGCCTGGACGGCCCGGCGATGGCAGTCGTCAGCCTTCTTCACCTCGCGATCGTGTGCGAGGTGCAGCTTCTCGACCTGACTCTCCAGAACGGGAATGCTGGCCTTCGTGTCGATCAGCTCCCCGCGCATCCCGTCCAGCAGTTTGTCGACGTCCTCCCGGGTACTGTCCCCCGAGCGACCTTCCAGGGCGCTGAGCGCTGCATCGATGGCATCTTTGAACTTCTTGAACATGCCATAATTGTAACGCCAACCTTGTCCGCGTGGAACCCGTCCGGGTACCATTTGAGTTACTGCTTTCGAGGGCAGAGGCCGGGACAGAGCCCGGAGCGGAGCCCGGGACGGTACCGGGCGGCCGCGGCGGCGTGGGGCAGCGAATTCCGAGGCGAAGGCGATCATGGATGACGGGCAGACGAGCGCAGTCGACACGGCGGCGCACCAGCAACACGTAGAGGTCTACCCGATCGAGGGGATGCACTGCGGTGCCTGCAGCTCCGCGGTCGAACGGGCCCTCAACCGCATCGACGGGGTCGAGGCAGCCGTTAGCCTCCCGGCTGAGGCGGCGACGGTGCGGTTCTCAGAGGACGCTATCGCATTCGAGGAACTCGAACGCGCAGTCGCCGACGCTGGATTCACACTCGTGGCGCCGCGATCCATGGAGGACCGGGCGGAGCGAGAGCGAGAGCGCCTCCGGCGCGACGAAGAGAGGGTCTCCCTGGCCCGTCGACGGATGATCGTCGCGTGGGCGCTCACCCTCCCGATCATGGTGTGGATGGTCCCGGAGATGTTCTTCGGTACGCCGTGGCCGAGCGCCGCCGTATTCCACGTGGGCCTCGTGGTTCTAGCGCTTCCAGTGCTCCTCGGTCCCGGACGCGAGACGATGGTCAGCGGACTCCGAGCCCTGGCCCACCGCCGCCCGAACATGGACAGCCTGATCGCGCTGGGCAGCGGCGCGGCCGTGCTCACCGGCATCTCCAGCCTGCTGCACCAATTCGGAGTGGGGCCCATGATCATGAACTACGCCGGGGTCGGCGCGATGATCATGGCCATTCATCTGACCGGCCGGTACGTGGAAACCCGGGCTCGTGGCCGTACGTCGGCCGCCATCCAGAAGCTCCTCTCTCTGGAGGCCCGCACCGCCCGTGTGCTTCGCGACGGAGAGGAAGTAGAGGTCCCGATCGCGAGCGTCGCAGTCGGCGACGTGATGGTCGTCCGTCCTGGAGAGAAGATCCCCACGGACGGAATCGTCGTGTCCGGTCGGAGCGCAGTGGACGAATCACTGGCCACGGGCGAGTCGATGCCCGTGGACAAGGTCGAAGGCGATCCGGTGATCGGATCGACGATCAACCGGCAGGGCCTCCTGCACGTGCGGGCGACGGGCATCGGCGAGAGCACGTTCCTGGCAAGTGTCGTCCGGATGGTCGAACAGGCCCAGGGAAGCAAGGTGCCGATCCAGGAGTTCGCCGATCGGATCACCGCCGTGTTCGTTCCCGTGGTCCTGGCGATCGCCCTCGGCACGTTGATCGGGTGGCTCGTGCTCCCCGATCTGTTCCACTCCATCGTGGATCGCGCAGCGACGATCCTCCCATGGGTACAACCGGATCTCGGACCGGTCTCGCTGGCCCTGTTCGCGGCGCTCGCCGTGCTCGTGATCGCGTGCCCCTGCGCCCTGGGCCTGGCGACTCCGACCGCGCTCATGGTCGGGACTGGACTCGGCGCCGAGAACGGCGTCCTGATCCGTGACGGAGCCGCGATCCAGACCCTCGATGGCGCCGATGTCATCGTGTTCGATAAGACGGGCACGGTGACCCGCGGTGAGCCGTCGGTGACGGAGATCGTCCCCGCGCCGGGCGAGACCGAGGAGAATGTCCTCCGGACCGCGGCCTCACTCGAGCACGCGTCGGAGCACCCGCTCGGTCAGGCCGTTACGGCGGAAGCGAAGGCCAGGCATCTCGACCTGCAGCCGGTCTCCGACTTTCGGTCGCTCACCGGCCTCGGGGTCGAGGGAACGGTGGAGGGCCGGGCGATCCTCGTCGGCAGCAGTCGCCTGATGCACGAGATGAGCGTGGACGTGAGCGTCCTCGGCCCGTCGGCTGATGAGCTCGAAGCGAGGGGCCGCACCGCGATGTTCGTGGCCTCGGATGGACAGCCCCTGGGCCTCGTCGCGGTGGCGGACCGGATCAAGGACGACAGCCGCCGCGCGATACAGGATCTGTCGAGGCTGGGACTGCGCACAATCATGCTGACCGGTGACAACGAGCGCACCGCGCGCGCCGTCGCCGACGAAGTGGGCATCGACGAAGTAAAGGCCGGGCTCCTACCGGACGGCAAGGTCGAGGCCATCCGCGAGCTGCAGGCCGCCGGCCTGGTCACGGCGATGGTGGGAGACGGAATCAACGACGCCCCGTCGCTCAAGCAGGCTGACGTGGGAATAGCCATCGGAACGGGCACCGACATCGCGATCGAGTCCGCCGACATGACTCTCGTCCACGGCAGCCTGACGTCGGTCGTGCGGGCGGTGTTGCTGTCCCGGGCCACGTTCCGGAAGATCCGGCAGAACCTGTTCTGGGCCTACTTCTACAACACGATCGCGATCCCGGTGGCGATCCTCGGTCTGTTGCATCCGATCCTGGCCGAGGCCGCCATGGCGATGAGCTCGATTACGGTGGTCACGAACGCGAACCGCCTGCGCAGCGCCCGTCTCGACCTCCATCAGGAGCCTGTCCGAGCAATGCGGTGACTCCAATCGGATTCAGGACGGCCGGGCTCAGTTGCGGCCCGTCGTCTCCCGGGCCCTCACGGCTTCGGCTTCCAGCATCCTGTCGTGCATCTCGTATTCCGGCTTTCCGGACGCCAGACCCGTCGGAAGGGCGTCCAGGAAGCGGTTGTACGCATCGGCGCGCGCCGCTTCGTCGCCTCGCCCCTCGGCGACCCGGGCCTTGATGGCGAGGGCCAGCAAGTGCTCGTTCTCGAGCGACAGGATCAGGTCTGCCTCGCGGTCAGCCGCGTCAAGGTCATCCAACACCAGGTGCAGCAGCGCGACGTGGAAGTGAGCGTCGGCGTCGATGTCCTCAGGCGGGGCCATCCCGTAGGCCTGGATCGCCATCGGCGCGAACTGCTGCGCCTCTGCCACGTCGCCGGCCTCGTCCACCCGCATCACCCGGTCGAACAAACGGTCGGCCGCCTGGCGCGCGCTCATGGAACCGAGATCCACCGCTCCAGGACCCGCCCCGGCCGCAGCCGGTGTCCCGTCCGGATTCACACGCTCCGCTTCCGGCAAGGCGCCGGTCAACGGCATGTCGCCGACCCGCGTGGCCGTCTGTCCCTGGATGAAAATCGTCAGTGCGACCGCGAACGCGGCAAGTGCCATCGCGGAGAGCACCCACGGCAGATACGCCGCGGCCCCTTTCGCGGGCCGGTGCTCGGTAGGCTCACCGCACTCGGCGCAGAACATGGCCCTCGGCTCGAGTCCCGAGCCGCACTTGGAGCACTTGCCGGCCCCGGCTTTCGCCCGGACTTCCGTCCCGCATTTCGAGCAGAACTTGCCGTTCTCCTCGCTACCGCACTTCGGACACCGCATCTCGACTCCTCTCAATGACTCGCCCGCCTCGGTGAGGCGAGACGCACGGAAGTTTCAAGCACCGAACTTACCGAGCCGGCCGGCCCGAGCCGCGGCGAGCGGCATGAGCTCGCAGCCGCGGATCCGTCCCAGCGAGCCACGGGCACACTCGGTCTCACCGAAACCCGCCATCCCTTCTTTCCGGTGGCCGCGTCCCGGCCCACCGTGAAGCAGGAACGGGACAGGGTGCCAGCTGTGACTCCTCATCTTCGCCGGCGTCGAGTGATCGCCGGTGATCAGCGTGACGCCGATCCCGGTCTCCAGGAGGGCGGGCAGAAGCTCGTCCACTCGCTCGATAATGTCCACTTTTTGGTCAAAATCACCGTCCTCCCCCGCCTTGTCGGTTCCCTTCACGTGCAGGAAGAAGAAGTCGTAGTCGTCAACCCGGTCTCGGAGCGCCGGCACCAGGGCGGCCGGGTCGTCCTCCACGGCGACCGCATCCATCCCCACGAGCCGCGCCACCCCGCGGTACATCGGATACGCGGCCACGGCGAGCGATCGCATCCGGAACACGTCCGGGAAGCGGGGCCAGTCGGGAAGCGTCGCGAAACCACGCAGGAGGACCATATTCGCCCGCGTCTGGCCGACGAGCACGTCGGGCACCTTCGCGAGCCAGTCGCGCGTGATCCGCGCCGCGAGTTCCGAGGCCCGGGAGCCGGCCACGACGTCAAGTGGAAGGACCCCGGCGATGCCGGGATCGGTGTCGTCGATTTCGGCCTCGGTCGCGTCCTCGGGACGGATTACCAGGAGGAAGCGGTGCTCCTTCACTGGCCTGACAAACGTCTGTGCGCCCGCGATCCGGATTCCGTCCAGCAGCTCGAGCACGGGCAGGGCCTCGTCCGTGGGTATGCGCCCGGCCCTACGATCGACGACAACTCCCTGGCCGTCTACGGTGCACAGATTTCCGCGGATCGCCACGTCGCCGGCCTGCAGCGGAAACTCCACGCCGAGAGCAGCGAGGGCCCCTCGGCCGACCCGGTACTGCAGCGGATCGTATCCGAACAGGGACAGGTGACCGGGTCCGCTGCCGGGGGTCACGCCCTGCGCCACCGGTACGTGCAGCCCCGCGTCGCCGGCGACAAGCAGTTCGTCCATGTTGGGGGTCCGGGCAGTATCCAGCTCGGTGAGCCCCCCGGATTCGAGGGGAAGCCCGCCCACACCATCGAGCACCAGGAGCAGCACCTTCTGTCCGTCAAGCTGCGTGAGAGCAGCGATGTCGGTGAGATCCACGGTTCCTCCGCTGGTTGCGATCGCGGCCGCCGACCCCGCACCGCGCGTCCGCCGGAGGCCGAACATATCGCAACCACGCGCCGGGTTCCAGAAGGCGCCGAAGCGGTACCGAAAGCTTGCGTACGAGAGCTTCAGGCCGCATAAACAAGTGCTCGAATGCAGCCGGACCGTTGGCCCGGCGAATCTGACAGGATGCTGAAGAACCCCGGGTGGTCGCGCGCACGGGTCTTTCAGCAGCCTGCTAAGGCCGAGGAGGTAGCATGCTCTCTTCCCGGATGACACTGTGGCTCGCCACCGGCATGGCCGCTGGCATGCTTACCGCCTGCGCGTCGGGAAGCGGAAGCCAGGGGATCAGCAGAGGCCCATCGAACAACGCGATAATCGTTCGAGTGGCCGCACCACCGGACACGGTGATGCAGAGAGCATGGGAGGTCCTGCGCAACGACGGGATCCAGCCGCGCTGGTTCTCCCGCACGGCGGATGACAGCACCAACGTGGCCTATATGGAGTCGGACTGGATCTACGTCCCACGGGTGCTCGACTCAGTGACGTTCGGCCACTTGTCGGAGCCCGAGAAGTACATCAAGCTGCTCTTCTGGGCGGAACCCGAGCGGGGCGGCACCCTGCTTTACATGGAACCTCTTTACAATCCGATGAGCGATCCGACGGAACCCGTGCAGTGGTCTTTGATGCGGCCTGTACCGGCCACGCACCCGGCGTGGCAGTACGTCGAGGTGTTCGGACAGAACCTGGTGCGCCGGCTCGAGGCAGGGCAACCGTCAGGAGACTGAAGATACCCATAGACCATGAGACCCGCCCCGCTCTCGAGCTCGAAGGCCTCTCGAAGCGGTTCGGTTGGAACTGGGCTCTGCGCGACGCTGTCGTTCGCGTCGAGCGCGGGACGACATTGTGTCTTGTCGGGCCGAACGGAGCGGGAAAGACCACGCTCCTGAAGCTCGTCGCTACACTGTTGCATCCGTCCAGCGGCGACGCTTACGTCATGGGACACTCCCTGAAGCGGGAACCCGACGAGATCCGGAAACTCACCGGTCTTCTCACGGCGCGCGGATTCCTGTACGACGATCTCTCCGCCGCCGAGAACCTCCACTTCACGATGCGCATGGCCGGCCTTCGGCCGCGAAACGTAGAGATCGCCCGCGTGCTGGAGAGGATTGGACTCGCGGAAGTGGCGGACAATCGGATGCGCACATTCTCCACCGGGATGAGGAAGCGGCTTGCCCTGGGACAGCTCCTGGTTCGACCCATACAGGTTGCTCTGCTCGACGAGCCGTACGCCGGCCTGGACTCACAGGGCATGAGGCTGGTGGACGAGATCGTGCGGGAGTTCAAGGCAGCCGGTACCACCGTCCTCCTGGCCTCGCACCAGGACGGTGCGGCGGTACGCGAGGCAGAGCAGACCGGAGTCCTGCGGAAAGGCCACCTCGAGATCCTCCCCAAGTCCGAATCGCTGAGTCGCCACCTGTCCCTGGGCGGACCGGCGGGCGTGCCGGAGGTAGAGTGATGGCGCTTCTCCGGCGGGCGTGGGCGATCGTGTGGAAGGACCTCCTCATCGAGGCACGCACCAAGCAGGCGTTTAACGCGATGGTGTTTTTCGCAGCCCTCGTGCTTTTCATCTTCAGCTTCGCGCTGGGACCGGACACCGAGCTCCTGCGCGAGGTGTTCGGCGGCCTGCTGTGGGTGGGCATCGCATTCACGGGAATCCTGTCGCTCAGCCGTACGTATCAGAACGAAGAGACGAGCGGTGGGCTCGAGGGACTTCGGGCCTACCCCGGCGACCCGCGAGCCATCTACCTGGGGAAGCTCCTCGGGAACATCGTGCTTCTCCTGCTCGTCGAAGCAGTGCTTATTCCCGCCGCCGGAATCCTGTTCCAGACCGACCTGTGGCCACACGCCGGCGGCCTCGCGGCCGTCGCTCTGCTGGGCACAATCGGGTTCTCGATCGTGGGTACTTTCTACGCGGCCCTCACCGTGAACCTGAGGGCCCGCGAGGTCATGCTCCCTCTTCTCCTGTTCCCAGCGCTCGTGCCCGTATTGCTCGGCGCGGTCAACGCGACGACGCTCGTGCTGGAGGGAGATCTGATGGGAGAGGTCGGCGTCTGGCTGCGGGTGCTGGCTGCCTTCGACATCATTTTTTTCGTAGTTTGTATATGGATCTTCCCGATCGCTCTGGAGGAGTGACGTGGGACCTAAGTCGACAGTCGAGAAAGTCCTGGGAGCAGTTGCGCTCCTGGCCATGCTGGCCGGCAGCATCGTCGGCCTCTTCGTCGTCGGGGCCGACGCGGCCCAGGGCAACATTCAACGTCTGATGTACGTGCACGTCCCGGCGGCATGGCTCGCGTTTCTCTCGTTCTTCATCGTGTTCGTGATGAGCGTGCTGTACCTCATACAACGGGACGTACGCTGGGACAGGGTGGCGGTCAGCTCGGCCGAGATCGGAGTGGTGTTTACGTCCATCACTCTCCTCCTGGGCATGATGTGGGGCAAGCCGACGTGGGGAGTCTACTGGACCTGGGATCCGCGGTTGACGACCACGGCGATCCTGCTGGCGATCTACGTCGGGTACCTGGCGCTCAGGAGTTTCGCGGACGACGAAGACAAGAGGGCCCGGTGGGCGGCGATCGTGGGAATCATCGGGTTCGCCAACGTGCCCCTCGTATACATGTCGGTCACCTGGTGGCGTACCCTGCACCAGCCGCCATCCAGCCCGCGCAGCGTCTCCCCTGACATCCTGTGGACGCTGATGCTGAACCTGGCCGCCTTCACGCTCGTCTATGCCTACCTGATGGTGCGGCGCATCCGACTGGCGAGGCTCGAAGGGGAACTCGAGAAGAGAATGGCGTACAATGCGTAAGTGGAGTGTGGTCAGCGCAGTCTACGTTCTGGCCCTGATCCTGCTATGGGTCTATACCGGCCAGGTCGAGATGGAGAATCGTGGCTTCGTGGTTGTGGGCTATGGAGTCACCTGGGGCGCGCTCCTCTGGTACACGTTCAGGCTGGAATCACGTGGTCTTTCGACGGCACGCGCCGTCGACTCATTCGAGGTTGCAGGCGGCGAGGAGTAATCGTCCGCATCGCATGGAAGGGACAATAAGTCACATGAGCAAGTCCAAGAAGATATGGGCCGGCCTCGGTGTGCTCGCGATCGCCGGTGGGATCGCCATGCTCATCGCCGGCGGGCTGAGCAGCAACGTCGTGTACTTCCTGACTCCGAGCGAGCTTCACGCGGAGCTCGGGAAGCGGGCCGACGAGATCGTCGATCAGCCCCTGCGTCTCGGAGGCCAGGTGAAGCCCGGATCGCTGAAATGGGACGCGGAGGCGCTCGACCTGCGCTTCGTGGTGACGGACAGCACCAGCGAGGTGCCGGTCCGCAGCACAGGCGCGCCGCCGGCGATGTTCAAGGAAGGAATCGGCGTCGTGGTCGAGGGACGCTACACGCATGATGGCGTCTTCGAGTCGACGAATCTGATGGTCAAGCACTCCAACGAGTACGAGCCGCCGCACGGGGACGGAGAGAAACCAGCGCAGATGTACGAGTCTCTCATCAAGTCCGACGGATAGAGGGGCTTATGCTGAACTTCATCGGAAGCGCTTCCCTCGCCACGGCTCTTCTCGGAGCCCTGGTGGTGACGGTCACGGGCATCGCAGGCGGCTTCACCCGCAGGCCGGGGCTGATTCGCGCCGCCCGGTACGGCGCATACTTCGTGTTCGCCGCCATGTCGACGGCATTCATCACGATGGAGATCGCGCTTCTCACGCACGACTTCAGCGTCTCCTACGTAGCGCGCGTCGGAAGTCTCGAAACGCCACCGTACTACACGGCAATCTCGCTATGGAGCAGCCTCGAGGGCTCGATCCTGTTCTGGGGCTTGATCCTCTCCGCGTACGGCGCCCTCGTGGCGTTCGTGAACCGGAAGTCTGATTCCAGGCTCATCCCGTTCGCCGGGGGCGTGATGGGATTCGTGGGGCTGTTCTTCTACGGGCTGCTTACCACGCAGGTGAACCCGTTCGGCGAGGTCTTCCCGGTGCCGGCGAACGGACCGGGGCCCAACCCTCTGCTGCAGAACCACCCCCTGATGGGTCTTCACCCGCCGATGCTGTACCTCGGCTACGTCGGACTGACCGTGCCGTTCTCATTCGCGATCGGCGCCCTGCTCAGTGGCAAGCTGGACGAGGAGTGGATCCGGTCGACGCGGCGCTGGACGGTGGCCGCATGGGCGTTCCTCTCCGTTGGCGTCGTGGCGGGCGCCTGGTGGTCGTACGAGGTGCTGGGCTGGGGCGGCTACTGGGCGTGGGACCCGGTGGAAAACGCGTCCTTCCTCCCATGGCTCACTGCGACCGCGTTCCTGCACTCCGTGATGGTCCAGGAACGCCGTGGGATGCTCAAGACCTGGAACCTTACCCTGATCATTGCGACGTTCCTTCTCACGTTGTTCGGGACGTTTCTGACCCGTTCGGGGATTCTTGACTCGGTCCACGCATTCACTGAAGGCATCATCGGACCGCTGTTCCTGGCGTTCATCGCGCTGGTCATGATAATCTCGCTCGTCCTCATCGCCTGGCGCTCGGACCGTCTGCATGCCCCGGGCACCCTGGACGCGGTGGTATCGCGAGAGAGCTCGTTCATCCTGAACAACCTGCTCTTCGTCGCGTTCACGTTCACGGTTCTGCTGGGAACGACGTTCCCGCTGATGGTGGAAGCCGTGAACGGGAACCGGGTGAGCGTCGGGCCTCCCTACTTCAACACGGTCTCGGTTCCCATCGGACTGATGCTTCTCTTCCTGATGGGCGTCGGCCCGGCCCTGCCATGGCGTCGTACGACGCCCGAGAAGATGAAGAAGGCGTTCCTCCTGCCCGTCGTGGTTGGCCTGGCCTCTGTTCTGCTGGGATTCGTCGCGGGATCGAGGAGCATCTGGCCCTTGATCACGTTCGCGTTCGCCGGCTTCGTGATGGCGACGATCGTGCAGGAGTTTCGCAAGGGCATCGCGGCGCGGCGGCGGATTGCGGGCGTTTCAGCTCCCGTGGCCCTCCGTCAGATCCTGACCATCAACAACAGGCGCTACGGTGGCTACGTGGTCCACACGGGCATCGTGGTCATCATCGTCGCCCTGGCCATCTCCGGCACTTATCGCTTCGAGAGGCAGGTAACCCTGCAGAGCGGTGAGTCCATGCTGCTCGGGGATTACGGCGTCCGGTTCGATGAGATGTGGGCCGAACAGCAGGATCACCGGTTCGTCGTGGGAAGCACGTTCACCGTGTTCCACAAAGGGAACGAGGTGGGGACCCTGAAGCCCAGCATGAACTACTACCCGAATTCGCAGCAGCCGATCGGTACCCCGGCGGTGCGGTCCACCCTGAAGGAGGACCTGTACCTGACTCTGATGGCGTTCGATCAGGAGGACGGAAGGCACGCCACGATTCGCGCGATCGTGAACCCTGCCGTGCCGTGGCTTTGGATCGGGGGCATGATCGTAGCGCTCGGCGCCATCCTGGCTGTCATGCCGCAGCGAGGTAGCGGACGCCCGGCGGTGTCGGTGGCCGAGATCGAACTCAGCGAGGAACCCGCCGAGGTCGCCGGCGAGCCCCCGGCGGTGACCGTCTGATCGTAACCGGACGGATAGAGACGACATGAAGAAGAAGCTTCGCTGGCTCCTCCCGTTGGTGGCCCTGCCGATCCTGTGGCTGCTGTACTGGGGAATGGGCCGGGATACATACGTCCTTCCATCGCCGATGGCCGGCCTGGAGGCCCCGGAGTTCCACCTGGTCGGCTTTGATGGAGACACGCTCTCGCTGGCCGATCTTCGTGGCCGGGTGGTAATCCTGAACTTCTGGGCCTCCTGGTGCATCCCGTGCCGCACGGAACACCCGGTTCTCGTCCAGACCGAGCGCACGTGGGACGACTCCGAAGTCGTGCTCCTGGGCGTCGTGTACCAGGACTCGCGGGCCAACGCCGAGCGTTTCCTGGCCCAGTACGGCGGTGAGTGGACTCACGTCCTCGATCCGTCGCAGCGCACGGCCATCGACTACGGAGTCTACGGGGTGCCGGAGACTTTCTTCATCGGAAGGGACGGGCACATTTCGCACAAGAAGGTCGGCCCCGTAACGTGGGATCTCGTGCGGTATCAGGTCGACTCGCTGCTCGCAGTTCCTGTTTCGTCGGCCAACGCCGGCAGCGTCGGAGGCACTCCGTGAGCGCGATGCGGAGGTGGCTGCCGATCACCCTGGTTCTTGCCTTCAGCTTCCCGGCAACAGCCGTGTCGCAGGAGGGCGAGACGGCTCGCGGAACCGCGGCGGCCCAGGAGACAGAGGCGCCCCAGACAGTCGAAGACGATCGATCCGCATTGACGGATCCGGCCGAAGCTGACCTGGACGCCCGGGCGGCTGAGGTGGCGGGCGGGCTCAGGTGTCCCGTGTGCCGGAACCAGTCGATCCTGGAATCCAATGCAGATCTGTCACGCGAAATGCACAGGGTGGTGCGCGAGCGGCTGGCGGCCGGAGAGACTCCGGAAGAGGTCGAGGCCTATTTCGTCAGCCGGTATGGCGAGTGGATTCTGCTCAAACCCCAGGCGCGCGGCATTAATCTGGTCGTCTACGCGCTGCCCGTGATCGTTCTCCTGCTCGGCTTCCTCCTGGCCCGGAACCGCCTGCGCAAGTGGGCGCGTGCCGGTGCGGT
>CAXMRU010000138.1:0-37668 GCA_964195715.1 Akkermansiaceae bacterium | reverse complement strand
GCGTTCTGATTACCATAGCATCGTCGGATACAAGCCACCCCCGTCCTGGAGGCACCCATGGTCCCGATTCTGTCGCTGTGGCTCCCGATCCTTCTCTCCGCCATCCTCGTCTTCGCGGCGAGCTCCATCATCCACATGGTTCTCGGCTACCACAACAGCGATTTTACGAAGTTGCCAAACGAGGAGGGCGTGATGGACGCCCTGCGGCCATTCGACGTGCCGCCCGGCGAGTACGTATTTCCGAAACCGGACAACCACAAGCAGATGGGCGAGCCCGAGTTCGTTCAGAAGATGGAAGCAGGGCCGATGGCATTCATGACGGTGCTGCCGGCCGGAGCGCCGAAAATGGGCGGGCAGCTCGTCCAGTGGTTCGTGTACAGCGTGATCGTGGGAGTATTCGCGGCGTATGTCGCGAGCCGCGCCGCCGGGCCAAACCCCGAGTACCTCAACGTCTTCCGATTCACGGGCGCCACGGCGTTCTTCTGCTACACGGTAGCCGGCTGGCAGGCTTCGATCTGGTACAAGCGGGCGTGGAGCACAACGATGAAGAACACGTTCGATGGACTGGTATACGCTCTGCTGACGGCGGGGGCGTTTGGTTGGCTGTGGCCGAGCTGATGGCGAGCAGTCGAAGCCGAGCGACTGGCAATGAGGAGTGAGCGATGCCTGTGGAAGTGATCGTGCTGGTCTTGGGTACGCTGCTCGGCATCGGGGGGATCATCCTCGCGGGCCAGCGCATGCAGTACCGGCACAAGGAGCGCCTGCAGGAGCGCGCCGACCCGGCGGCGATTACCGAGCTCACGGAAGCAGTTCGGGATCTCCAGGAGGAGGTGCGCAGCCTGCAGGATTCGTCCGCCGACTTCGACGCCCGCCTCGAATTCACGGAGCGACTGTTGTCGAAACCGAGAAGCGCCGAACCCAAGGCTGACTGACGGGGGACCCAGATGCGCTCCGAGGCGACGACCGTTGAGCATTACCTCGCCGGGCTACCGGACGATCGCCGTGAGGCCATCGAGGCCGTCCGGACCGTGATCCTCGAGAATCTGCCCTACGGCTACGAAGAGGCCATGAACTGGGGGATGATCACTTATCAGATCCCGCTAGAGACGTATCCTGACACGTACAACAGGCAGCCGCTCATGTTCGCGGCGCTGGCCTCGCAGAAGAACCACATGGCCGTGTACCTGACGGGGATCTACGTATCCGACGAGGCGCGGGACGAGTTCGAGAAGGCGTACCGGGCGACGGGGAAGCGCTTCGATGTGGGCAAGTCGTGCGTCCGGTTTCGGAAGCTCGACGATCTTCCACTGGACCTGATTGGTCAGACGATTGCCGCGGTGCCGGTGGAACGGCTGATCTCGCGGGTCGAGGAAGTCGGGTCCGCAAGGAAGGGCAGACGCTGAGGGGACAGAAAGGCGGGTATCGCTACAGCGGCGCCCGCCAGGCCGGGTTCACGGAGATCATCCACTCCCACTCTCCGTTGTCGAGGCCGCGGGCTGCATCCAGCCGCACCAGGTCCCAGAACAGGCCTACGCCGGCGCCGAGGGACGGCCGCACGCCGCCCGACTCGGTCACCCCGAATCTTTCCGCGGCTTCCCGCGAGACCATCGTTATCTCGGTCCACCCGATCGCTCCCAGGACGCGTGCACGGAGCCATGGCGCCGCTACCTCGCGGGACACGGCGGCCAGGGCGTACATCGCCTGGTCGCCCCCCCACGGCCGGAATCCGTAGCCTGGCACGGTGCTCCGGCCGCCGATCAGGATCAGGCGTTGCTCCGGCAGCGTGCCCGTGGCCAGGGCGATCGAGCCGGCGGCCTCCCACTGCCAGACAGCGTCGGGATCCGGGGGCGTGGCTTCGAAGGAGGCTGCCCAACGCGTGTATCCGAAGTCTCCCCCAGTCGCGAGCTGCGAGCGGAACGCTACGCTCCACACGGCGGCGAGGGCGGACCCGAAGTGCTTCGTCAGTTCCAGGTCCAGATGCGGGTCCGTACCGTCTGTGATCGGCCGGACCGGGCGAGGCTCCGCCGAACCAATGGTCCCGGCGACGAGCTCCGCTGTGCGCTGCTCCTCCCACACGGCGGTCACTGTACCGGTCCATGACCCGACGGGGCTCGAGGCCGAGAGTGCCAGGCCGTCCCTGAAATACGGGTCGGTGTAGTCGTCCCCGCGAAACGCCGCACCGAAGGTCGATACGAGGCCGGCAGCAGCCTTGAAGGGTCCGATGTCGCTGTATCGCTCGATGTACCCGTCCAGTTTGAGGGTGGCCTGCCCCACACTCTGACGGACCTCCATGGTCGCTTCCGGTTTCGCCAGATCGAAGGCATATCCAGCCCATCCGTATACAGTTGTTCGACCGGCGGCGCGCCAGCTCATACCGGCGCCGAGCAACACACCCTCCGCTCGCCGGTACCGGAAACCGGAAGACAGGTCGGGCAGGAAGAACCGAAGCCGGGCGTTGCCTCCGAGGTAGCGGCCCGCCGCGATCGAGATGGCCTCTCTCCGCACCTTCTCGAAGCGTGCTGAATCCTCGGGGGCGTACTCGTCCGTGATCCGTATTTCCTCATGCTGCCAGCCCGCGTAGCGCTCCAGCTCGTCGGGAGGGAGGGCTGCCACCCGGTGACCCCCGCGGACGCGGTAGTGCGGGTCCGGGTCGAGGTTATAGTCCAGGATCTCGAAGTTGGAGCGAATCGTCGTGGCGAACGGAATGTCCATCCAGGTCACCTGCCGGCGGATCTCCACCCGCTGGCGGACGGGAAGCCACCAGCGTCGATCCACCCAGCCGTTCACCAGCACGAGGCTCACGCTGCTCACGGTCGGATCCACGTAGGAGGTCGGCGTGAACGAGGCCGTCATCCGGACGATGGCCAGCGTCTCGTAGTCCAAGTCCAGCGTACCCACGACGCCGGGGTCATCTTGGCAGGTGGGCCTCACCTGGATGCGATACACTTGCGACGTGTGTGGCCCGACCATGACGCCCGTGGAGTCGACGAGCCGATACTGATAGTAGTCGGTGGCGCCGTTCGCGATCGGGTGGAGGACGTCCTTCACCTCGTCTCCTTCGCCGACTTCGATCGTCCGACCGAAGTTCTCCATCACCAGGCTGAGGTGGTCGATGTGGTAGTGGATCCGTGTCGGGGCCCAACTCACCTTGCGGCGGCCGACCAGGGTCTGAAGCGAGCCACGCCCACGGGCCCACTCCAGTTGGAGGGCGATCCTGTCCGTGCGAATGGTCTGCTCGCCGCCGAAGTCGCCGAAGTCGGCCAGGAAATCGACGTGGCCCTCGGCATAGGCGTCGAACGCGCGCAAGGTCGTGTCGGAGTAAGCGTTCTGTCGCTCGATCGCGGCTTCACGAACCATGCGGAGGACACGCGGAGCGTCCCAACCGGGAGCCGAGGCGTCCGGATAGGGCCGGCATACAGGCTCGGCGGTCTGCGCGACGAGTGTCGATGGGTCGAGAGTCAGCAGCGCACCGGCGAGCACGAACGCGAGCCATAGGGCGAGCGGAATCGGGCACGTGGCACGATTCGGTCGGATCAGTGGCGGCGCCGCGGCAGCGGGCCCACTTCGCGGAAGCGGTTGTCGGTCACACACGGAAGGTGAATACCGGCGAGTGCGGCGGGAGTTTCCTCCTCGGAACGTCGGCTCACGGGGCTACGATCCGCGTCAACCTTCCCCGAACAGGTCCTCCTGCGGGCCAGGCTCGTCCCGGTCGCCGTCGCCGCTCAGGGTCCCGAGCCGTCTCACCCAGAAGTCGACGTCGAAGCCGCCCTCCCGCTTCAGCATCCGCCGCAGCACGGGCGGAAGGTCGCTCAGCTCTCCGACGAGTCCCGCAAGCGCGGCGATGGCCTCGGCCGGCCGGGACATTTCGTCCACTCCGGCCATCGCGTTAAGGATGGTCTGCTCGGATCGCGAGGCGACCACCGGGTCTTCACGAGTCGAGACGTGAACTTCCGTTCGTCGTCCGGGACCACGTCCCTCCTCGATGGGGAGGAGGCCGACGATCTCATCCGATCGCCAATACTTCCCATATCCTAGGTATATCATGCGTCCGGGCACGATCTCCACAGCTGCCTCCGGGAATGGGTGCTGCGGCAAGTTCTCCAGCGCCCGATGGGGTGTCAACCGGACCAACGACGATTCCGCGAAAGCCCCGCACGGAGGCAGGGTATTTGCGGTATCTTGGAGAACCCCCTTCGCGGGATCGGCGAGCGCCCGGCAGGACATTCAGAGCGGACCGCCGACCGAGGTAAGGACATCGAACTGGAGCGGGAACCCGTGGCCAAGATTCGGAAGGAAACGGCGCTGCGCTATCACTCGGAGGGACGACCCGGCAAGATCGAAGTCATCCCCACGAAGCCCTGTGTCACACAGCGAGACCTGTCCCTGGCGTACACACCCGGCGTGGCCGAGCCGTGCCGGGAGATCGAAAAAGACGTGGAGGCTGTGTACCGCTACACGGCGCGCGGCAACCTGGTGGCCGTAGTCTCGAACGGTACGGCCGTGCTCGGGCTGGGCAACATCGGTCCGGAAGCATCGAAGCCGGTGATGGAAGGCAAGGGCGTGCTCTTCAAGCGCTTCGCCGACGTCGATGTGTTCGACATCGAGATCGACGCGTCGGATCCGAAGGACGTGATCCGGTTCTGCGAGATGCTGGCGCCCACGGTCGGCGGGATCAACCTCGAAGACATAAAAGCGCCGGAGTGCTTCGAGATCGAGGACACGCTGAAGGAGCGTCTCGACATTCCCGTGTTCCACGACGACCAGCACGGAACAGCCATTATCTCGGGCGCCGCTCTGATCAACGCCCTCGAACTGGTGGACAAGAACATCGAGGACGTAAAGGTCGTGTTCTCCGGTGCGGGCGCATCGGCACACGCCACGGCGAACCACTACGTACGCCTGGGCGCGAACCCTAAGAACCTGTGGTTCGTGGACTCGAAGGGCGTCATCAGCACGAAGCGGGACAATCTTACCCCTCATAAGGCCAAATACGCGCAGGACACCGACCTCGAGACGCTGGCCGAGGCCGCGGTCGGAGCCGACGTACTCGTCGGCCTCAGCGTCGGCGGCCTGTTCACTCCGGAGATGATCAAGTCGATGGCGGACAACCCGATCGTGTTCGCGATGGCCAACCCGGATCCGGAGATCCTTCCGGAGGACGCACACGCGGTTCGCGACGACCTGATCATGGCCACGGGGCGCTCAGACTACCCGAACCAGGTCAACAACGTTCTCGGGTTTCCGTTCATCTTCCGCGGCGCCCTGGACGTGCAGGCGACCAGCATCAACGACGAGATGTTCCTGGCCGCGACGTACGCGCTGGCCGCGCTCGCCAAGGAGGACGTGCCCGAGTCCGTGTCGGCCGCCTACGAGGGAAAGCGCCTGCACTTCGGCCGCGAGTACCTGATTCCGACACCGTTTGACCATCGGGTGCTGCTATCGGAGGCGAGCGCGGTGGCGGAGGCGGCCATGCGGACAGGGGTAGCCCGGCGCCACATTGACCTCGAGGAGTACAAACACCAGCTCGAGGCCCGGCTGGGGCCAGACCGCGAGCTCATGCGCACGATCCTGGACATGGCCCAGCAGACCCCCAAGCGGATCGTGCTGCCGGAGGGCGAGCTCGACACGGTGATCCGCGCATCGCACGCGATCGTCGAGGAAAAGCTCGGCACGCCGATCCTCCTCGGAGACCCGGAAGTGATCCGCGAGGTCGCGGAGCGCGAGGAAGTCGACCTGGATGGCGTGGAGCTGCTGGACCCGAGACGCTTTGACCGCCTGGACGACTACGCACAGCGGCTGTTCGCGCGCCGCAAGCGGAAGGGAGTCACGCAGGATAGCGCCCTGAGGAAGATGAAGGACCCGCTCTACTTCGGGGCGATGATGGTGGAAAGCGGCGACGCCGACACCCTGATCGCCGGGGCGAACCTGAGCTACCCCAACGCGCTCCGACCGGCCCTGCAGACAATCGGGATGCAGCCAGGCGTCAAGAGCGTGGCCGGACTGTTCATGCTCGTGTTCAAGGACCAGCTGTACTTCTTCTCCGACACGACAGTGAGCATCGACCCGACGCCGGAGGACCTGGCGGAGACGGCGATCCTGACGGCGGACTTTGTACGCCGGCTTTCGATCAACCCGCGAGTCGCGATGATCTCTTTCTCGAACTTCGGGTCCGCGCCGCACCCGGAGTCTCTGAAGGTGAAGCGAGCCGTCGAGCTCGTGAGAGAACTGCGGCCTGACATCACCATCGACGGTGAAATGCAGGCCGACACGGCGGTCGTCGAGGGCATCCTGAAGACGCGGTATCCGTTCTCAGAGCTCAAGCGACCGGCGAACGTGCTGGTGTTCCCGAACCTCACGGCGGCCAACGCCTCCTACAAGCTGCTCAGCCGGCTGGGCGGAGCGGTCGCGATCGGGCCGGTCCTGCTCGGTATGGCCAAGCCGATACACCTGCTGCAGCGGGGAGCCACCGTCGAGGACATCACGAACCTGGCGGCGATCAGCATCGTGGACGCAGCGCACCGCGGTCGCGAAGCGGAGGTCGAGGAGGGCTAAGTCGGCAAGCCGGAGCCTGTCCGGGCCCTGCCGGGACACCATCGTCTTCCGGAGGAGACGCTTGCAGCACGCCACCAGCCGAACGGTGCGGGACCCCCTGTGGCAGAACGTGTACCTCGACGCCACGGCCGCGGCCGTCATGGACACACCCGAGTTTCAGAGACTCCGGCGGGTGAAGCAGCTCGGGTTCGCGCATCTCGTGTATCCAGGCGCCGTCCACAATCGATTCCTCCACGCCATCGGGGTTTATTACCTGACGTGTCGCGCGATCGAGACGCTGGACCAGAAAGGCGAGCTGGACCTCCTCGACGAGGGCGAGCGAGAGTTGATCCCGGAGATCAAGCTCGCAGCCTTGCTGCACGACGTCGGCCACTACGCCTTCTCGCACGCCATGGAGGAGCTGGAGCCCGACTCGATTCCGGGCCATCACGAAGAAGTGGCTGACCTTTTCCTCCGGTCTGCCGGAATTCAGGCGGCGCTGAGACACAGAGGGCCTGGAGCGGCGCGGCGAATCGGCGAGCTGATTCGCGGCCGATCGGACCACCCGCTGCAGGGACTCGTGTCCGGTTCGCTGGACCTGGACAAGATCGACTACCTGCGAAGAGACAGCCTGTTCTGCGGGGTTCCGTACGGAGCTGTGGACGTGGACCGTCTTCTCGACTCGCTCACCCTCGCGCGGGAGTCCGACTCCTCGCCTCTCGAGGTCGGCGTGACGGAGAAAGGCATCTCCGCGCTCGAGTCCCTGATGTTCGCCAAGTACCAGATGTTCCGGAACGTGTACTGGCACCACGCCGTCCGCTCCGCCACGGTGACGTTCCGCAGGCTGGTGGAAGGGGCGCTCGACGCTGGCCTCCTGCGGCGCGAGGACCTGGCAGGGCCGACGGACGAGGAGCTGCTGAACCTGCTGGGCGCGCGCCTGGAGCAGGGCGATAGCCCGGAGATCCTCCGGACTCTGCTGAGCGCCCTCGTCGATCGACGCCTTCCCAAGCGAACCGTCGAACTGCTGGGTGACGAGCTGCCCGAAGGTATCGCGGACTGGCTTCCCAGTCGCCGGGACCTGATACGCCGGGTGGAGGACCGCATCGCGGCGGATCGCGGTCTCGAGCCCGGTGCCGTGTACCTGGACTACCCCGCGAATCCAAGCATGCTGGAACTGAACCTGCTGCTCGTTCGGCGCCGCGGCGAGGTGATCCGCCTCACGTCCGAGGGCGAGGCCGGACTCATCGATCTACCCCGCCTGGGACGCTCCCTGCACCACACTACGCGTGTGCTACGGGTATTCTCCCTCGAGCCAACCGGCCGGTGGGACCCCGCGCCGCTCCTGGAACTGCTCGCGTGCGCGGAAGCGGAAGTGGAGAAACGCCTGGCGGACGGAAGCCCGATCTACGTCGACTGAGCTGGGGTGTGTCGGAGAGGCGAGCTCAATCAGTCTCGCCGATGAGCGTTACGACCGCCGAGATGTTGTCCATACCACCCGCCAGGTTCGCCTCACGAACCAGCCGCGCTACACAACGCTCCGGGTCCTTCTCATCCAGCAGGATGGAGAGCATGCGCTCCTCGGACACCATATCGGTCAACCCGTCGGATGCGAGAAGGAACATGTCACCGTCCCGCATGTCACCCTTGTAGAGGTCGGGTGTGGGATAAGCCTCGGTGCCGAGGGCGCGAGTGATGATGTTCGACTGCGGGTGGTTCTGGGCCTGCTCGGGTGTGATCATTCCCCGGTCGACCTGTTCCTGCACCCACGAGTGATCGCGCGTGATCTGGCTGATCACGCCATCCCGTGCCAGGTAGGCACGGCTGTCTCCGATGTGGCCGATGACGTAGATGCCGTCTTCCCTGAGCAGGAGAACCGTGGCCGTCGTGCCCATCCCCAGCTGAGCGGTGTTCTCAGCGGCCTGCTGGAGGATCTCGTTGCCCGCTTCGACGAACGCCGTGCGAAATCGCTCTTCCACCTGCTCGAGGGCCATGGTGGCGCACTTGTCGCACAGGCGCTCGGCGATCCGCTCCGAAGCGATCGCGCTCGCTACCTCACCAGCGGCATGTCCGCCCATTCCGTCAGCTACAACGAAGACTCCGGATTCGGCCGAACAATAAACCGAGTCCTCGTTACTGCTTCGTACCCGCCCCACATCGGTGAGCGCGGCGCAATTCCACCAGAAACGTCCCATGGACCTCTCAACAAAGAAAATGCGCGCCGTCCAACGCACGCACGCCGGACGGCGCATCCCACTATTTACTCCCGTGCAGGCGATGGGACAAGCGGAACGACGGGGGCGGCCGCAGCGCCTCGTCTGGCACACCGCGCAGCGGGGTCGAGTGCAGGCCGGTTTGACGCTTGCGATAGGCGTTCTTAGCTTCCATCCCCTCTGTTCCGATGGCTGCACCTACTCCAGGGATAACCATGTCGCGCACTGGACGGTACCACGGGAAGGTCGTGTCTCCCGAGGCTGCGAGCATGGTTGATCTGTACCTGGAGGACCTCAGCCGGTACGCCCTCCTCACTCCCGAGGAAGAGGACGCGATCGCTCGTCGTGCCCGGGCGGGAGACAAGCAGGCCCTGGCACAGCTGGTCCGGGCCAACCTCCGTTTCGTCGTTTCCGTAGCCAAGCGATACCAGAACCGGGGCCTCCCGTTCGCGGATCTCGTGCAGGAAGGCAACGTTGGAATGGTCACGGCGGCGAAGAAGTTCGATCCGGACCAGGGGGTCAAGTTCATCAGCTACGCGGTGTGGTGGATCCGCCAGGCCATCCTCGCTTCGCTCGCCCGGCAGAGCCGCTCAGTACGCTTGCCCCTGAACCGCGCCACGGAGCTGGCGCGGGTGCTGCGGGTCAGCGAAGACCTGAAGCAGAAGCTGGACCGTGACCCCACGCCGGAAGAGATCGCAGGCCCCGCGGAGCTCCAGGAGTCCACCGTGGTGATGCTCCTCGCGCTGAACGTGGCCGAGGTGCGGCTCGATGCGCCGGTCGGGGACAGTGAGGACAGTCAGCTGATCGACCGATTCCTCGTCGACGAGTCGGACGTGGAGGAAGCCGTAGACGCCACGATTCTCAAAGAGCACGTGACCCTGGCGCTACAGAACATTCGCCCCCGGGACGCACGGGTGCTGCGGCTCTACTACGGGTTGCAGGGAGAGTCAGAGCACACGCTCGAACAGATCGGACAGCTCCTCGGGGTGACGCGGGAGCGCGTACGGCAACTCAGGGACCGCGCCCTCCAGGACATTCGGAAAAGCGAGTTCGGCAAAGCCCTCGGTACATTCGCGGCGGCCTGACCGACGAGGCTCAGTTCGCCGGGACCTCCAGCAGCTCCAACGCCGGGCAGCGAGCACCTTCCGTCCAGTCGACCCCGCGCTCCCCTTCGTTGCTTTCCGTGCTGGCCACCAGCAGTCGCGCCGGCCCGTCGCGCCTCACGGCAAAATCGATGCGTCCATTCGGGCCAGGGACGGCAGCAAACCATGTGAAGATCTCGCGCGACACGGAACCCGAGTAAGTCCGCATCTCCGACCACTCGGCCACATAGCCTCTGGCCCCGAAACGGGCCAGGAAAAACAGCGACGTGGCCGCGCCCGTGGGATCGTCGGCTCCGACCGCGTCGTTGATGAGGTAGGTGGCGGCCATCGCCGGCCGGTCATCTCCCGGCCACGGCACGGCCACGAGATCGGCACGCTGGGCGAGGAATGGACGGTCTTCCCCGCCCTGCCTCAGCAGCTGTTCCGTGAGGATCGGGCCGAATGTCCGGATCCGATCGTCGACGACGACGGTCCGGGGTGCGAGCACGTCGCCCATGGACGTCCCCGCGCCGAGGCCGAAGGAGACCACGGGAAGAGCAACGCCCGGCGGCAGCAGCACGCGGGCGGAGACCACTGACGGGCAGCCTGCGTCCACCGTGCGAGGTGGTCCCGAGAAAACTAGCGACCCGATGCGGGACCCCGCCGCGCCCACCGCCATCTCCGATCCCCGGACGGCGAAGGCCGAATCGAAGCGAGCCCGGTATCCCTCAGGTGGAGGCTCCGGAAAGTCGAGCGATCGGAGCACGCCGTTCTCCAGCCGCGCCACGGGAATCGCCACGGCCTCACCGCCCGCACCGGTCGAGCGGACGGCCCAGACCAGGGGCCCGGCCGGCAGGGGCAGCTCGACTTCCTCAGCCGCCAGCTCCTCGACGTCGGCCTCCACGGGAGGAGGCGAAGGATCCTCGAGGTGAATGGACGCCCCGCCCCACTCGAACTCGCAGCCGCCTGCCGCCGCCAGGAGGAAGGATGCGAGAGCCAGCCGGCGGAACCGGCGGCCGATTGGTAGACCCTGAACCCGCACGCTGTACATTGCCATGACTGGAAGCTACGAGCCTGTCCCCGAGCCGATCAACCGGACCATGAACCGAGTCGCCCTGTTCGCCCACGAAGCCTGCAGTGCTCATGACACGGGCTGGGAGCACCCGGAGCACCAGGGGCGCCTCAGAGCCGTGATGTCGGCGCTCGGAAAGGCCCTTCCCGAACTGAACGATCGGGTGGCACCGCTACATGCGGAGCCCGCCACCGAGGAGGTCCTTCTCAGGGTTCATTCCCTCGAGCACGTGGAAACCGTGCGCCGGGTCTGCGAGCAGGCCGCGACGGAGAAGGCGATCCTCCGCCTGGACCCGGATACGGCGGTCTCAGGCCGTTCGTGGGAAGCTGCACTGGGAGCGAGCGGCGCCGCTGTCGACGCCACGCGGTGGGTCAGCCGCGGCGAAGGGCCGTCGGCTTTCTGCCCCGTCCGTCCGCCGGGCCATCACGCCACACGCGACCGCGCAATGGGCTTCTGCCTGTTCAACAGCGTGGCGGTGGCCGCCCAGAGCGCTCTCGCCGAGGGTCTCGCCGGGCGCGTGCTCATCGTCGATTGGGATGTGCACCATGGGAACGGCACACAAGACATCTTCTACGAAGACGCGGATGTCTTCTACCTGTCGATGCATCAGCACCCGCTGTATCCCGGCACCGGATCGCGGGAGGAACGCGGAAAGGGCGCCGGCGTCGGTACCACCCTGAACATACCCCGTCCGCCGGGGCTCGCGCCGCAGGCCTACGTCGAGGCTCTCCTCGAGGGAGTGGACCAGGCAGCGGCTTTCGAGCCGGAGCTGGTGTTCATCTCCGCAGGGTTTGATTCGGCGCGAGACGACCCGATAGGCGGCTTCACTCTCGAGCCGGAGCACTTCGCCCTGCTCACGCGCGAGGTGATCGACCGGACTCGTGCGTCAGCGGATGGCCGGGTCGTGTCACTGCTGGAGGGCGGCTACAACCCGCCAGAGCTCGGACGTTGCGTGACCGCGCACGTCACTGCGCTTACCGAAGCGGCCGGCGATTGAGTCTGTACATGAGAGGAACGATGAAGATCTTCTGGGAGACATTCACGATACAGCCGAAGCACCCGTTCAAGATCAGCCGCACGACAGGCCACGAAGCGGGTGCCGAGCGAGTGTGGGTGCATATCGAGTGTGATGGTGTCGAAGGCTGGGGCGAGGCGGATCCCAATTCCTACTACGGAGAGAGTGCCGACACCGTTATCGAGGCTCTCGAGCAGATGCGGCCCGTCGTCGAGGCGGCACGCGAGCCGGAGGCTCTCGAGAGCATCGAGCGAGACATTAAGAGAGCAGTCAACCACAGCGGATCGGCACGCGCTGCGGTGAGCACTGCCCTGCACGACCTGGTGGGCAAACGTGCTGGCCTACCGCTGTGGAAGATATGGGGACTGAGCCCTGCCGAAGCCCCTCCAAGCTCGTTCACGATCGGACTCGATGAACCCGATGTCCTGCGGCGGAAAGTCGAGGAAGCTGCGGGCTATCCGATCCTCAAGGTCAAACTTGGCACGGACCGGGACGAGGAGGTGCTTCGCATCATTCGTGAAGGTGCTGGCGACAAAGTCCTGCGGGTCGACGCAAACGCGGCCTGGCAGGCAGAGGAGGCGCTCGAGAAGATCGCCATGCTCGCGGATTTCGGGGTAGAGTTCGTGGAACAGCCGCTTCCCCCGGCTGACCGGGACGGGTACCGGTTTCTGCACGGGAAGTCGGTATTGCCGGTGATCGTCGACGAGTCCTGCGTCGACAGCTCGGATATCCCCGGCCTGGTAGGGCTGGCAGATGGGATCAACATCAAGCTGGCCAAGTGCGGTGGACCGCGTGAAGGCCTGCGGATGATACACACCGCGCGATCGTGCGGCCTCGAGGTGATGATGGGATGTATGCTGGAGTCCACACTCGGCATCGCTCCCGCGGCCCACCTGGCGTCTCTCCTCGACTACGCCGATCTGGATGGCGCCGCGCTCCTGGCCGAGGACCCGTTCGTGGGCCCCGGTCTCCGGGGAGAGAGAATCCACGTTGGCGATGGACCGGGCCTGGGGGTCGAGCGAGCGTGAAGCTACCGCAGGTCCTCGGGCTGGCTGCGCTGCTGCTCCTCCTGGGCGCCCGCCCGGGAGCTGGACAGAATATCCGAGGTACGCTCGTGGAGGCAGGCACGGATCAGCCCATCCCCGGTGCGTTCATCGTTCTGCAGGACTCCGCTGGCCTGGCCGTGTCGACTACTCTCACGGGTTCGGCGGGCACCTGGCTGCTGCGCGCCCCCCGGGCGGGCACATACCGTGTCCGGGCCGATCGCATCGGGTACGCGAGCTCCACCTCGGAGTCCCTCAGCGTCGCCGCGGGGGAAACGATCGTGTATCGCCTGGTCGTTGCGGTAGCCCCCGTCGGTCTCAGCGAGCTTGCGGTGGAGGGTGCGGGCGGACAGTGCGAGGTCATGCGTGAAGAGAGCCTCGCCGTCTACCGCGCGTGGGAGGAGGCGCGCAAGGCCCTGGCTGCGATCGTGTGGACAGGGCAGCAGCAGTACTACCGTTTCGACGCCGTGCACTTCCAGCGGATGCTCGATGCCAAAGGTGTGCCGACCAGCCTGGCGGAGTACGAAGAGGTGCGGTATTTCGGTCGACACCCGTTCCGCTCGATCCCCACGCGGGACCTGATCCTCGGCGGGTTCGTGCAGAGGATAGCCGGTACCGTGCGATACTACGGCCCTGACGCTGACGTGATGCTGTCGAGTGACTTTCTGCGTCGGCACTGTTTCCGCCTCGTCAACACGGACGAGACCGAGCTGGTGGGGCTCGGCTTCGAGCCGGTGGACGGTGGGCGAGTCACAGACATCTCGGGGACCTTATGGCTCGACGGTGAGAGTTCGGAGCTCCGCCGCCTCGATTTCCGGTACGAGAACCTGGACCTCCACGTCGACACGGAGCGACTCGGCGGCACGGTCGAGTTCGCCCGCCTGCCCTCGGGAGCGTGGATCGTGCGGCACTGGGCGATCCGCGTCCCGGTCATCGAGTTGGGACCGCCGCGCAGGAGCAGCGGAGGCCGGGTTCTGCCACGGCGCCGGGTGCTCACCGGTATCGACGAGGGCGGCGGGCAGGTCACGGCGGTTTTCCTGACCAGCCGCCTCGCGGGCTCGGCCTCGACCGACACGCTGCCCGCCCGCCCGCCCGCGGATTCTCTGATCGTCCGCTTCCCCCTGCGAGACTAGAGAAGGCTGTAGTTCTTCAACAGCCTTCTAGAAGGTCGCATTTCTTGAGCAGCCTCCTATAGCAGCGCCTCCGGATCGCGATCGATCTCGAGGCGCAGGCCACTAGCCGGCTGTGAGTGATGGCGCGCCAGGTGCCGGATCAGTCGACCGAGGTTCGCGGGCCGGGTGCCTTTCAGCAGGAAGTGCCACCTCCAGCGTCCCCGGATGCGATCGATCGGGCACGGGGCCGGACCCACGACGTCAACGTCAGCCATCTCGTACCTGGTGACCACGTCACGTGCCGTGCCCGCCACGAGGTCGGCCGCTTCAGCGACGCGCTCCTCGGACTTGCCCGAGACGATCAGGTTGATCAGGCGCCTGTGCGGCGGATAGCCGGGAGCCTCGCGGTCCTCCAGCTCTAGTTCGGCGAACGCTTCATAGTCGTGCTCGACGGCGGCCCGAAGAACGGGGTGGTGCGGCCGCGCCGTCTGCACGACTACCTCGCCCGGCTCCTCGCCTCTCCCTGCCCGTCCGGCGACCTGCGCCAACAACTGAAACGTGCGCTCGGCCGCCCGGAAGTCGGGCAGGTTGAGGCCGACGTCAGCGTTGATCACACCGACGAGCGTGACTCCGGGGAAGTCGAGTCCCTTGGCGATCATCTGGGTGCCAAGGAGGATGTCGACCTCGCGCCGCCGCATTTGTTCCAGCAGACGGTTGTGGGCTCCCTTGCTGCCCGTGGTGTCGAAGTCCATCCGGAGCACCCTCGCCGTGGGAAAGAGCTCGGCGACGCGTTTCTCGACCTGCTCTGTGCCAATACCCGTGAAGGTGAGCTCCTGCTCTGCGCACTCGCTGCATCGGTCGGGCACCGCTCGCTGGTGCCCGCAGTGGTGGCACACCAGGCGGGCCCGGGCCCGGTGAAAGGTCAACGAGACGTTGCACGCCGGGCAGCTCCACACGTGCCCGCAGGCCGTACACTGGAGGAATGTGGAGTATCCTCGCCGATTGAGAAGGAGGATGCTCTGCTCTCCCCTTTCCAGACGAGTCGACACGGCCTCCCGCAGTCGCGGGGTGACGATGGTTTCTGGCGTCTCGCCCGCTTCCACGGCCTTCGCCCTCACCTCGCGCAGGTCCACCACTTCGACCGCCGGCAGCGAGTGAGGAGTCGCTCTCTCCGGGAGCTCGAACAGCGAGTACCGCCCATCCTGCGCGCTGTGCCACGACTCCAGGGAGGGCGTGGCGGACCCGAGGAGCACGAGCGCCCCCTCCAACCTCCCTCGCATCGCCGCGAGGGCGCGGGCGTGGTAGCGCGGCGTGTCCGACTGCTTGTATGACCCGTCGTGCTCCTCGTCGAGGATGATCACACCGAGGTCGGGCACGGGCGCGAAGATCGCCGAACGGGTCCCGATCACTACCCTCCGCTCGCCCGCCTTCAGCGATCGCCACGCATCGTGCCGTTCACCGACCGAGAGGGCGGAGTGAAGAACCGCGACGCCGTCACCGAATGCAGAACGAAAACGTTGCACGGTCTGCGGTGTCAGCGCGATCTCCGGCACGAGAACGATCGCCGACCGACCGCGTTCGAGCACGCTCTCGATGAGCCTCAGGTACACGACGGTCTTGCCGGAACCCGTGACTCCGCGCAACAACGCCACTCCGGGGTCCGGGCGCCGCGCCAGCGTTGTGAGGCCTGCCAACACCTCGATCTGTCTGGCATTCAGGCGCTGCGGGAGTTCTACGTTTTCGCCGCTTCCGGCGAACGGGTCGCGGCTCACCGTCTCCAGGACGATCCTGGCGAGCCCTCGATCGACGAGGCCGCCCAGCACGGCACGGCTATAACCGTAATGGTTCTCGAGGTGCGCGATGGCGGTGGAGCCCCCGATGGCCTCGAGGGTCTCGAACGCCTCTTTCTGCCTGCGCGCCCGCCCGAAGAGAGCTTCCCGCTCGATCAACGTGGGCGCTTCGCCGACGAGCTCGACTACCTGGCGCTTCAGCTCGGCAGTGCCGGCCGGCTGCCTTTCGCTGAGCAGTCCCGGAGGAAGAGCGGTCCGATACACGAGGCCCGGCGGCGCAGCGTAGTAGTTGGACGTCCAGCGGCACAGTTCGAGCAGGGGAGGTGAAAGCACGGGCTCGTCGTCGAGCAGTTCGGTCACGTCCTTTACCCGACGGTCCGGTGGCGTGTCGGCTATCGCGGCCAGGATTCCGATCTCTCGTCGCCGTCCGAACGGCACGCGAACTCGAGTCCCGGGAACCGCGTCTGCTTCCAGGTGTGCCGGAACGCGGTACACGAAGGTCTGGAACACCGGCCGTGGGAGGGCGACGTGGCAGAACACGGCCGAGGACGTCACGCGGCTCTCCGGTACCTTGACGCCCCGCTCGCACCTCGCCTAAACTGCTGCGACAGAACAGGAGGTCGACTCAGGTTCATGGGTTGTCTCGCACTCAATGCGTCTTTCGAGCCGCTGACGGTAATCTCAGTCCGCCGGGCGCTTCGCCTCGTGATCGATCGCAAGGCGGAAGCGCTGGAAGTGGACGAGGAGCGTCCGTTCCGTTCAGAATCCGCCCACTATCCAGCTCCCGTCGTGATCCGGCTGGTTAGCTACGTACACGTTCCGCGCCGCCTTCGCCGCCAGGTCACCAACACGTTCCTGTTCGCCCGGGACGGGTACAGCTGCCAGTACTGCGGGCGTCACCGCCGTGACCTCGGGTACCGGGAGTCGCTGACGCGGGATCACATCGTGCCCCTTTCCCGTGGCGGAAACAACCGGTGGACGAACGTCGTCACTTCGTGCAGCCGGTGCAATCTCCGCAAAGGGAATCGCCTGCCCAGCGAGTGCGGCATGCGTCTTCGTACTGATCCGGCCGAACCCAACGACGTCGAGCTCGTCTGGGCGGTTCGCCGCGTGACGCCGATTCAGGTACGTTACATAAGGATGTTCTACGGAGAGGAAGTACTCCGCCTTTTGTCTCACTGAGCGGGGCCGCGCGCCATGGGTCTCGGTTCTATCGGCATCTCTGAGCTCGTGGTCATCTTCACGATCGTCCTGGTGTTCTTCGGTCCCAAGCGGTTCCCGGAGATCGCCCGCTCGATGGGCTCCGCCATGCGAGAATTCCGCCGCAGCCTGAACCAGATACAGCGCGAGTTGGAAGAAGTGGATCCCACTCGGGATCTTCCCGGCCGGGACCTCCTGAAGGACATCCGTGCGGGGAAACCCGGCAACTGGCTGGATCCGAACGTGCTCTCCGACCAGGAAACCAAACGGACCCCCGGAGATAGGAGCGCTCCCGAATCGTCGGGACCCCAGGTTACCGGGGAGTCGGCTGCTGCGGCGCAGGTTCCGATGTTCGATGAAAGGATTGGGGGGATGCCGGAAGACACGCCGCTGCCCGAAGACACGCCGCTGCCCGAACCCGAAGACGACAGGGATGCGGCGGAGGGACCTACGGAAGACAGTCGATCCGACTGAGCCGGGGCGGGCGCGCCTCCCTCTGCTCGCTCGCGAGGTACAGCCTCGATCCATCGTTCGCGAAGGCCACTCCCTCTCCCTGCGGCTCCAGTGCCGGAACCAGCGAGGCGGATGCCGGCGTCGTCAAAGTGTCGAGCATCTCCGACCCGGCCCAATCGAACAGATACAGAGTCGAGTAGCTGCGTACGGCGAGTCTGCTTCCGTCCGGAGACAGGTCCGCCGCCGTGATCCAATCACTGGTGCTCTCTGCCAGCGGGAGGTCGAGTCGTCCGATCCGCTCGAGCAGGACCGGACCGTCTGCGGCCTCGAGGGTCTGCAGATCGGCCACGTACAGCTCGATGACACCCTGTCTTCCCTTGGTCACGATGCCGAGCTCGCCGCGCTCCGCATCGATGAACAGGGCCTCGGCGTCACGCGCTCCGCCGGGATAGCGGATCGCGTACGTCATCAGGGGGCTCACGGGATCAGAAGGCACGGCAGCATCGGATGGGAGCGCCGGCAGTGGAAGCCGGTGGACGTAGACCTCCTCGTGCACCGCCTGATTGTCGCCGATGTCGCCGTAATACAGGCACCAGCCGTCAGCGCAGCGCGCGACCGCGAGATCTTCCGGATCCCGGTTGGAGGCGGCGATAATCACTGCCGAGCCCGCCAGGGCGCCCGTCGTGTCCACGGCGAACAGGACAGGGTCGTTGCCGCTGTCGTTGTGCACCCAGAACAGATCGTCGCGTCGTGGATCGCGCGCGATTCCCGACGCCTCGGCGAGTGCGGCCGGAAGGTCTCCGACTGCCGAGAGTGCCTGACACGTCTTGCGCTCCGGCTCTCCGTTGGACTCGGCCACGCCGTTGGAGCAGGCCGCGGAGAGGACGGGGAGGAGCACCGTCGCAAACAGGGTCATCGCTCGACGATCAATCACAGGACGCAGCAACGCTCTCTCCTCGGCCTCGGTATCATTGCCCGGCAGTGGCGGACGATGTCCGCTCCCGGTACTTCCGGCTTCCCTTCTCGTCCAGCATCTTCAGCCACTCGATCGCCTCGTCGGCACTCCGGGGATCCGGGGAAGCGGAGTCCGCTACCCGCGCCCCGGGGAAGCGGGTCCACGCGCCTTCGGTTCGCACGACCAGTTGAATCCGCTGGCCCTTCCGGCAGTCCGCACACAGAACTATCGCGTCGCTCTCGACCGGCAGCGCGCCGAGACGATACTCGCCCGGTGCTCCATCCACGTCCAGCCGTAGCGTGAACCCTGAGAGCCAGCCCGGTACCTGCCACTCTCCCACCAGCGTAGTACCGGCTGCCGTTGGAAGTGGGATCAGGTTCGCGAGCGGATGGGGCTCATTCTCGGAATCAACGATCGATACTCCCGCGATCGGCGCCTGCTCGGCGCCTCCGACATCGCTCCGCGTCCAACCCAGGAGCCGGATCGAGGAGTGGAAGGCCTCGAGAAGCGCGGCCGGACGCAAGTGAAGCATGCTCTTGGACTTGCCGCCATCCCAGTCGAGCTCGAGTTCGAGTCCTCCGTCGCGTGTAACGGCCCGATGCAGGCTCTTGAATGCGAAGGGCATCAGAACGGTCTCCGGTTCCGCCGGCGTCAGCCACTGGATTTCGCGCTTGATCTCCTCGCCACCGGTTATCGTCTTCAGACTGACTCCCTCGATCGGCGTCACGGCGAACGCCGCGAGCCGCACGCCAGCGGCGCCGAACAGCTCGTCTTCCTTCCAGCCCAGAATCGGTTCCGGGCCGGCCTCCCGGTCCGCGATCAGCCAGGTACTCGGCCCGGTCCGCGTGTCTCCGTACGGCTGGGACGCCTGAACCCGGACTCCGTCCAGCGACCCCTGCTCCGCTGCCTCGATGCTCGCACGGACCTGAAGGGGGCAGTCCCCGGAGGCTGCCTTGAGGAGGAAGGTGTTGTACCCGAACCCGATTCGGACGTCCGCCCGTAACGTTCCCGGCTCGTCGCCGCTACCGGCGACCGGTCGGCCTAGCTCGTCCAGCGACCGGCCGTTCAGCCACGCCGACACTTCGGTGCACGCAATCCCACCCCAGGTCAACGAAATAGTGCGGTCTTCGGGGGCCTTGATATAGGCGTGGGCGTAGACAACCACCGGGCCGTCGAGCTCGCCACGGCGATCATCCAGGTCCAGCGTGGGGACGGAGTCCTCGCGAACGAGCGTCCAGTCAGCACCGGCTACCGTGCGGCCCCGATCGGGAAGCACTGCCACCTCGCCCGGTCCGCTCAGGTAGTCGGTCTCCAGCGGATTTCCGGTCGAGTCAGCCTGAAATGCCGAAGAAACGAGCCATCGATCCACGGCCACACGCTCCTGGGCGACCACCGGGTTGGCGACGCTCGCCGCCAGCATCACGCTCGCCGCGAACGCTACGACTCGGCTGGTACCGTCACTGTTCCGTGGTTCAGGTCTATTCACTCGATTCTCCGGTCTCCGCGGCAGGCGAGCTTGACCCACCGAGGCGGAACACTCTAACCTCGTGGCCTGATCGACGCACCCTTTCCCGGGGCCGGGACGCGGTCGAGCCATGCGTGAAATAGTACGCCTCAGAGTCAACGGTGACCTCATCGAGACGGGTGTGCCCCCGCACTATACCCTGCTCGAGACTCTCCGTTACATCCTCGGCCTGACGGGCAGCAAGCAAGGCTGTGACAAGGGCGATTGCGGTGCGTGTACCGTGCTGGTCGACGGAGAGGCCGTGCTGTCGTGCCTTCTTCCTGTGCAGGAAGCGGATGGCCGGTCGGTCGTGACGGTCGAGGGCCTGGCCAACGGAGCTGACCCCCATCCGCTGCAAGATGCCTTCGACCTCACGGGCGCGGCGCAGTGCGGTTTCTGCACGCCGGGTATCCTGTGCAGCGCCACACAGCTCCTGGCCGAGAACCCGACGCCTTCCCGCACCGATATCGCCCGGGCCCTGTCCGGAAACCTGTGCCGGTGCACCGGATACACGAAGATCTTCGAAGCCGTGGAGTTGGCCGCCGCCGCACTCGGCGCGTCCCGCAGTCCGACGGAGCTTCTCGCAGAGCGCCGCCGCATCAGCGAGGCAGGCGATGCACCCTGATGAGCTGAACGCCTTGCAGCGGGCGGTCGCGGACGACCCGGCGGACCTCGAGGCCCTGGGCAAGGATGGGTTCCGCGTCCTGGGACGTCGCAACCGGAAGCCCGAGGGCCTTCGTAAGGGCACCGGCCGGGAGGTCTATACGGATGATCTCATTCTCCCCGGAATGCTGCATGCAAAGCTGCTTCGCAGCCCCTTTCCGCACGCACGCATAGTGACGATCGACGCTCTACGCGCTACACAAATCCCCGGAGTTCATGCGGTGATCACCGGCCAGGACATGCCTACTCCGTACGGGATCATCCCGTGGACGCGCGACGAGCACGTGCTGGCGGTGGAGAAGGTCCGCTACGTCGGTGATTCCGTGGCCTGCGTCGCTGCGGTGGACGAGGACACGGCAAACGCGGCCCTCGAGGCAATCGAGGTCGAGTACGAAGAGCTGCCCTATTACCTGGATCCGGAAGAGGCCCTGACTGACGAGGCGGAAGCCGTCCCGATCCACCAGCCGAAGCGCGAGGGCCGGAAGGGCAACGTCACCAAGCACGTGGAGCTCGAGTTCGGCCCGGTCGACGAGCTGATGGACGCGGCCGACGTAATCGTTGAGGGCGATTACTACTTCCACGGCTCCACGCACGCCCCGATCGAGCCACACTGCGCGATCGGAAACGTGGAGGCGGACGGTCTGCTGACGGTGTGGTCTTCGACCCAGGTTCCACACTACCTGCAGCGTGAGTTGGCGCGGGTGCTGGGCCTCGATGTGGCACGTGTCCGGGTCGTGCAACCTGCGGTAGGCGGCGCCTTCGGCGGCAAGTCAGAGCCCTTCGATCTGGAATTTTGCGTTGCCTTACTGGCTCTGAGAACCGGCCGGCCGGTGAAGCTGCTCTATACGCGGGAGGAACTGTTTTACTCCCACCGCGGCCGCCACCCGATGAAGATGTGGTACAAGGTCGGCGTCTCACGGGACGGGAAGCTCAAGGCCGTGGATGCGCGCAGCCTCCTGGACGGCGGAGCGTACGCCTCATTCGGGCTCGTGACCACCTACTACAGCGGTCAGCTACTCACCGCGCCCTACGATCTAGAGTCATACCGGTTCGATTCCACACGCGTGTACACGAACAAGCCGCCATGTGGGCCGAAGCGCGGCCACGGCTCCGTACAGCCGAGGTTCGCGTTCGAGGTAACACTCGACAAGATAGCCGCCGAGCTGGAGATGGACCCGATCGCACTCAGGCGCCACAACTTCATGGGCACCGGCCGCACGGTGAACGAGTTTCGTGTGCAGTCGAACGGGTTCCTGGAGTGCCTGGAGGCGGTCGAGAAGGCGAGCGACTGGAAGGAAAAGCACCGCAAGCTGCCGTACGGCAGGGGAGTAGGAGTCGCCGGCTCGTGCTACATCTCAGGCACTAACTACCCGATCTACCCGAACGAAATGCCACAGGCCGCCGTGCAGGTCCAGGTAGAACGGTCCGGCCGGGTTAGCGTGCTGCACGGCGCGTCGGAGATCGGGCAGGGATCGGACGCCACGATGGCGGCGATCGCGGCCGAAGAGCTCGGCGTGCCGCTCGGATACGTGCGTGTCCTGTCGGCCGATACGGACCTCGTGCCCGTGGACCTCGGCGCCTACTCGTCGCGCGAGACGCTGATGGTGGGGAACGCCTGTGTGCATGCGTGCCGCCAGGTAGCCGATCTGGTGCGGCAGAGCGTCGGGAAGAGCCTCGAGATCGAGCCGGAGCGAGTGCGCCTGGCCGGTGGATGGGCGTTCGACGTGGAGTCACCGGTCGACGACGCGCGCCGCCTACCGATTGCCGCCGCCTTCCAGCTCACGGAGGCCGAGCACGGCACGTTGGGCGCGGTCGGTCACTACAACACGCCCAAGGAAGGGGTGCACGGCGAGTATCGGGGCGGGACGATCGGTGCCTCTCCGGCCTACAGCTTCACGGCGCACGTGGCGGAGGTGGAGGTGGATCCGGAGACCGGCTTCGTGGACGTGAAGACGATCTGGGTGGCGCATGATTGCGGTCGCGCCCTCAACCCGATGTTGGTTGAGGGCCAGATGGAGGGCTCCGCCTACATGGGATTCGCCGAAGCGATCATGGAGCAGCAGATCATGAAGCGCGGAAACCCGGAGGGCGGACTGCACGACGCACCGTCGCTGCTCGACTATCGGATCCCGACCTCGCTCGACTGCCCGGAGTTCGTGTCGCTGATCGTCGAGGCAGCCGATCCCGAGGGGCCGTACGGAGCAAAGGAGGCTGGGGAAGGGCCGCTGCACCCGTCGCTCCCGGCGATTGCCAACGCCATCTGGGACGCGGTGGGAGTGCGGTTGGACTCGCTGCCGTTCACCCCGGACCGGGTGTGGCGGGCGCTGCGGGATTCGGGTTCCACACGAGTGGGACCACCGGCTGATGTGACAGGAGGCTGAATGACGGGAGAGGGACGGATGAAGACCGCCACGCTGGCGGGCGGGTGTTTCTGGTGCCTCGACGGCGCCTACAGAGCCCTGCGAGGAGTGATCTCCGTGGAATCAGGATACGCGGGCGGCCACGACTCGAACCCGACCTACCAGCAGGTGTGTACGGGTACCACAGGTCACGCCGAGGTCGTCCAGATCGCGTACGATCCGGACGAAATCGGGTACCGCGACCTGCTCGAGGTGTTCTTTTCGATGCACGATCCGACGACCCTGAACCGGCAGGGCGCCGACGTGGGGACCCAGTATCGATCGGCTATCTTCTGGCACGATGAAGTGCAGGGAGAGACTGCGAAAGCGATGATCGCCGAGCTGGAGCTTGACGGGGTATTCGACGATGCGATCGTCACCGAAGTGTCCGGACTGGACGAGTTCTACCCGGCCGGGGAGGACCACCAGGACTACTACCGGCGGAACCCGAATCAGGGGTACTGCCAGGTCGTCGTGGCGCCCAAGCTGGCGAAGTTCCGGGCGAAGTACTCCGGCAGGCTGAAGGAGCGATAGACGACGCATGAAGCAGCCGATCTTCGAGATGGAGCGGTGGCAGTCGCACCATGAGAACCGGGTCGAGTACAACCTCGCCGAGAGCGGCGTGCAGCCGGTAACGCTGGACGAGCTGCGGGACATCGCCGGAGTGGATCCCTCCGATACGCTTCTCGGATATGGCCACACGGACGGAAGCCCCCTCCTGCGCGAGCGGGTGGCAGCCATGTATCCGGGCGCGACCGTTGCGAACGTGGTGGCCACTGTCGGGAGCGCCGAGGCGAACTTCCTGGCGATGTGGCGGCTGGTGGAACCGGGCGACCGCGTCGTCGTGGTCCGCCCGACGTACGAGCAGACGACCGGCCTGGCAGCCGGGCTCGGCGCGCGGGTCGAAAGCGTATGGCTGGAGGAGGACCGCGGCTGGCAGCCCGCACCCGGCGCCGCCGCCGAGGCGATCCAGCCGGGGACGCGCGTCGTGGTGGTCACCAATCCGAACAACCCGACGGGACACACGATCGGCGAGGTTGCGACCGCCGAGATCGTGGCCGCAGCCGAGAGGGTCGGGGCGTGGATCCTGTCCGATGAGGTGTACGGGGGCGGCGAGCTATCGGGCGAGCCGACGCCTTCGTTGTGGGGCCGCACGGACCGCGTGCTGGTGAGCGCCTCGCTGTCGAAGGCGTACGGGCTGCCCGGGCTCCGACTCGGCTGGCTGATCGCGCCCGCCGAGTACCGCGAGGATCTGTGGGCCCGGAAGGATTACACGACGATCGCGCCGTCGCCGCTCTCCGATTGCCTGGGTACGGCTGCCCTGGAGCCGGTTGCCCGCGCTCGTCTGTTGGAGCGGGGACGCGGGATCCTGCGCGAGAACCTCGAGCTGCTCGAAGGTTGGGCGGCCGGACATGCGGGAATCCTGAGCTTCCGACCCCCCGAGGCCGGGGCGATCGCATTCTTCCGGTACGACCTGCCGATCGGTTCGACAGAGCTGGCCGAGCGCCTGCTGACCGAACACAGCGTGCTGATCGTGCCGGGTGACCAGTTCGGGGTCGATGGCCATTTCCGGATCGGCTACGGATACACGAGCCCGGCGCTCCAGCCCGGGCTCGAGCGAGTTTCGAGAATGCTCGAGGAGCTCGCTGCGGTGTGGACCGGCTTATGAGATACGTCGAGTGCTGAGGCTTCATTCGTACGAGTACCACCGCCCGTCCACCGTCGACGAGGCGATCGCGTTGCTGGCCGAGCACGCCGGCGACGTGATGCCGATCGCGGGCGGGACGGACCTCGTGCCGAACATGAAGCACAGGCTCTTCACGCCCGGCCACCTGGTGTCGCTGCGCGGCATACGCGCCATGCAGGGAATCGCGGAAGATGATGCCGGCTTCCGGATCGGGGCCGCGACCACGCTGAATGCCGTGGCACGGAACTCGGTCGTGCGCGAGGCCCTCCCGTCGCTCGCGCGGGCATGCGAGCTCGTGTCCGGCCCCCAGCTCCGACGCATGGGCACCATCGGCGGCAACGTGTGCCTGGACACGCGGTGCACCTACTACAACCAGACGCTCTTCTGGCGGAAAGCCCTCGGTTACTGCCTGAAGAAGGACGGGGACGCCTGCCACGTCGTGAAGGGCGGAACGCGCTGCGTGGCTGCACACTCGGCCGATGGGGCGACCGCACTCCTTCCGCTCGAAGCCGAGCTCACGATCATGGGGCCGGCGGGCGAGCGTACCGTGCCGATCTCGGCGTTCTTCACGTCGGACGGGGTGTGGAACCGGCGCATGGAACCGGGCGAGCTACTGATCTCGATCCAGGTGCCCCGGCCGGGTGTCGGCACGCGGCACAGCTTTCAGAAGCTCCGCGCTCGCGATTCGATCGACTTCCCGATGCTGAACCTTGCCGTGCGGGTAGACTTCGCCGAGGACGGCACCGTGGCTGACCTGCAGATGGTCGCGTCGGCGATTGGCAGCCATCCGCGGAAGCTGGGCAAGGTGGGAACGGTGGCGGTGGGCAGCCGGCTGACCGACTCCGTGGTCGAGGATGTCGCGCAAGAGGCTTTCCGGCAGTGTCACCCTCTCGACAGCATCCCGGTGGACGCCGAGTGGCGACGGGCCATGGTGCCGGTCCTGGTGCGGCGAGCCATGGCCGAGATCACGGCCTGAGCGGACAGTTCGGCATGCCAGGATTTTTCAGCAGCCTGCCAGGTCCGTGCCAGGTCCCTGAACGCGCGAAGGGCCGGGATTGCTCCCGGCCCTTCGTAATGTACCGTTCGCTTTTCTGCAGCTAGAGGTCAAACCCTCCGAACGGCTCGAACAGCTCTTCCACGACATCGAACACGTCTTCGATCATGTCGAACAGCTCGACCAGGGCCGTCACTTCCTCCAGCGTCAACTGCTCGCCGTCGGCCCGCGTGAACACCGGGTCTGCCTCGGTGCCGGTGATGTTTACGACGGTGGTGCCGTTGTACTGGATCACGCCGGTGAGGCTGTTGTCGGCGCCCAACGTCATCTCGAAGTCCACGAACTCGGTCCCGTTCTGGACCCGAAGCTCAATGCTCGCGGCCTCGATCGGATTGTCACCGGAGAAGTCGAACTCGCCGTGCATCTCGACGGTGACGCTGACGTTCTGGCCGGCCAGCGAAAGCGAATAGACGACGTCCATATCGATCGTCTCGGTCGAACCGAGCAGGGTGGCTCTCTGCGACAACAGGAAGTCGAGCCTGTCCACGCCGTCCGAAATGAAGCCCTCGGCGGCGACGGTCACGCTGATGTCGTTCTCGCCGAGAATGACGTAGCTGAGTTCGATGAAGTAGTCGATCAGCGTCTCACTGCCACTCACGGCCTCTATGCCGAGTCGCGTGGTCGACGCAGTACCCTCGTCCGTGAGGTCGAGGTAACCGGTCTCCACCAGGGTGTCGGTCGGAGTGCGCGTCAACGGATCGATGGCGTACAGGATGAATCGTATGCCGCTCACCGGTGCACCTGCCCGCTCCGTGGGCACGTAGAGGCCTTCGAGCAGGCTCCACTCGAACGTGGAGCCGAGCAGCTCCGGCGGGAACACTGGATCAGCAACACTACCGGACAGGGCGTAGTTCTTGACGAACTGTGCCGAGAACGGCGCCGCCGCCTGATCCAGCTCGCGAGGCATGACCCAGGATGCGCCCATCTGCATCCCGAGACCCTCGGACACCAGGCCGAGGCTGACCATCATGTCACTGTCGTCATTCAACCGGTTCTGCAGGTCGTTTACCGCTTGTTCAGTGGCCACCGGGTCGAAGTCGGCAGGATCGCCAGGACTCGTACCGTCGTCGCTGCACGCACCCGCTGCTAACGCTAGCACCGCGACCAGCGGCATCCATCTCAGGTTCCGAAGCATGAGACAACCTCCGTTACGTCCGTGTATCGATTCGCGTGCGATCACGCTCGGCCCACCGCCATCGCGCGGAGCGCGACCGATTACCGGCCCGCCGAGACGATGGGATGCACTCTCCCGGCGCCCATTTTAGCAAGGTACATGCCCGAAGCGCGCTATTCTCGTAATTGCCTTGTACTGCGGGCTTTACCGCTTGTTCCGTCCTTCACGGGAGCCTCTGCAAAACCATCAAATGATGCAGGATCCAGCGGTGGTTTGGCGGAGCGCACGACCTCCGCCTTGACGTGCGAGGACACGGATGGGAACATCCCCGCCCGACTCAATGGCTATTCGTATCGAGAGAGATAGATGGAAGACACGAGCAGGCGACGGATCGGCATCCTCGTGGGCGGCGGGCCGGCCCCCGGCATCAACAGCGCGATCAGCGCGGTCGCGCTCAAGGCGGTGGACGACGGGTGCGAGGTCGTGGGGATCCTGGATGGCTGGGAACACCTGATGGTCGGCCGCACCGACATGACGCGTCCCCTGTACGTGGGCGATGTATCGCGCATCTACAAAGACGGCGGTTCGATCCTCCGCACGTCGCGAGCGAACCCCACGAAGACGCCCGAGAGCCTCGAGCGCACGGTAAAGGCGCTGCTGGAGCTGGGTGTCTCAGGTCTCGTTACGATCGGCGGGGACGACACTGCGTTCGCCGCGCGTGAAGTGGCCGAGGCGGCCGACGGTTCGATCCGTGTCGCGCACGTGCCAAAGACCATCGACAACGACCTTCCGCTTCCGGCGGACATGCCGACATTTGGCTACGAGACCGCCCGCGATGTGGGGAGCGAGTTGTGCCTCAACCTGATGGAGGACTCGCGTACCACGAACCGGTGGTTCTTCGTCGTCGTGATGGGGCGGAAGTCGGGGCACCTCGCCCTTGGGATCGGTCGGGCGGCCGGGGCCACGGTGACGATCATCCCCGAGGAGTTTCCGGGCGACCGTATCACGTTCGACGACGTGTGCACGATCCTCGAAGGAGCGATCCTCAAACGGCGGGTCCTGGGGCGCAGGGACGGTCTGGCGATCATCGCCGAGGGGATCGGCGAGAAGATGGACCCGGACGAGCTGGCCCGGCTGCCCGGCGTGCACGTGGAGTACGACACGTACGATCACATCCGCCTGGCCGAAATTCCGATGGAGACGATCCTCAAGCGCGCGGTGCAGAAGCGCTTCGAGGAACGCGGCGACACGGTCACGATCACGGACCTGCGCCTCGGGTACGAACTGCGATGCGCCAAGCCGATCACGTTCGACATCGACTACACCCGCACCCTCGGTTTCGGGGCCGCGCGATTTCTTCTTTCGGAGCCGAAGGAAGAGGCCCTTCGCGTGGGCGGGGTCGTCAGCCTGGGGCGCGGTGGTCACGTCCGGGTGCTTCCATTCGACGAGTTCCGCGATCCGGAAACAGGCCGCACCCGCGTTAGGCTGGTGGACACGGAGGCCGAGGCATACGAGGTCGCGCGTCAGTACATGCTCAGACTCGAGGCGGAGGACCTGGAGAACCCGGCGATGCTGGAGGCGCTCGCCAGGACGGCCGGCATGGAGCCCGCCGAATTCCGTACACATTTTGCCCCCACCGTAGGCCTGAAGGAGTGACAGGCCCCGGCGCTGGCGCGGTCCTACTCGACCTCGACGGGACCCTGATCGATAGCGAGCGACTCATTCTGGCCTCGTATCGCCACACGATGCGCGAGCACCTGGGGCACGTGCCTTCCGAGGAGACCTGGAAGTCCACGATCGGGCAGCCGCTGGTGGTCCAGATGAAAATGTTCGCCGAGACCGACCACCAGGTCGATGAGATGATCCGGACCTACGTGGATCACAACCTGTCGCACCACGACGACCTGGTGCGCCCGTTTCCCGGGATGCGGTCGGTGATCGAGGCGGTACGCGAATCGGGCGTGGATCTCGGAATCGTTACGAGCAAGAAGCGACGTAGCACGCAGATGGGCCTGGCGCGGTGCGGCCTGCCGGTGGAGTGGTTCGGGGTGATCGTCACGGCGGACGATGTGGAACGCTACAAGCCGGAGCCCGAGCCCGTGCTGGCGGCTCTCGAAGCGCTGGGGGTGCGCGCGGAGGATACGATGTTCGTGGGGGATAGCACGCACGACATGCGGTCCGGACGGGCGGCGGGCGTCACCACCGCTGCCGCCCTGTGGGGTCCGTACACGCGGGCCCAGCTCGAACCGACGGAGCCGGATTTGTGGCTGGAGGAGCCGGGCGACCTGCTGGCCGCCCTGGGCATCATCCCGGCCTGAAGAATTCGCCGGTCAGGCGATAGCCGGCCTGAGGGCTGCCTCCAGCGCTTCGTCCAGCGTCTCCGCGTAAATGAATTCGAGCGAGTCGCGCACGTGTTCCGGGAGCTCTGCCACGTCCCCCTCGTTGTCCTTTGGCAACACGATCCGCTGGATGCCTGCGCGCATGGCGCCGAGCACCTTCTCCTTCACTCCACCGATGGCCATCACGCGTCCGGTCAGCGTGAGTTCTCCGGTTATGGCCACATCGTTCGCCACCGGGCGGTCGCTGAACGCGCTGATCATCGCTATCGCCATCGCTATCCCGGCGGATGGCCCCTCCTTGGGCACCGCACCGGCCGGCACGTGGATGTGGATCTGCTGGTCCTTCACCATCTGCTCGCCGATCCCCAATGCGTCGGCGTGGCTGCGCGCGTACGTGAGCGCGGCCTGCGCACTCTCCTTCATCACGTCGCCGAGCTGGCCTGTCAGGACGAGGCCGTCCTTGCCCTCCATCACGGAGCACTCGACGCGCATGATGTCGCCGCCCGCCGGCGTGTAGTACAAGCCCGTCGACACACCCACCGTGTCCATCTCGAGCTTCTTCTCCGGGTGTACCTTGGGCTGGCCGAGCAGCTCCACCAGGTCCTCCGGCCCCACTTCGACCCGCTCGGCGTCGCCGGCCGCAATCTTCCGGGCAGTCTTCCGAGCGATCGAGCCCAGCTCCCGCTCGAGGTTACGGACACCCGCTTCACGAGTGTAGCTCGAGATGACTTCCTTCAGGGCAGCCTCGGAGACCTCGAGCTGTCCCTCTACCAGCCCGTTCTGGTCCATCTGGCGAGGCAGCAGATATCGCCGCGCGATCTCCAGCTTCTCCTGCGCCGTGTAACCGACGAACTCGATCGCCTCCATCCGGTCCTTTAGCGGCCCCGGGATCTGATGCGGGAAGTTTGCCGTGGCGATGAACATCACCTCGGACAGGTCGAACGGGATGCCGAGGTAGTGATCGCCGAAGGCATTATTCTGAGCCGGGTCGAGCACCTCCATGAGGGCCGCCGACGGGTCTCCCTGGAACGACACGCCCAACTTGTCCACCTCATCGAGCAGGAATACCGGATTCTTGCTCCCCGCCCGCTTCAGTCCCTCGATGATGCGGCCCGGTAGAGCTCCGACGTACGTGCGCCGGTGACCTCGAATGTCCGCCTCGTCGCGCGCGCCGCCCAGCGACACTCGCACGTACTTCCGGCCCATCGCGTCGGCGATCGACTTCGCGATCGAGGTCTTCCCGGTACCCGGCGGTCCGACGAACAGGACTGTCTGTCCGGTGCGGTCGTCCACCTGCCCGGGAATGTGGTCCGCGCTGTCCGACTCCTGTTTGGCATCTGACTCGGCCCCGGCGTCCGACTCGGAGTCCGACTCAGCCTCGGCCTCGGCTTCGGCTGCGGAGCGGCGCTCCTGCAGGCTGCGCACGGCCATGAAGTCGAGGACACGGTCCTTCACATCGGAAAGGCCGTAGTGGTCTCTTTCCAGGATCTCCTCGGCGCGCTTGAGGTCGAGCCGGTCCTCGGTTCGCGTGTTCCAAGGAAGGTCGGCCACCGTTTCGAGGTAGGTCCGTATCACCTGCGACTCGGCGGCCTCGCGCGGAATGCGCTCCAGTCGGCGGAGCTCGCGATCGACCTCGGTGCGCGCTTCCTCCGGGAGGTCGAGGGCCTCGATCCGCTCGCGTAGCTCCTGGATCTCCTCCTGGTCAGCGTCGTCGCCGAGCTCGCTCCGGATGGCCTTTATCTGCTCGCGCAGGAAGACCTCGCGCTGCCGCTCGCCCAGCTCCTCCTGGACCTTGCTGCGGATCTGGGCCTGTGCCTCGAGCACCCCGATCTGTCGCTGCAGATGAAGAAGCAGCTTCCGCAGCCGGTCCTCCACAGACAGCGTTTCCAGAAGGTCCTGCTTTTCGGGGACCTCGAACTCTGTGTAGAATGCCACCAGGTCGGCCAACTCTCCGCCACTCGTCACACCGCCCAGGAGATGGTCGATGATCTCCTTCGGAACGCCACGCAGCCGGCTGAGTTGCGCCGCTCGCTCGCGCACTTCCTTGTGGAGTGCGGCGTAGGTCGAGTCCTCGTCGTCCAGCGGGGCCATGTCCTGCACGCGGCGCACGACGGCCTCGAGGAACTCCTCCCGCTCAGTGAATTCGAGCACGGCGCCACGGCCCGTGCCTTGCACGACGAGCTGAATGCCCCCAGGGACCCGCTGCATCTGGGCGATTCGGCAGATCGTGCCTATGCGATACAGGCCCTCCGGGGTAGGATCCTCCGTTTCCGCGTCGAGCTGCGACACGGCGATGAGACGCTTGGATCCCTGTAGTGCGTGCTCGATGGCTGCCAGCGTCTTCTCGCGTCCCGCGGCGATCGGGGCGGCGACGGAAGGGAATACGACCGTCCCGCGCAGAGGGAGAACGGGGAGGCGTGTCCGCTCCTCGAGCAGTTCTTCGGAGTCATCTTCCGTGTCGTCTGCTTCTTCCCACGCAATATGGACGTCCTCCATCCCAGTGGGGGCATCCTTGGATTCGATTTGGAGGAGTGAAAACAGCGCTGTATTCTTGTGATCGTGCATGAGTTGAGATCTCGTCTCTGTTTGATGTGCTCCAGTCCGCTCGCGCTCATCATGTATGGAGCCAACGGCCTGCGCCACTGGTATTCTATAGCTACGTGCGGCGGTTGTGCAGGAACCGGGCCCGTATCGAGGCTCGAGAACCGCGCTGCGTCCGCCGTTCTGGCATGGAACGACTCGTACCGTTGAGCCGGTACCGCCAACCCGGCAGAAAGAGGCCCTCGATCGACCGCACGACGGTGACGTCAACCTGCTGCCTCGCGGCGACCGTTCTGGCTCTCGTGGCCTGTTACCCCGGACCCGTTGATCCGGTCGGCATCCCGCAGGCGCCAGCGCCGTACGTGCGAGCCCCGTACGTCCAACAGGTCACGGACAGCAGCGCGTGGGTGCTGTGGATGAGCCAGCCCGGGTCCGCCGACACGGCCTGGTTCCGAGCTCCGGACGTGGACTCTGTCTGGATCCGGGCCGAGGTGGAAGACCACCGGTACGGCACGCGCCGGGCAGAGCTCGGCCCGCTGCCTGTCTCGACAACTGTGCAGTACGTCGTCTCCGCTGCCGGCACCCGGATGGGGCCGCATGAGTTTCGCACGGGGCCCGCTGCCGGAACGTCCGGCGAGGATGTGCGCGTTCTGCTGTTCGGTGACTCGGGGTGGGGTGGTCCTGAGCAATTCGACCTGGCCCGCCAGATGCAGCGAAAGGACTGGGACCTGTCGATTCACGTGGGCGACATTGCATACAACGACGGCGCCGAGGACGAGTTCACGGAGCGGCACTTCCGAGTGTACGCGCGGACACTGGCCTCGACCCCAATCTACCCGGCCATAGGCAACCACGACTTACGGGCGGATGGCGGCCGCTCCTACGACGGTGCGTTCCTGTGGCCCGAACCGTTTCCCGGCGTTCGCTACTACTCTATCCGCTGGGGACGAGTCCTGTTCGTCTCCATCGACACGTCCAGCAAGACGGTGGAGGTCGATGGGCTGCGCAGCGGGGAGGGCCGCCAGCTGGAGTGGCTCGAGGAGACGCTGCGCGAAGCGTCCGTGGACAGCACGGTGGACTGGATCGTGACGTTTATGCACCATCCGCTGTACAGCCACGCGGGAGGAATCAGCGGACACGGGCTCGACCGGAACCTCGGGAAAAAGCTTCTCCCGCTGTTCGAGCGGTACGGCGTCGACCTGGTAACGGCCGGGCACGACCATCATTATGAGCGTACATTTCCGATCAGGGATGGACGCCGCGTCGAGCCCGGGTGCGGACCGGTCCACGTGCTGTCCGGCGGAGGTGGAGCTTCCATGTACGCGCGTGACGTGACGACCTCTCCGCTTGCCGCGTACGCCCGGCGTGTCTACGAGTTCGTCGAGTTGAGCATCGGCGAGAACAGCATCCAGGGCCGCACGATCGGGCGACAGGGAGAGGTGATCGACGAGTTCACGGTGAGGCGGTACACGGGAACGGAGACGGGACTTTCGGAAACGTGCTCCGAGTGAGGCGCGGGCCCGGCTGTCCCGCGGTCACACGCCGTGCCGTGACGATCTGCCTCGCACTGACGATCGTGGGCTGGGCCGCGCCCGCCGTGAGCAGGAGCCAGGAGGCCCCGCAGAAGCGCGCGGACTCCGTGAGCGCGAAAGACACGATTCCCGGGGCTCCGCTCACGCCGGAGGAAGCGGACGCGATCCGCGACACCCTGCAGCGCCCGCCGCCCCAGTATTCTGCCGACTGGGTGGACGTGGTCGAGTTCCCACTCAAGGTCATCGGCTGGCCGCTCGACCTGGTGCTCGTACGATTGCCCGCGTGGCTGATAGGCCAGCTCACGGCGCCCCGCCCGCAGAGCGGAATCATGCGGGCTTACGGGGACATGACGGCCTGGGGCCTCAGACCGACGATCCGGACGACCATCGGACCGCGAAGTGGGGCGGCTGTCGAGCTCCAGTTCGACCGTTACTATCCATTCTACGTGCACGCCGCCGTCTCGAGGCGGTTGTCCCAGCGCTACCGGAGCGGCTTCATCCTCCGCGGAAATAACACGTGGCTGGCGTCCGAGGCCAAGTGGGAGCGGGACGCGCAGACGCCGTTCTACGGGATCGGCTCTCAGACGGAGGCGGACGACCGGGCGTTCTACCGGAGAGACTGGTGGGACGTCGCCGCGCGGACCGGCGTGAGCCTGGCACCTTCTCTGATCCTGGCCGGAGGTCTGGCCTACGAGCACAACGAGATCGGCGACCCGGTGAACGGGAACGTGGAGTCGATCTTCGACGAGTTTCCGACCGACTCGCTGTTCGGCGCCGAGGAGCCGACCGAGTACTTGCGGCTCGAGCTGAGCGGCACGCTCGACCGGACCCGGTGGAACGACTTCCAGCAGACGGGCGTGACTCTGGGCGTGGCCGGCCAGTCGTTCTTCGGACTGGCGGACACGGACTCGGACTTCCGGTTGCTGACCGGTTTCGTCCAGACATACCTGCCAATCAACCGGCAGCAGATGTTCGCGTTCCGGGTGATCTCCAGCATCGCGCGCGACGACGGTGGCGAGGGCGTGCCGTTCTATCACCTGTCGTCTCTGGGCGGGAGCCGCAGTGCGCTCGGTTTCCCATCCAGGCGGTTCGTGGACAACGACATGCTGTCATTCATGTCGGAGTATCGGTTCGAGGTGTGGCGCGAGCTTCAGGATCGCATGCGGGCGGAGACGTTCCTGTTCTTCCACTACGGCGCCGTGGGAGAGACCATCGGGAAGATCGGGAGCGACGACTGGCACCCGTCCTATGGACTCGGCGTCAGGCTGAGTCGTCCGAAGGCGCTGATCGGACTGGCCTACCTCGGCTTCAGCGCAGAGGGAATGACCGCTGGGATCAGGGGATCATGGCCTTACTGAAGACGCTCTCCGGTTCCACGGCCGCTGGCGGCCATCGAGGCGTCCTCGTCTCGCTCGCCCTGCTCGGGATTCCGGGTGGGTGTGCGAAGCAGGCCCCGGTCCCGCTGCGTCCGGAGCCGATCGCGTACGCCGACACGCTGCCGATCGCGGAGCCGGCGAACCGTGAGGAACTAGAGGTTCCGCTCCAGATGCGGGACGCCACCAGCGGCCAGGTGGCCAAGGGCATCAGCGTGCGCCGGCTTCTGAACGAGAACCACGAGGCCCTGAACGTTACCCGGTTCGACGACGTGGTAAACTCGGCCTGGTTTGAGCATCGAAACGGCCGGGACCTCCTCACGCCCGAGGAGATGTTCAGGGGTCCGACGACCGGCACGGGGCCCGACACCATTGGCCCCATCTTACTCACGCAAGCGAAGCTGCAGGGCATCTCGCCCGGCTTCCAGATCCAGGATTCCCACGGCGTCCGGTACGTCGTCAAGTTCGACCCGAGGGGTTTCCAGTATCTGAGCAGCTCCGCCGACGTGATCGCGAATCGGCTGCTCTACGCGGCCGGCTACCACGTTCCTCAGGACTTCATCTTCCGGTTCCGGCGTGAGCACATCGTAGGTGTGAAGGAGGGGGCGACGTACGTGGACGAGGAGTTCGTGGAGCACCCGCTCGAGATCGACCTGGTGGACGAAATCCTGTCGCGGGTGGATACGCTTCCCGATGGCCGCTTCCTGGCCGTGGCCAGCCAGTTCGTGCCCGGGCCGCCCCTGGGGCCGTTCTACTTCCTGGGCACGCGCAAGGATGATCCGAACGACTATTACGCGCACGAGCACCGGCGCGACCTGCGGGGGCTGTACGTGGTGTCCTCGTGGATGAACCACGTGGACATGCGGTTCGCGAATTCGATGGACGCGTATGTGGAACCCGGATACGTGCGGCACTACCTGATCGACTTCGCCGCGAGCCTCGGGAGCGGGACCATTCGGCCGCATTACCCGCGGGAAGGGGCGGAATACAACTTCGACTTCTGGCCGACCATGGGGCGCCTGTTCACTCTCGGAGTGTATCGGCAGGGATGGGAGTCGCAGCCGCACCAGGTGATCGATCCTTCCATCGGCTGGATGCAGGTGGAGACCTTCGACCCGGCCACATGGAAGGCCAACTGGCCCAACCAGGCGTTCGTGAACATGACGGTTCGCGATGGTTACTGGGGCGCCAGGATCGTGGGCTCGTTCACCGACGAACAGATTCGCGCAGCGGTGGATGCGGGCGAGCTCCCGAGCGAGTTCGCGGCCGACACCCTGGCCGACATCCTGATCTACCGGCGGGACCGGATCGTCGAGCACTGGTATGCGCAGGTATCGCCCGTGGAGAACCCGGAGGTCGTGGACGCCGGGAAAGTCGGAGCGGGGTTCAGCCTGGCCTTCGACGACTACGGGATCCGCGACGGCGCGTGGACCCCGGACGGAATCGTCTTAGAATGGGAGCTGCGGCACGACGCGCTGGGCCGCCGGTGGGAGGGCAGCTCGGCAGCCGAACAGGGCTTCCGCCAGCACGTCGAGATCGCTCCTCCCACGGGGGAGAGCGGCGCGGTGCCGGATCGCCAGCTGTCGGAAGAGGAGGAGCTGGCGACGCTCGAAGTCACGGTCAGCGGGCGGGACGAAATTCGCGGCCGGCCGGCGACCGTATTCCTGAAGTGGGAGCCTGACTACGGACGCTATCGTGTCGTCGGTCTCGAGCACTGATGCCAATACGTCGGAATCCTTCCCAACCGTCCACGTTACGGCTTACCGCATAGCTACTTACAGCGTTCACCGCTCGTCTCGCTTCTCGGCGGTTTCGTGGGGTGGGGCATGAATGCGGTCATCTGATCGGCCCAAACTCTGCGCCACGGCGTCGAAATAAGGGGCATTATCGGAATAGGACGGACTGAATCGCGCATAAATCATGGTCACCTTGATGTCAGTATGCCCGAGCTGTTGAGCAATCTGCGGAAGCGGCATTCCGACACGAGCCACGGACACGGCGAAACTGTGCCGATGGTCCTTCACGGAGTAGTCCAGGTCGATTCCCGCCAGCGTCCGGGCGCGGTGATGCTCCCGTTGTACGACCCGCCTCGGGATCGCGAACAGCCGATCGGTCCCTGAGAGTCCCTCGGCTTCGATGTGGTCCCTCAGAATCGCGGCCACCCAATCGGGTGCATAGACGGGCCGGATACCCTCGGGCGTCTTCGAGTCCTGGACATGTAGCCGGCATCCCTGCCCAAATCTGACGTCACAGTGCCGCAGGCTCTCCGCTTCGCCCAGCCGCATTCCGGTCCCGATCAGAGTTGCCATGAGCGGCCGAAACGCTGGCCGCAGGCACCCTAGATAGGCGTTCGCCTGGACGGGCTCGAGCCACACCAGATGGGGCGGCGTCTTGTATGCCTTCAGTCCTGGCCGCTCCCCGATCCAGCCCCGGCGCATGGCGAACGTACTCAGCACGGCGAGCGCGGCGAGGTCATTATTGACGGTATCACGCCCGACACTCTGCAGCCGGAACGCCTTGTATCGTTGCACATTGTCCGTCGTCAGCGCGTCGTCGGCCGGGATGTCGCCCACGTATTGACGGAATCGCTCCAGGTTGTCCGTATACGCCCGCAGGGTGCGCGGTGCCACGTCGGGGGCCTTGAACTTCAGGCTCTCACGAATCGCAGCCGATAGTGGTGGGACGTCCGGTAGGGCCAGTCGCTCCTCGAGTTCCGCCAGCCGGCCGGTTATGTGGGCGTCATAGATGTTCTCGAGAGCCTCACGGCCGGAGTACCACGCCCGCAGTAGCCGGAACTTGCCCGACTCCCCGAAAACGATGAGCATCCTTTCCAGGTCGCGAGCGTGCTCCTTGCTCCTCGTCCCGAGGCTCCGCCTTACGGGCCCCAGGTGCGGCAACCGTCGTCGGATGTACCATGTGCCACGTTCGCTCAGCGTTGGCATCTGTCCCCCCTGGTCATGCGTAGCGTTTCTCGAGGTCTGCCATGTACGCTCGTACGG
>CAXMRU010000137.1:0-8199 GCA_964195715.1 Akkermansiaceae bacterium | reverse complement strand
CCGCAGGGGAGTCCGTTGCCCGGAGGGTCTGCGAACTTTCCGCACGCCGGGCGCGTCCCCGCCGTGAACTGCCCAGTCGACCACCAACTGTACGAGCTGCTCGGTTTCGGGTCGTGGAATGAGGGCTCTCCCGTCTGACACCAGGACGAGGTCCCGGAATGCCACGGTGCCCTCGATGTGCTGCAAGGGAACGCCGGCGAGGCGTCGTCGGACGATCTCGGCCACTTTCCCGGCATCTGCGGGCTCGACGGGTCCTGCGACACGCAGAAGAAGTTCCGTTCGAGAGATCCCCAGAACATGGCACAGGATGCGCTCCGCCTCGTGGCGCGAGCCGGCTATGCCCCCGGCTCCCAGCTCCGCGGCGAGACCGTCGATCACTTCGCGCCACGTGGGCGCGGGCTGCCTGCGCGCAGGCTCCGCTTGACTCCCGTGCTCCACGACGGGCTTCACTCTGGATCCGCGTCCTGGACACGCTGCTGGAGCCGTTCCTCCATACCCGCAGCCCGCAGGGCTTCGACGAGGTCATCCAGATCTCCGCCGAGAATGGCGTCGAGCTGATGCAGAGTGAGTTTGATGCGGTGATCGGTCACCCGGCTCTGCGGGAAGTTGTAGGTCCGAATCTTCGCTGAGCGATCACCCGTTCCCACGAGAGCACGGCGCTCCCGGGATCGTTCCGCCTCCTGCTCGGCCACCACCCGGTCCAGCAGTCGGCTTCGCAGCACCTTCATCGCCCTTGCCTTGTTCTTGTGCTGCGACTTCTCGTCCTGGCAGGAAACGATCAGGCCTGTCGGGATGTGCGTGATCCGGACCGCCGAGTCAGTCGTGTTGACGGATTGACCGCCTGGCCCTGACGACCGGAATACGTCGATCTTGAGATCGCCGGGATCGATCTCCACATCGACATCCTCCGCTTCCGGGAGGACTGCTACGCTCGCGGCGGACGTGTGGATGCGGCCCGAACTCTCCGTCACGGGAACGCGCTGTACCCGGTGGACTCCGGACTCGTAGCGAAGGGCCCCATAAGCATCCTTGCCACTCACGAGGAAGATGATCTCCTTGAGACCGCCCAGCGTCCCCTCACTTGACGAGAGAATCTCGATGACCCACTTCCGGGTGTCAGCGTAGCGCGAGTACATGCGGTACAGGTCGGCCGCGAAGAGACCCGCCTCGTTCCCTCCCGCTCCGGCCCGGATTTCCACGACCGCCGGACGATTGTCGAGCGCGTCCTTCGGAACGAGGAGCAGGCGCACCTCTTCCTCGATGGGAGACAGCTGCTCAGTAAGGGCCTCGATCTCTAGCTTCGCCAGCGATGCGAGCTCCTCCTCGGCCGTATCGGCTAGCTCATGTGCCTGCGCAAGCTCGTCCTGCAGCTTCAGGTACCGGCGACTGGCCTCGACGAGAGGCGTGAGATCGGAATGCCGCTGCGCTACGCTACGGAGCTTCGCCGGATCCTCGAGCACGGCGGGATCGGCAAGTTTTGCCGCGAGCGCCTCGTGGGTCTCGATGGCCGCGACAAGGCGAGTGGCGAGATTCGGAGCGTCACCCATGTCAGAAACACCCGGGGGGGGGATGGAGGGGCGCCTGCCGAGGGGCACCCCGTCAGGTCACGCGTCCGTGCTCGCGGCTTCCTCGGCCGGGGCCTTGGCCTCCACGTCTTCCGATTGCTCGGCCACCGCCACGGCCTCCTCCACTTCGGCCACCGCCACGGCCTCCTCCACTTCGGCCGGCGCCACTCCCTCCTCCACTTCGGCCGGCGGCTCACCGTCGGCGCGGCCGTACTTCCGACGGAAGCGCTCGACACGACCAGCCGTGTCGACCAGCTTCTGTCGACCGGTGAAGAACGGGTGGCAGTGAGAGCAGATCTCCACGTGCAACTCGTCCACCGTCGCGTAGGTCTCCGAGATGCGCCCGCAGGCGCACGTGATCCTGGTCGGTGTATATTCCGGGTGAATCCCTGGCTTCATCTTCAGCTCCGCCTGAATTACGACTTCCTCTTCTCGACGCGTTCCGCAACGGCCCCGTAAGGACGCCCCAGAATGCACAACAAAGTAAAATGGATTCAGCATCTTGATTCGTCAACCACAGGCTTGCCGCGCCCGGCCGGATAATTGAAGCCGAGAATCAGCAGATACGGGGAAGCTGGTCCCCAGGCAGCATGTCGACGATCCGGTCTACCCCAAGGCCCGTTGTCAAGACGACGAAACCCGGGCGATCCTCCGTGATGGTGCCAACTCGCACGGCCGATGACCCTTCTGCATGGGATCGCAGGGCCGTCACGGCTTCATCGGCCGCATCCTCCTCGACGATCGCGACCAGTATGCCCTCATTCGCCACGTAGAGAGGATCGAGCCCCAGGATCTCACACACGGCTCGCACCGGATCGGGAAACGGGAGGCTCCCCTCATCCAGCCGGACTCCGACGCCCGAGGAGGCCGCAATCTCGTTAAGGGCGCTCGCCACACCTCCGCGAGTCGGATCCCTCAGGACGTGCACGGACTCGCCGCATGCCTCGCGCAGACTCCTCACTAGCGGCGCCAGGCACGCCGTGTCGCTGCGAACTTCGACCTCGAACCCCAGATCATCGCGAGCGGTCATGACGGCCACACCGTGGCATCCGATGGGACCCGACACGATTACGGCATCTCCCGCCCGCGCTCGATCCGGACCCGGGCGAAACGCCGGATCCAGGCTGCCGATTCCCGTCGTGTTGATGAACATGCCGTCTGCCTTACCGCGCTCCACGACCTTCGTGTCGCCAGTGACCACGATGACCCCGACGTCGCTCGCCGCCTCGGCCATGGAGTCCAGCACCCTGTCCAGCACGTCGAATGGAAGACCCTCCTCGAGGATGAAGCCCGCCGACAGATAGAGAGGCTCGGCCCCCATCATCGCCAGGTCATTCACCGTTCCGTGCACGGCGAGATGCCCGATGTTCCCGCCCGGAAACTCGAGCGGGCTGACCACGAAGCTGTCGGTCGATACGGCCATACGATCCCCCGGAACCTCGACGATCGCCGCGTCTCCGAGTTGGCCGAGAACATCGTTACCGAACCGCGGGAGAAAGCGCTCTGCAAGCAGCGCCGCGCTCAGCTTGCCCCCGGAGCCGTGGCCGAGCAGAACGCAGTCGACCGTATCGGCTGGCACGGGACACATCAGGCCCGCCGAGGCGATGCGCGAGATGCCTCTCCCGATCGAACGGGCCTGAGAATCGGACCTGGCGCTCACGCGGTCTCCGCTGATGGCAGCTGCTGGAACCGTGCGTAGTTGTAGTAGGCCGCGCACGCTCCCTCCGACGACACCATGGGGGCGCCAAGGGGCCTTTCCGGAGTGCACTCGTTCCCGAAAGCCGGGCACTCGAACGGCTTGATGCGGCCGCGCAGGACGTCGCCGGCCATGCACGCCTCGGGCTCCGTGGTCTGGATCGACTCGAGCTGGAACCGCTTCTCCGCGTCGAACGCCGCGAACTCCTCGCGCAAGCCGAGTCCGCTCTGCGGGATCTCTCCGATGCCCCGCCACTTGCGATCCACGGGCGCGAACACCTTCGATACCAGTTCCTGGGCGGGCTCGTTCCCGGCGCGACGCACGGATCGGACGTACTGGTTCTCGACTTCGGCCCGTCCCTCTTCGAGCTGCCGTACGGCCATGTAGATCCCTTCGAGGATGTCCAGGGACTCGAAACCCGTGACGACGATCGGTACCCCGTACTCCTCGACCAGCGGCTCGTACTCCTTCCAGCCCATTATCGTGCACACGTGACCCGCAGCCAGGAACGCCTCAACCCGGTTGTCCGGGGCGTCGAGGATCGCCCGGATCGCCGGGGGAACGGTGACGTGCGAGACCAGTACGCTGAAGTTCGACACGCCGAGCTCGCGGGCTCTCCACACGGCCATGGCATTCGCGGGTGCGGTCGTTTCGAACCCGACGGCGAAAAACACGACCTCGCGGTCGGGCTGCGCCCTGGCGATCTCGAGGGCATCGAGGGGAGAATAGACGACGCGAACCTCCCCGCCGCGTGCACGAACCTGCAGCAAGTCGCAGTGGCTGCCCGGCACCCGGAGCATGTCGCCGAAAGAGGTGAAGATCACGTCGGGGCGGGCGGCCAGGTGCAGGGCACGGTCGATCTGCTCGAGTGGCGTGACGCACACAGGGCATCCGGGACCGTGAATCATGTCCACAGCGTCCCGGAGCAGCTCCTGAAGCCCCTGGCGTACGATCGTGTGCGTCTGCCCACCGCATACCTCCATCAGCACACGCGGACGCGACGCCGTGGCCAGGATCCTGTCGATGAGGGAACGCGCCAGCCCCGGATCGCGATACTCGCTCAAATACTTCACGGAGCGTCTCCGTCGAGTCGATCCTGGCTGACCCCGGGGTCCGGATTCTCGAGTCCTGCCAGGCTCTGCTCAGCCACCTCCTTCATCCATTCCAGCTCGTCCAGTCCGCTGAGCTCCTCCAGGAGCTCAAACGTGCGGCGAGCCTCCTCCTCGTCCACCCTGGAGATGGCAAACCCGACGTGCACGATCACGTAGTCGCCCGGTTCGACCTCCCCGGCCACATAGGCCATGCAGACCTCCCTGCGGACGCCGCCGAAGTCTACCACGCCCATAGGGAGCCCTTCGCTCCCATGTATTTCCATGACCTTACCGGGAATCCCGAGACACATACCTTACCTCCCCCGCTCGTCGGGCAGGCGCGCGGCCAGTGGAACCCGACCGGCCCCACTACGCTAACAGGTTGAAGCGTAGGTACTTTCGGACCCAGCCGCAACTCTCCAATCAAGGGGCAGGGGCTGTTCCAGGGGCTGTTCACCTCGGCCGCCTCCAGTCACTCATAGGTCTCATACCTCGGCCTCGCCCTCTGTGTTAGCGATCACGCGCCACTCAGCATACGTGTGGTCGAGAATCGGCGGGTCGTACGGCCCGACCTGCTCAACCGCGTCGCCGACGAGCCTGCCCGGGCCCTCGACGCGCATCTGTAGCATCACAAGGTCGCCGTCCATTGACGCAAACACCTTCGTCATCAGCCGGCGGCGAGGCCGAGGGTCTGGCGGTCTCATCGCCTCACCTCACGCAGCTCGGCCGGTTCCATCACCTCACGCAGCTCGGCCGGTTCCATCACCACCCTCAGCATCGTAGCGGGATCGGCCTGTTGGTAGCAGGCCTGAAGGGTGGCCACGTTGGCCCATCCCCCCACGGCGGCCACATCCACGTCGGGCAGCCACTTGCGCTCGGTGGCCCAGCCGCGCCGGTACGCGTGCCACAGGCTGCCATCCTGCTTCTCGAGCCCCGCCAGCTCTTCGGCTGTCAGAAGCCAAGCGCGGGCCAGGTGCCGAGTGATCGGTCTCGTCGGGTCTGCAAGTGCCGGAAACAACCACGCGGCCCTGATGCCGGGTCTTTCCTGAATCACCCGATCGATCGCCGCCCGGACACCCGGCGAGACGGGAGCCTCGGTCCGACGGCTCATCTTGTCCGTTTCCTCGGGCCACACAATTGCGCCGTACGGGGCGGTCGGCGTGCTCTCCAGCCGTAGGTCCATATAGCGCAGCTCACAGACGGGTGTAAGCCTCCTGCCGGTGCCGGCGGCAATGTCGAGCACTTCGCTCAGGTAGCTTCGCTCGGTGACCTGCTTGCCGTTGCGTCGCATCCGTGCCGTGACCCGATCACTGACGGCACGAACCGCTTCGTAGCGATCGCGGCTGGCCACGGGTCGCCGTGGAGTCGGGCCGGGGGTGACGTCATAGCCGCGCACGGGATTCGCATCCAGCAGGTAGCGACCTTCCCGATCGCGCCACCGGGTGGCCCAGCCCAACGCCAGGCGAAACCACTTGCAGTCGCCCGCTGCGCTTCGCACGGGCTCAGCGTCGCCGACGGGTACCGGGTGACCGTGGGGGTCAATGGCACCGGCCTCGCGCCGCTCGATGAACCGCTCCCACTCGGCCAGACTGATCTTGTGAGGGTCCTTGTCGGCCCCGAGCACCCGTGTCCATAGTTCGATGCGGCGGGCGTCCTCTAGCTGTTCGGTCGCGCCCTTGCGGGGCGTGCGATGCCGCTCGTACGCCGCGAGCAACGTGCCCAGCGTCACACGGCCCTGACGCAGGTCGTCGCGGCCGGCCCGGAGCCGGGCGTGCTGTTCGTAGGCGTACGCCTTCGCACGTTCCCGGTCCGTGTGGCCGAGAGATCGCTTGTGCCAACGCCCCTTCTCCGAATCCCACACACGCACGTACAGCGTGCCGCCGGCGGTGCGTTCAAACACGCGGACCCCGTTCGGTCGTTCGCCTACCGAGCAGGCCCACAACTTCGCCTTCTTACTCATCTCGGTTGCCTCCTCCAAGGATGGACTCCAGCTCCTCGACGATCCGGTCCAGTTCTCGGGCCCGACGTTTCAGGTATCGGGCGAGCCGCGCGACGCCGACGCGGCTGACCGGCCGTTCGCCCGAGCGCCACTTGTCCATACTCGTGAGGCTGAAGCCCGCCCCGTCGGCGAGGTCGCCCAGCGTTGTGGTGGCCCGGTCTGTCAGTCGGCGGAACGTGGAGCTGCGCATAGGATGATCCTCCTGAGACGTAAATATACGTCGTCATCGTCCATCGCAAAAGCCCTAACTCGAACTCATAGTTCACGTTGGAGCATCTCGGTCGCTACGTCTGGCTCGCCGGCCTGCAGCTTGAGGACGGGTCGATCAAGGGCACCGAACAGATCGCAGCGCCTCACCCCGGGCCGGTTCTTGCGGCCGGCGTTTGGGATTTCCCCGCGGCTGATCCGCCGGCCCACGGTATCGGCAGTCACGCCGGTCTCGGCCGCGGCCTGCTCAAGGGTCAGCACCTCCAGCTTCCACTCGCGCACCTGCTCCTGTAGCTCGTCGGCATACGACTCGACCGTGAGCGCTTCTCGCTCCATACCGCGCCGCCGATTTAGCTCAGCCTCGTCGCGCCAGCTTGCGACTAGCCGGTCCAGCGGCCCGGTGTTCACGGTCGCTTCGGTCCGACGTGAGGACCGGGCAGGGGAGGCGGCAGGAGGACACAGCCTATTACCCCGTAGGAACCCTGCACCGGCCCGAGGCGCCACAGCCGGGCACCATCCAGAACGTTCATCAATGGCCCCGCTCCTCGACGTACATCTTCCAAATCGTCGGGTACCGCTTCTCGACCTTCGCCATCCCGGCGGTCAGGTCGTCGGGGCTGATCGCCTCGGCCGCCTCGGCCACGCAGTGGCCCCAGTTCACAAAGCCGAGACTATCCAGCCACCTGCGCGTCTCGGCCTTTTGGACCGCCTCTTCCAGCCCGAGGTCTCGCCACGGCGGGCGTGTCCACTGATAGAGCGCGGCGCCCTCGATCGTGTGCAGGGCCTTAGCCACGGCCTGCTCTCGCGTGAGTGCGGGATCGCGACGTCGTTCCTGTACGCCCAACTTTTCAACCGCGGCCCACGCCAGATCGCCGATCGTCCGTGCGGACGGGTGGTCGCGATGGATCTTCTCCAGCACGGGATCGACCTTCGCTAAGGAAGGCTCGTCGCCCTCGCGCACCGCCTGCGAGCCCATAAACGAGTCGCAGCTCCAGTATCTGTGCCCATACCGCTGCCCTCTTGCTGCTTCCCAGCGGCAGCGAGTGGTACTGTATGTACAAGCGCTTCCCCACACCTCGCCTCACCACCTCCAACAAGGCCTGCCCCTCGGTCAACTTTGCCATCTTGTGCTCCTTGGTCTCACTGCTACGATCGCTGCGGCGGGTGCGCGCCCGTACGCTCTTCTAAGCCTCCACGATCTCCGGCCGCCGGGTCTGCAACTGCTGGCGCACGCGCTCGGCGGCCCGGCGTGCACTCCGCATCTGCTCACCGTCCGTCTCGGCGAGCGGGCGACGAAACGCCCGGTGCGGGCGCCCCACGTCCGGCGGCAAGAAGTGCTCGAAGGCCCACAGCAGGTGCCCGCTCAGGTGACGGGCCTTCTCTAGGGCCCCCACGTCGCTCTCGGTGAACCCCGCTTCGACCGCGAGGGCGACGGTCTGTGTGTGAAGTTCGTTCCACGCCGCAGTGGCTTCGACAGCACCGGTGACGGCCCGGTCCACCTTCTTCGCGGCCTTCTCGCGGGCCAGCAGGTTGGTCTCCAGTCGCGCCAGGGCGTCCTCCAGCTCGGCCTCTCGAACGCCGTGCTTCAGATCTGTCAAGCGCACCTCAGCCTCGGCCACGGTGTCCGTCAGATCCCGAATC
>CAXMRU010000136.1:0-18647 GCA_964195715.1 Akkermansiaceae bacterium | reverse complement strand
CGACGCCCCCTATGTGGAGGCGCGAGCCGATCGCGAGGCATTCTGGGCATCCTGGGCCGAGAAGCTCCACTGGTTCAGGAAGTGGGACACGGTTCTCGAGTGGGAGCCACCGTTCGCCCGCTGGTTCGTCGGCGGGAAGCTGAACGTCGCATACAATTGCCTGGACCGTCACCTGGACGGGTGGCGGGCCAACAAGGCCGCTCTCATCTGGGAAGGAGAGCCGGGCGACCGACGTGTCTACACCTACCGGCAGCTGCACCGGGAGGTCTGCCAGTTCGCCAACGCCTTGAAGAAGCTGGGCGTGGCCAAGGGCGACCGGGTGGCCATTTACCTGCCGATGATTCCGGAAGCGGCGATCGCGATGCTCGCGTGCGCCAGGATCGGGGCGCCGCATTCCGTGGTATTCGGTGGTTTCTCGGCGAAGTCGTTGCGCGACCGCATCGAGGACGCCCATGCGAAGCTGCTGATCACGGCCGACGGAGGCTATCGCCGCGGACAGGTGATCCCGCTCAAACGTACGGCGGACCAAGCGATCGAGGGCCTGGACTTCGTCGAGAACGTGGTGATCGTGCGCCGCCGGGCCGGGGGCGAGGGTGACGAGGCGTTCGTCCACTTCCAGGAAGGCCGGGACCACTGGTACCACCGCCTCATCCAGGAGGCTTCCGCCGATTGCCCGGCCCAGGAGATGGATTCCGAGGACCTCCTCTACATCCTCTACACCTCAGGGACGACCGGGAAGCCGAAGGGAATCATGCACACGACCGGCGGCTACCTGACCCAGGTGACCGCGACCACCAGCTGGGTGTTCGACCTCAATGACGAGGACGTCTACTGGTGCACGGCGGACGTCGGGTGGGTGACCGGTCACTCGTACATCGTATACGGGCCGCTTGCGGCCGGGGCCACGCAGCTGATGTACGAGGGCGCGCCCGACTGGCCCGACAGGGGTCGGTTCTGGGACCTGTGCGAGAAGTACGGCGTGTCGATTCTGTATACCGCCCCTACCGCCATCCGGGCGTTCATGAAGTGGGGCGCGGAGTGGCCGGCGCAGTACGACCTTTCGAGGCTCCGGCTGCTCGGCACCGTGGGAGAGCCGATCAACCCCGAGGCGTGGAGCTGGTACCGGGAACACATCGGGGGCGATCGCTGCCCCATCGTGGACACATGGTGGCAGACCGAGACAGGCGCGATCATGATCACGCCGCTTCCCGGAGCTGTCACGACCAAGCCGGGCTCGGTCACGGTGGCCTTCCCCGGCATCGAGGCCGCCGTCCTGGATCAGCAGGGCGAGCAGGCCGAGAGTGGCTACCTCGTGATCGAGTCCCCGTGGCCCGCCATGCTCCGTGGCATCTACGGTGACGAAGAGCGTTACCGTGAGACGTACTGGTCGAAGTTCGACGGAATCTACTTCCCGGGCGACGGCGCCAGGCAGGACGAGGACGGCTACTTCTGGATCATGGGACGCGTGGACGACGTCCTGAACGTGGCCGGGCACCGAATCGGGACCATGGAGGTCGAGTCAGCCCTCGTGGATCACCACGCCGTGGCGGAAGCAGCGGTCGTCGGCCGGGCCGACGAGCTGAAGGGCCAGGCTATCGCGGCCTTCGTGTCGCTGCGCGAGGGCCACGATCCGAGCGCAGACCTGGGTGCGGAGCTCAAGCAGCACGTGGTTGATGAGATCGGCGCGATCGCGCGTCCCGCGGACATCATCTTCAGCTCCGACCTGCCAAAGACCCGCAGCGGAAAGATCATGCGCCGCCTTCTGCGTGATGTTGCCGAGGGCCGCGCGCTGGGGGACACGACCACGCTCGCCGACCCGGGCGTGGTGGAGCGCTTGAAGCAGATGTACGAGGAAGAGGGGGCCTGACCGATTCGGCGCCGAGCCTGGGCGATCAGCGCCGATTCGCATTATCCGCCTGGCGCCGGGATGATCAGACCACGATGACGGTGATGGCGAGCAACACGAGCCCGTGTGCCAGCTGGTCGATACCGAGCGCGGTCCAGAACGCGTTGCTGGTGGGATCCCTGAGTGCGGGCACAATCACGCCGAGCCGCGCTCGGGAGGCGTCCAGCACCCAGTGAGTGACAAACTGCAGCCCGATCACCAGCACGAGTTGCGACGGCTCGGGCCGGGCAACCAGCGCCACAGCCAGACCGGTGAGAACGGCATGGAGGGCCGCGTGAGCCGCGATAAAGCGCATCGGACCGCCCCTGGCCTTTGCCTCCTGCATGCGAGCCGTGGCGAGGGGCGTGAAGTCGCCCAGGAAGTGGCCGACCATGAGGCATGACAGGAGCAGCACGGCTTCGCTGCTCACGGTTCGCTCTCCGCACCAGTAGCTCCCGCAGCTTCCAGGATCCTGGGATTAGGGGGTAGGTCGAGGAAGCGGCTCCGGTCGTCCTCGTCGGAAATTCGCTCCGCCTTGCTGCGCACGACCTGCGCGGCCTCCTCGATCAGAGACGCGCTCTCTGCGGTGCGGCCAAGCGCGGCGAGCACTTCCGCCCGAGCTGTCAGCACCCGCTCTTCGGGTCCCTGAACATTTCCGTGAAGTCTCAGCTTCTCCACTGCGTCCGCAGATGCGGAGTCCGCCTCGTCGAGCCGACCGGAGCGAAGCGCGTGCTCGGCCAGCCCGGTTAGCGCCATGATTTGCAGGTGCACCAGACCGGAGCCCTGGCACAGCTTCAGAACTCGCCGGACGTGGGCCTCGGCATCGGCGGGATCCTGCTCGAGGTCGCTCAGGGCGAGCCAGGCCCTGGCCTGTATGGAGCGATTGCCTATCTCGCGCCCGAGAGTCGCCGCATTCCGGAGCCTTTCTTCCGCCCCTTCCCGCCCGATGGTCGCCTCGATCATACCGAGGGTGACCTCTACGGAGCTCTGCGCACGGCGGGATCCGGCCGTCTGAGCCAGGTCCATCGCCTCCCGTGCGTTCTCCTCCGCCTCGTCGAGAGCTCCCATCCAGCGCCGCGCCGTCGCCATGTGCGCCAGCACCCTGGCCTCCTGCGCTCTCTGCCCGAGAACGGCGAACATCTCCCGGCCCCGTTCCATCGAGGTCAGGCCTTCCACGAAGTCGCCCTCGTCGATGCGAACAAGCCCCAGCCGATCGTGCATGTCGGCCTGGCCCGATTCGTCGCCCGCTTCCCGCTCGCAGGCGAGGCCCCGTTCGTAATGCTGCTCGGCCTCAGGATAACGACCCCACAGATGTTCCACGCGCCCGAGAAGCCGGTGCGCATCTCCCTCGAGAGAGACATCCCCGAGATCCCGGTAGCGCTCGAGTGCCTCCTCGCCAAGTTCTCTGGCACCGCTCAGGTCGCCGCCATCCAGGGACAGCAGCGCGCGCCTGTAGCTCACGTGCGCCAACATCTCAGGATCGCCGGTCTCCTCAGCCAGGTCCTCGAGCCTGGTAATGCACTCGTAGCGTTCCTGGATGTCTCCCCTGGATCCCGCTATCTCCTCCATGATGATGAGAAGTTGGGCTTCCTGGCCGGTCTCGGTCGTCAGGCTGATGGCTCTCGTCAGCAGCTTCCGGGCGTCGTCCAAGGCACCGCCATCCCGTGCCGCGAGCGCCGCCTTCACCAGATAAGGCACCGCCCTGGGCGGATCGTCGGAGCGCTCGAAGTGGAAGGCGATCCGGTCGTGGTGCTCACCGAGCTCGCCGCTCAGGTTGTCGTCGAGCCACTCAGCCACTGCGGCGTGCAGCTCAGCCCGCATGCCGCGCAGCAGGCCTTCGTACGCAACCTCCTGCATGAGGAGGTGCTCGAAGACGTACTCTCGATCGCCTTCGACGAGAGAAACTGGCTGCTTCCGCACCACCGCACCGTTCTCGAGCGCCGTCAGCTCGTCGTCGACGGGGCGACCCGCCAGAGCGTCGCTGAGAACGCCAGCCCAGAACTGGCGGCCCACGATGGCAGCGTACTGAAGCACCCGCTTCGACTCGGCGTTCAGGCCGTCGATCCGGGTGCTGAGAAGGCTCTCGACGGAATCGGGCACCTGGACCAGACTGGGATCACCCACCGAGATCACGGTCTCCCCGACTCTCCTGAGGGTGCCGTCCTCGAATAGCGAGCGGCAGATCTCCTCCAGAAACAGCGGGTTACCGTCGCACCGGTCGGCGATGCGAAGTAGCAGTTGCTCCGGCAATTCATGGGGCTCCAGCAGCCTATCCAGGAGCTCCCGGGAAGCATCCCGGGACAGGGGCGGCAGCAGCAGAACGTCCGGGCAGCTGTCGATCAGATGGGACAGCGCATCCTCCCCCGGCAGCGGGGGCCGGGAGATGAGGAGCAGGACATTCGAGCCCGTGGGCGGCTGCGCGGTCAACTTTTCCAGGAATCCCAGCGTGGCGTGGTCAGCCCAGTGCAGGTCCTCGAGGATCAGAAGCCGTCGGTCACCGGAACGGCCGGCCAGGTGCCGGGCGATGACCTCCTGGATGTGCGCCGTCCGCTCTTCCGGGCGCAGCGCCGAGATGGATGCATTCTCGGCAGCCGGGAGGCCCAGCACGACGCTGAGGGCATCGGCTTCATCGTCGGAGCCCGCCGCACCGGCGGCAGCCATCACGGCAACTGCCTCCCCGGCGGGCAGACCCGAATCGATCCCATGAACCTCGCGAAGCAGCTCCGCGAGTGGCTCCCACGGGCTTCTGCTGGCGTATGGATAGCTCCGTCCGCGAGCGACCCGTGAGGCTCCCAATCCCTCGGCAGCGACCAGCTCCTGTATGAGACGAGACTTGCCGATGCCCGCCGGGCCGATCACGGTCGCAACCTCAAATCCACTAGCAGACTCCCGCGCCCACTGGCTTCGCAGGGCCTCAATCTCGGTTCCTCGACCCACGAACGGCGTCTGCTTCCCTTCGAGACCCCGCGCCACTCCGCGCGCCGCCTTGGCGCCCCGCACGTAATGCGTACGGACGGCCTCGACGCGGCCCTTGACCTTGAGGACGTGCTCGTCCCCGAACTCGAGCAGGTGGCGCGTGGCCTTGTAGGTAGCATCGTCCACCAGGATGGCTCCCGGATCACACAATCCCTGGATGCGCGACGCTACGTTGACGGCATCGCCTACGGCCGTGTAGTTGCGGGCACCGCCGCCGCTGAACACGCCCGTGACGACCGTTCCGGTGGCGATTCCCACTCTGAGCAGAGGCCGGTACCCTGTTTCCGTGGCCACCCTCTCGACTACGGGCAGGCCGAGATCATCCATGGCTTCCTGCATGTCGATAGCGGCGCGGACGGCCCGCTCCGGCTCGTTCTCGTACGCGACGGGCGCTCCGAACAGGGCCATCACGCAATCGCCGATGAACTTGTCGACGTATCCACCCCACTTAGCGATCGCGTCGCACACCGGATCGAGACATCCCGAGACCAGGGCCCGCACATCTTCAGGATCGAGACGTTCGGTGAGCGGGGTGAACCCTCTGAGGTCGGCAAACAGAACTGTGATCACACGGCGATCCGCTTCTGCCACGGAGCTGAGTAGGGCTCCACAGGAGGAGCAGTAGCGGGCCCCCTTCGCAGACAACTCGCCGCAGGCGGGACAGGAATGCGTGAGCTCGGGTTCTGATGTCATGCTAGTGCGCTGTCTGGTCGGGACCGGCAGACCCGCGGGGAAAGATCCGCCACTGAGTGGATAGTATATGGTAAAACGAAGAGCGCGCGGGGTAACCTCCAGGGCCACCCCGCGCGCTGCTGATGCACTGGGAGAGTCGGGCTTACCGTCTCATCGTCCTCGGCGACACGCGGTCTTCCAGCTCCTCGGCGGTCAGCTCGATCGCGGAAGCCTCTTGGCCCGTGGCCTCGCGAATCTGGGCCTTCTGCTCCTCGGTCAGCTCGATGCGGATCTTCTCGTCCATCGTTTCCTCCCTTAGTGGGACTCTGCTTGCCGAGCTCGTTCCCGGCGACCTGTGACATCTAGTTTACCCGATCGCCGGCATGGCAGTTAGGAGGAATAGCACTTCCCTGTGGTAACCACGGTCGTCTCCCCGGAGTGACCGGGCAAGCCACAGAAATGTGACCCGCATCACTCCTCGCGAAGGATGAGCGCGGAATATGGCACCCGAATGATCCTTCCCTCTGCATTCAGCATGTCGCTCTCCAGCAATTCGCTCAGTAGCCGCGTGACCACCTCGCGACTGGATCCGATCCGCTCGGCCAGCTCGCGGTGGGTGGGCCGGGTGAACACGATCTCGGCCCCCTCCGACGCAGGCTCCCCCTCGTACTCGGCGATCTCCAGGAGCGTAAGCATAAGACGGGCTTTGACATCCAGCAGCACATGTTCGCCGATGCGGGTGTACGCGTGTCTGACGCGCTGCGCCAGCTGTCGCCAGATGAGATCCACCATGAGACCCTGACTCTCGACCCAGGATAAGAAGGTGTCACGCTTGAATTTAGCCAGACGCGACTCGGTCGCCGTGATGGCGTGCGCCGGGTGAGAATCGCGGCTGGCGGCAGCTACCAGACCCAGCAGGTCACCCGGACGCAGCAAGTCGATCACGACTTCCCTGCCTTCCTCGCTGGTCAAGACGATTTTCACCTTGCCCCGGATGACCACATAGATGGCGTCGTCCGTATCTCCCCTGTAATGAATGATGTTACCGCGCGGGTAGTCATGGCACCGGGCCATCTGGCACAGGGAATCCAGCCCTTCCTCATCCGTGCGCTGGAAGGCCTCGAGCGCCTCGATCTCCGCTCTCACCTCCGCAAGCTCCACGCGACGCGCTATAGCCATAGGTCAGCTCGCACGGTCTGACGGATCTTCCTGATGACGGCTTCGGCCACCGATCCGCGCCACATCACGATCTTCGCTCGGCCCGTAAGGCCTGGAGCGGGCTGCCAGCCTGACCGGGGGAACGGAACCTCCACTTCCACCCAGCCCGACTCGGCGATCGGCGACGCCGTCGCCACCTCCGACTGAAACTCGATCGTGTGGCGCGCCGGGAGTTTCAACGTGGCCCGTTGCCCGGGTTGGAGCTGGGTGGCCAGCCGGATGGGCACCCGGATGCGTGCCTGCCGGCCCCCGGTCGCCGCGATCTCCAGGAACAGGGTACCGGCCTCGACGCGCTGCCCGAGTCTCTCCTCAAGGCGATACCCGATGACGACGCCGCCGGTGGGGGCCCGCAGGTGAAGGCGCTTCAGACGTCGCTCCAGAACGTCCAGCTCCTTCTGAGCCTCTGTGAGAACGGCGGCAGCGCTGGCCGCAGAAGCGTAGTCCCCGCGCGCTCCGCTCGCCGCCTCTTCCAGGACGAGCCGGCGAACCACGGCGCGAGCGCGGGAGATCTCGACCCGGAGCGCCGGACTCCATAGGACCGCGAGGCTCTGCCCCTCCGTTACCGTATCTCCCTCGGTAACGGCCAGCCGGTCCAGGATCCCGGGCTCTTCGGCCCGCACCAGCACACGCGGGACGGCCGTCACGGTGAATTCGCCGCGGGCGCGGAACGTCCACGGGATGATGAACAGCAGGATGACAAGTGCCGCCATGCCTCCGCTGCCGATGGCGAGGCGCCGCAGAGACGAACCGGTCCGCCACGAAACGCTCGCGGTCCGGACCATCGTGGCCACGCGGCCGCTCATCTGCCGGATGACGCCGACAGCCATGATGGCCGTGAGCACCCAGATCCACGGTCCCATGAAGCGACCGATCACGAGAATCAGCCACACCAGGGAAACGACTGCGATCAGAACGCTGTAGACGAACGCCAGGCCTCCGTAAACGAGAAAGACACGACGCTCCCTGGGGGAGACCTTGGGCTCGAGTACGTCGAGACCCGCCAGGTAGCGCTTTCCCAGCCATCCCCAGTACCCGAAGGCCCGCCGGCGCAGGTTCGGGATCTCCAGCCAGTCTGACAGGGCGTAGTACCCGTCCAGCGGCAGCAACGGGTTGAGGTTCGAGATCAACGCAGTGACGCCCCCCACGAGCACGGTGAAGAACGCCACCTTGTTGACCATGCTACCCGGCTCTGTCAGCACCCACACGACGGCCGCCAGGCCCGCCAGGACCATTTCGATCCAGGGCCCGGCGAACGTGACCCACAGGCGATGCGAGCGGCGCTCGAACGTCCACGCATCGTTCGTGTTGCAGAACATCGCAGGCGAGAAGTACAGCATCATCGCACCAATCTCATGCACTTCGCCGCCGAACCACTTGGTGGTCAATCCGTGGCCGAGCTCATGGATCACGCCGATAAACAGGAAGAGGACGTACACGGTCACGAGATCGGCCACCGATATGCCGGTGAGCAGGTAGAGTCCGGTAGTTCCGGTCCAGAACTGCTCCCACCGGGCCACGAGCACGAGTCCGTATACCAGGAACAGACCCAGCGACGCGGCGACGAACGCCGGAGACCACATCCAGGCGGTGCGGGCGACGACACCATCGAACATTCGGTCCGGATCGCCGATCGAGAAGCGAAGGCGCAGGATCGAGCCCTGGGCGCGCTGCCGCGATCGGATCCGCCTCTGCCCGCGCACCCTCTCCATGAGCATCATGTGTTTCTCGGCGTGCGTGCGCTCGACGATCCCGAGGCGCTTGAGCCGGGCCACGAAGTCGCCCACCTGCCCCGGGCTGACGCTGACCTCGAGCTGATGAGGAGCCAGCCGCGCGATATCCTCCGGCGAGCGCGTTCCGTCCATCAGGCGCATGAGCCCGACCTCGGCCTCGCCGAACTGATAGTACTTTCCGGTGTCGGGGATCTTGACCACGTAGTGGACCTTGCCCTCAACCTGCCGGCGAACCACGCCGAGGTCCTCACGCATCTTCGGACGCGCGTCGAGCGCTGTCGTCACGAACCGGCTCCCTGCGCACTCTCGAGAGGTGGACCGCCCACGACGATCGACGCCCCGGGCCGGAACTCGCCCACCTGCCTGATCTCGATGATGACCTCGCGCGTTCCGCTTCCCGGATCCACCGTCGGGCCGACGATGATGACCTCGCCCATGACCGTATGGTTATCCGCATCCCGGATTGGAACGGGATCGCCGATGGAGAACTCGTCCACCTGCTCCTCGGGCACGAGCAGCCGGGCTCGCAGGGGTGACAGAGCCGTCACCCGAAACAGGGGCTCCGTCTCGTCGACCACCTGGCCCACACGCACGTAGCGCTGCGAGACCACACCCGAGAAAGGTGCGCGCACCTGGGTGCGGGACAGGTAGAGCTCGGCCCATCCCAGCGCCGCCTCGGCGCGCTGGTTCGTGTACAGGGCCGCCTCGTACTCCGCATCGCTCACGACGCCTGTCTCGTGCAGCTCTCGGAGTCGCTCCAGTTGCAGTCTGGATTCCTCGACCTCCGGGCGGAATCTCTGAACTTCCAGCTGGGCCACGTCGTCCTCGAGGGTGGCCAGAAGCTGACCTTCGCGCACCCGGTCTCCGACCTCCGTGTGAATCACTCTGACGGGCACGCCACTCCCCGAGGCCTCGTCGTCCGGCATGCGGGTGAACACATCCGCGTCGCGCTCGGAATAGAGGAACGCGGTAAACCCGTCCGGGGCACTCTCGGTCGCGACTTCGGACAGGCTCAGCCGGCGCTCCGTGGCGGGCTCCTCACCGGGATCGGACTGCACTTCCGTGCTGCACGCGGACAGAAGCGCCAGCCCCGCCAGCGTCAGGCATCTCGTTTTCCATATGTCCATGAGCCTCACCTCGGGCGGAGTCGTCATCGCCAGAAAGTCATGTTGATCCAGCGTATCAGAGGCCGTGAAATGATGTATCCGATAGGCCTGCGCGCTCCCACTACCTTGGCCCGTGCCTCCAGTCCGGGCCGCAGAAGCCCCTCGCCGTTGTCCAGATCGGCCCAGATCGTCACCGTGGCGTCAGCGCCGAGGACCGACCGGGCCGCAGGGGCGATCTGGGTGACCGTGCCGATGAAGGTGTGGTTCGGACGAGCCGCCACCTTGAGACGTACCGGATAACCGTTCTGGACCCGCTCGATATCGTACTGGCGGACCTGTCCCTCGAGCTGCAATCGATCGGTCCGACCCATCAGGACGAAGGTCTGTCCCGCGTCGAGATATTCCCCAAGCATCTCGTGCGGTCGCACGGTGAGGATCGTCCCGTCGACCGGGGCACGGATCCGGGTGCGCGCTAGCTGCCGCTCGAACACGGCAAGGTTTTCGGCCAACTCGGTCGCGCGGATCTCGGCAATGCGGGCACGGGTCTCGTCCGCCGCCGCTCGGGCCGCGGCCGCCTCGCGGCGAGCGCTGGCGAGCTCGCCCTCCGTCTCGGCGATCCGGATCGTGAACTCGTCCTGGCGCAGGAGGGCCAGGACGTCGCCCTGGCTCACGGTGGTGCCTTCGTCGACGCGAATGTCCGTCAGCAGGCCGTCGACCGTGGCGCGCACCGGCATTCTGTCTCCGGGTATGAGCTCGGCGTTATGGATCGAGACACGCTCGCGCCACGGTATGAGGAACAGCGCGATCACGATCGCCGCCGGAATGCCCACTCTACGCAGGAACGCCGTGCCCCCGAGCGACGTCATCCGGCGCCACCTGTCCGCCACCGGCGCGAGCAGACCGATGAGCGGTACCTGCCCGTAGAGCTCCGCGTTACGCAGGGCCACTGAGGCCTGCGTGGCCAAGAGCTGGGCAGCCTCCAGACCGGAATCTCCCAGGAATCCGACCGCGCCGGATTCCATGTAGAAAGCCCCGATCCGTCCCTCTTCATCCTGCAGAGGGACCAGGCACAGCGAGCGCACACCCGTTCTTTCCAGGTGTCCGGGGAATGCCGACCTGACTGACGAAGCGAGCTCAGTATCCGCCTGGATGTCGACGACGTAGGCGACCTCCCCTCTCTCCAGGAGCCATTCCATCAGCCTGACGAGCTCGCGGTTCGCGTCCGATTTGGCGTCCAACGTCTCCTGTCCAGAGATGGCTCTCAGGATTGGCTGCCCGCCGTCGTCGAGGGACACGGCGGCCCGGTCGTACGACAGGATCCGACTCCCCAGGTTGACCAGGGAAATCACCAGGCGATCGGTATCGAGGGTGGATGTGATCTCGCGACTGATGTCCAGCATCGCCTTGAGGTCGCGGGCTCGCCGCTCGGCGTCGTGCATCTGTGCGTTGGCGAGCGCGAGGCCGGCCGTTGCCGCGAGGCCCTCCAGAAGCGCGAGATCGGCCTCGTCGAACATGCCCGCGCCCGAACGTTTGTTCAGGACCTGGAGGGCCCCCAGCACGTGGTCCTTCGTCTTGAGTGGAGTCGTCGCCAGCGAACGGGTCGCGAAGCCCGTGGCCTCGTCAACCTGATGCACGAACCGCGGATCGTCGCTCGCGTCGGCCACCAGCTCGGCTTCGCCGCGCTGAGCTACGTCGCCCACGATCCCGGCACCCATGGGGAGCTCCAAGCCCTCGATGCGCTCAGCCACCGGCCCTCGGGCGATCTGGCACACGAGGATGTCGCCCTTGCGGAGCCAGATGGAGCCGGCCTCGGCATCCAGTACCTCCAGCGCGCGGTCGAACACGCGGGCCAGCAGCTCGTCCGGGTCGAGGGTGGAGGAGAACTCCAACCCCGCTTCGTACAAGAGCTGCAGATGTTCAACGGAAAGATTCGATTGCGACACTGTCGGGCGCCCGGGCTAGAGTTCCGGCCGGAACCACCCTGCACACACCCATCCCCTGCGCGAGATCCTTCCCGCGCACCGGCTCTATGAATCACTCTCGGCTACGTCGCCGAGAGGACGTTCTGAGTCTATGGGGGCATCGTTGTGGAGCCGCAGCGCCGCCCTGTCACGGTAGCAGAGACGCCGCTGATTGAATGGTAAGATAGTGAAATGTCAACGCAAACGCCAAGGAAACGGGCAGGTCGACGGTGATCCCGTATTACCGGGCGGCGCGATAATCAGCCCGCGCCACTTTCCGCCGTACCCGCCGTCTGCAGCCGACTCGCCTCGTCCGCGTCCTCCACGTAGTCCGAGTGGCACACGGCTTTGCCCTGGTCGTCCTCGCCCACCTCATTGCGGGTCTTGCTCGCCAGGCGGTGGATCTCCTCAGGCGACAGCACGCCGCGCTGCTCGAGGATGTGGCGTTGTTCGTCAGTGAGCGCGGCGCTCTTCGTCACCTGCTCCCTCGCGTACGCCGCGTCCTTGCCCGACGCGAACTCCTGGATCTCCTTACTGATCCGCACGCTGCACCAGTCGTGCCCGCACATGGCACAGAAATCGGTGTCCACGTCCAGGTCCTCGTCGTGCAAAGCTCGGGCCGTGTCCGGGTCGAAGCTGAGCTCGAAGTGCTTCGCCCAGTTGAGAGCGGCCCGTGCCTTCGTGAGCTCGTCGTCGCGGTCGCGTGCGCCGGGAATCCCGAGCGCCACGTCGGCCGAGTGCGCGGCGATCTTGTAGGCGACACACCCCTGCTTCACGTCGTCCTTCTTCGGAAGTCCGAGGTGCTCCTTGGGCGTCACGTAGCACAGCATGGCCGCGCCGTGATAGGCCGCCGCCGTGGCGCCGATGCAGCTCGTGATGTGGTCGTAGCCCGGGAAGATGTCCGTGACCAATGGCCCCAGGACGTAGAACGGAGCACCGTGACACAGCGTCCGCTGCACTTTCATGTTGTACTCGATCTGGTCGAACGGCACGTGGCCCGGCCCCTCGACCATCACCTGGCAGCCCTTGGCCCACGCCCGCTCCGTCAGCTCGGCAAGCGTCTCGAGTTCTCGGAGCTGCGCCTCGTCCGTAGCGTCCGCCAGGCCGCCCGGCCTGAGCCCATCGCCGAGCGAGAAGCTGACGTCGTACTCGCGCATGATGTCACAGATATCGTCGAAAATTTCGTACATCGGGTTCTGCCTGTCGTGCACGAGCATCCACTTGGCGAGAAGCGATCCGCCACGCGACACGATCCCGATGAGCCGGTCCCGGATCAGCGGCAGGTGCTCCTTCAGCACGCCCGCGTGGATCGTAAAGTAGTCCACGCCCTGCTTCGCCTGGTGTTCCAGAGTCTCGAGGATCCAGTCGTAGGAGAGGTCCTCGATCCGACGCCCGATGATCATCGAGTAGATCGGCACGGTGCCGATCGGGACCGTCGAGCTCCTGATGATCGCCTCGCGGCACGCGTCCAGGTCGCCACCCGTCGACAGGTCCATGACCGTGTCGGCGCCCCAGCGCTCCGCCCAGCGCAGCTTCTCGACCTCCTCGTCAGTACCGCTGCTCACCGGCGAGGCGCCCATATTGGCGTTCACCTTGGTCTTCGAGGCCCGGCCGATCGCCATCGGGTCCAGGTTATAGGCCAGGTGAACCTTGTTCGCCGGGATGATGAGCCGTCCGGCCGCCACTTCGTCGCGGACCTGCTCCGCCGTCAGGTGCGCCTCGCGTTCCGCCACCCGAAGCATCTCCGACGTCACGATCCCGAGTCGGGCCTTCTCGAGCTGCGTCACGGCCCGCTCCGCGCCCCGCGGCGCCGGGTTGAAGTCCCACGCTGTCCTCGACGACGGGGCAGGCATGCCCGGAGTGTCCGGCGAGGAGAACATCAGCGGACCGCCGACGTCGGCGGCGAGGGCAAAGCTGCCGGGAGTGGTTCCCTGCCGGTCGGTGAACGGATTGTCCGCCCCGTGCAGGGGCAAGACGTACAGGTTCTCTGAGGACGGCTTGATCAAGTCTGTCTCCTGCCTCGTAGCGTTTCCAGGTCCGTAATCCCGTTCGGGACGGCAATCGGCGCCCCAATCTACGCAAAGGGCCATGAGCCACAAAGACGGGTGCGGGAAGCCTTCTCCGCTTGCGGAAGTGGCGAAAGCAGCTTCCAGTCTGGCCGGGACGACGTCGAGCTACTAGCCTGTGCTGCGTCCGGCTGGACCGACCGAAACCCCCAGACCGAGAGAGATAAAGATGTCTTTGTACACCTGCCCCACGTGCGGAATGAGCGTCGGCATCATCACCTGCGGCAACTGCGGTGCGGAACTCGTACATGAGACGCTGACGAAGGACGACGGAAGCACGGTTCACGTTTCGAAGTGCCCGAATGGACACGGAATGATTAAGTCACCGATGTGCTGTGGCACGGACATGAGCTGCGCGATCTGACGACCGGGCTGTAGTCCGCCTACGACCCATTACTCTGCCCGCAGCGCCTCCACGGGATCGATCTTCGTGGCCCGGCGCGCCGGGAAGTACGTCGCCACGATGCCGGCGATCAGCAGTGCCGCCGCCATCCCGCCGTACGTGACGGGCTCGAACGCACTTACCCCGAATAGGAAGAATGAGACGCCCTTGGCCATCGCAAACGCGAGGCCCAGACCCACGACGATTCCAACGACGGCCAGGACTGTCCCCTGGCGCAGGATCATCCCGACCACGTTGCCGTTCTGCGCGCCGAGCGCCATGCGGATTCCCAGCTCCTGGCGACGCTGGGAGACCGAGTAGGACATCACGCCATACACGCCGGCCAGCGCGAGTATCAGAGCGATCACAGCCACCACGCTCATGATCTTGGCCATGATCGTATCGCCGCCGAGAGACTCGTCGATGATGTCCTTCAGGGGCCGGATGCCGTAGGCGGGGATGTCCGAATCGACCGCCCGGACCTCGGCTCGAACGGACTCGAACAGCGACTCGAGCGGCGCGTCCGATTCCACCAGGTACCCCAGGTTCCTGCGCCCGACCTGGTAGACGGGGACGTAAACCATCGGGCGTTCACCCGACGTGGAGCTGGCCACGCCCGTGTTCGCGGCCACTCCAACGATTGCACTCGTGGTTTCGCCGAACACGATTTCCCGACCGATCGGATCTTCGTCCGGCCAGTGTCGTTCGGCGATAACTTCGTTGATCACGATCACGTCTCGAGCGCCCTTGCGATCCGAGTCGTCGAGGCCCCGGCCGCGCATGATCCGGACGTCCATCGCATCGAAGTAGCCGGGCGTGATTTCAAGCAGGTTCGTGACCTTACGGTCCTGGTCAGTCTGTACGTCATCCCCCGGCAGCGTGTAGTAGGTGCTGTTGTTTCCCTGGGACGGAAGTATCGAGGTCGACCCGACGGCATTCACCCCGGGAAGGGATTCGAGTCTTTGTGTGAGTTCCTCGTGGAACGCTGAGACCGAAACTTCGTCCGGGTACTCCTGCTCAGGCAGAGCGATTCGGAAGGCCAGCAGGTCGCTTTCGTCGAATCCGCGATCGGCGAGGCGCACGTTATAGAACGCCTGCACCAGCAGAGCCGAGGACACCAACAGGGCCAGGGCCAACGCGATCTCGCCGATCACGAGAGACTTGCGCAGGCGTCCTCCGCGGGCCGCCGTACCGCTGCGCCCGCCTTCCTTGAGCGACTCGGCGGTGCTGACCCGCGAGCCCTGGATCGCGGGCGCGAGGCCGACCAGAATCGCGCTCAGGATCACCATCGCCGCCGTGAATAACAGGACCCGCCCATCGAGGCCGAGCTCGTTCACTCGCGGAAACCAGGGGGGCATCAGCGAGACGAGCCAGCGGATTCCAAACACCGAGATCACGACCCCCAGGACCCCTCCGGCGAACGACAGGATAAGCGCCTCGGTCAGGAAATGGCGCACGATGCGAGACCGATCCGCGCCGAGCGCCGAGCGCACGGCCATCTCGCGCTCCCGTCCAGTGGCGTGGGTAAGGAGCAGGTTCGCCACGTTCGCGCACGCGATGAGCAGCAGGAAGAGCACTGCAAGGGACGAGATCGAGGTTCCGACCTTGAAACCCTCGCCAAAAATGTCGTCGTGCAACGTCATGATCGTGGCCCCGTTCCCCGTGTTCGTCTCCGGGTACTCGGAAGCCAGCTGACCGGCGATACGCTCCGTTTCGTCCCGGGCCTGAGCGTGAGTGAATCCGGAGTTCACGCGTGCCAGAGCCTGCAGGTAATGGCTGTTGCGCGACTCCTCTCCCGAGATCGACAGGGGCACCCAGATGTCGTCGAAAATGGAGCCGTACCAGAAATCGACCGCCATCACCCCGACGATCGTGTAAGGAACTCCGTCCAACAGCACGTCGGTCCCGAGGATGTCCGGATCCTGGCCGAACCGTCGCACCCACAGTCCGTGGCTGATGAGGGCGACCTGGTCCTGACCCTCGATCTCTTCGTCTGGCACGAAGGCCCGACCGCGGGCCGGCTCAACGCCCAGCACCCGGAAGAAGTCCCACGTCAGGCGTCGGCCCCGGACCCGCTCGGGCCGGTCGCCCTCGGAAAGATTGAACGCGGCGCCTCTCGACGCGGCGAGCGCCATGGTCTGGCTCCGCTCCCGGAAATCGACGAAGTCCGGAACGGAGAACGAAACCTGGGTCCACCCGCGCTCGTGATTCGTAGTGTAAACGGAGTGAAGATCACCGGACTCAGGGTACGGCAGTGGCCGCAGCATGAACACGTCGACGGCGCTGAAGATCGTCGAGACAGAGCCGATTCCGATTCCAAGCGACAGGATCGCGATCGCGATGAGAAGTCCTCCGCGGCGCAGCGATCGAAGACCGTACTTGAAGTCCTGCCAGATCCTGTCCATGCGGACATCCATCGCAGAGGGAAAGCCGCTCACCTGTCCGGCAAGATACTACGAGCAACGACTCGTGATGATTCCGAGAGTGGAGCGAGCCTCCGGTTTCCTGGGCCGAAGAAGAGACCACGAGGAGTGTGTACCCGGAGCCTGCCGGGTAGATTGTACTCGTCAACTGCTACTGTGCGCCACAAACGAACGGTGTCTCACGTGCCTCAATCTTCCGGACGGCTCTGCAAGGTCCTCGTTTCTCTGGCGACACTGCTCGTCACGAACTCATCCGTGCTCAGAAGTCAGTCCGTTCCGCCCCTCCAGGGTGGCCAGTTCCGAGTCGCGTCGTGGAATATTCGTTTCTTCCCGGAACCGTCCACGGATGTGGATCGCACCGCGGAGATCCTGGTCGACCTGGACGCGGATCTCATCGCGGTTCAGGAGATCACTGACGCTGACGCGTTGGCCGCGCTGTTGAATCAGGTGAACACACACGTCACCGAACGGGCAGTCGCCTCTGACCCTACTCCGCCCCGCCACTACGGATTCGTGCTGGCGGAAAGTGGGGGCCACGGGGGACTGTTCGTGGGCTACGTCTACGACCAGAACGCGGTGCGCCTCTCAGGAGTCGAGACGCTCACGAGCTTGCAGATGACGCCCGATCTTCGCCCTGCTCTCCTCGCCCGGGTGACCAGCCTGCGAGGCGGTCTGGATTTTCAGGTGATCGTGACCCACACCGACTCGGGCACGCAGATCAGGGACTACACGCACCGCATGGAGTTCCTGGACTCCCTCGCCGTCGAGCTCAAACGCCGCTGGGAGAACGAGGCGGACTTCGTTGTGCTCGGAGACCTGAACACGATGGGGCATGCAGAAGAGGAACACGATCGCCGGGTGTCCGGCGAGGAGGAGATCGCGATCCTCGACCGGAAGGCGTGGACGATGGGGCTTCGCAGGTTGCCGAGCTCACCCTCCTGCACCGAGTACTACCTGGGTAGGGGAAGCCTCCTCGATCACATCATGGTCACACTCTCGATGCGCGAGGTTCCGCCCAATCCCGTGGCCCGAGTCTTCGGATACTGCGCCGACGTGAGTTGCCGCCCCGTGGACACCGAGAACATGCCCTACGACTACGCCCATGTGTCGGATCACTGTCCCGTAGTGATCGACCTGGCCGACGTGGACTGGGACTGACGCCCACTCCTTGGGCCGCGCGGGCTGCGCACCCCGCGCGGCCCATGCTCCGAGTACTCGGCGGGGAGCTTCAGCCCTTCGGGATCTCCTTCGCCGGATCAATGAACGGCTTCTCGACCACCGTCGCCTCCGCTGCGCCAGCCGGCGTCTCGACAGTGAGCCGGGTGCCGATCTTGGCATGCGCGGTCGGCACCATGGCGTAGCCGACGTTCCGGTCCAGGCGAGGTGAGTATACCGCCGACGTGATGTGCCCCATGCGAGAGCCATTCGAAAGCACGGGCCACCGTTCCATATTCAGATCCAGCGCGTCGCCACCGATCTCCACCCCAGCCAGCATCCGGCTCACGCCCTCGGCCTTGATCCTCGCCAGCGCATCCCGACCCACGAAGTCGGCCTCCTGGTCCAGGTTTACCTGCCATCCGAGCCCCACCTCGAACGGGTTGTTCTCGATGGTCATGTCGATCCCGTAATTCAGGATTCCGGCCTCGATGCGCCGGATGTCCGAAGGGCCCGTGGGCGCGATGTTGTACGGCCTGCCGGCCTCCATCACCCGATCCCACAGCTCGACGCCGCGGCTCCCGTCACGCAGGTAGATCTCGTACCCCACCTCGCCGCTCCACCCGGTCCGGGTCACGACTACGGGGATTCCGTCCAGATCCGTCTCGAGGAACCAGTAGTACTTCAGGCCCAGCACGTCATCTCCGAACAGCGCACCGACCACTTCCCTGGACCTGGGACCCTGCACCTGCAGGGGCGACACGTCGGGCTCTCGAATCTCGACGTCCAGGCCCGATCGGTAGGCTATTCCCCTGGCCCACAGCAGCACGTCGCTGTCGGCAAGGGCGAGCCAGAAGTGGTTCTCTCCCAAGCGGAGGAGAACCGGGTCGTTGATGAGGCCGCCGTCCTCGGCCGTGATGATCACATACTTTCCCTGACCGACGGCGCACTTCGTAAGGTCGCGGGGCGTCAGCATGTTGGTGAGCTGGAACGCGTCCGGTCCCGTGATCTCCACCTGCCGCTCCACGCTCACGTCCCACACGGTCACGTCCTCGAGGAGGCGCCGGTGCTCG
>CAXMRU010000135.1:0-43223 GCA_964195715.1 Akkermansiaceae bacterium | reverse complement strand
CCGTTCGGGCTCATGTTGGTCCAGAAAAGCGAGTGGTTCACGTGTCCGCCACCGTTGTTACGGACCGCGGTGCGGATGCTGTCCGGAATCGAGTCGAGGCTCAAGAGAAGTTCGAGTGCCGTCAGGTCCTGAAGGTCCGGGTGACCTTCCAGGGCGGCGTTGAGCTTGTTGACGTAACCCTGGTGATGCTTGGTGTAATGGATCTCCATCGTGCGCGCGTCGATGTGCGGCTCGAGCGCGTCGAACGCGTACGGCAGTTTCGGCAGAACGTGTGGCATATTCACTCCCTTTCAGGATTCGTTGGCGACTGAAGTACACCAGTCTACGACAACAGGTGGCTTGAAGGGGAGTCCAATACCGGGCCCGGGTTGACGCAAAATTGTTTTCCTGTATTGTTTGACTAGATTGTCAAACTTTCTAGACAGGAACGAACGGTGACCACGCACGAGACAGGCTCACAGACCGCACCGGATTCCGAGGCAGCCGACACGGAAGCCCGCATCTTCGAGGCGGCGCTCCGAGTATTCGCCAAAAAGGGCAAGGATGGAGCGCGTCTGCAGGAGATCGCGGACGAAGCCGGGATTCATCGCCCCCTGCTTCATTACTACTTCCGCACCAAGCAGAAGCTGTACGAGGCGGTGGCCGCGCACATGTTCGGACAGTTCCTCGACAGCTTCGACGCCCCGTCCCACGACGGACCGTTCGCCGACGTCCTGAAGGCGTTCATCGATCACTACGTCGACAATATCCGGGAGCACCAGAACATGGCGAAGTGGATGGTCGCCGAGAACATGGCCGGCAATCCGTTCCTCGGGGAGCGCCTCGCAGAGGCTTTCGAGACGGAGGGGTCGCCGCAGCGTCACATGGAAGAGGCGATCCTGCGGGCCACCGAGCGGGGCGAGATCCGGCCCGTCAATCCGAAGCAGCTGATGCTCACGATCGTCTCGGCGTGCGTGTTCTTCTTCATCCAGCTGCCGACGGTGAAGATGCTGAATCCGCTGGCCCGCGATGACTTCGACGCCTTCGTGGAGGCTCGGAAGAAGCACGTGTTCGAGGTCATCTATTACGGCCTGGCCAGCCGGGAGGAGGTGGCCGATGCATAGACAAATGGCTGTTCTGGCGAGCGCGGCGCTCCTGGCTGGCGCCTGCTCGTTCGCTCCTGAGGTCAGGGAGCCCACGACGGTCCTCCACCTGCCAGCTGAGTACGCGGCGGCGCCTGTGGACAGCGCGGCCGCGGCGGACTCCGTACGCGAAGTGCGGGATGCCGAACGCTGGTGGACCGTGTACAACGATCCGGTGCTCGAGGCACTCGTGGACACGGCTCTCGCAGCCAACCTCGATCTCCGTGAGGCGGTCGCCCGGGTCGAGGAAGTTCGTCAACGGTACAGGATCGCGCGGGCGGACCTGTATCCATCGATCGGCCTCGCGGCCGACGTGACGTACCAGAACGCGCCGAGCAACACCGGCTTCGCGGGCGAGATCGGGGGCGACGAACCGCCCGATGGATCGCCGACCGTACCCATCTTTCCCGACCGTTTCAAGTACGACACCTACACGGCGGCCATCGGTTTCTCGTACGAGATCGATTTCTGGGGTCGGTTCCGCAACAACACCAAGGCTGCGATCAGTGACTTTCTGGCCTCTGAGGGTGACTACCAGACGGCCCGCCTGGCCGTGATCTCGGCGACCATCTCGACGTACCTGGAGGTCGCGGAGCTCAGGCGCCGGGTGGAGCTGACCGCGCTCAGCGTGGATCTGCTCGGGGAGCGCGCGGAGCTCACGAACCAGCGCTACTACCGCGGCCTGGTCACGACCTTCGAGCTGTACACGTTCCAGTCGCTGTTCCGGAACACCGAGGCGGCTCTGCCGGTGATCGAGAGTCAGCTCGAGGAGGCGAAAGGGCGACTCGCCATCCTGCTGGGCCGGTACGCCGGGAGCCTCGACGTGCTACTTGGCGAGGATACCGCACCGGCGATCGTCCTCGACGCCGTGCCGGCGGATCTGACGACGGCGCTTCTCGAGGAACGCCCCGACGTATGGTCGGCCTGGCAGCGGATGGAGGCGTCCCGCTACCGGATCGGAGCCCGCAAGGCCGACCTGTATCCGCAGATCCGCCTCGACGCGACGGTCGGTCTCCAGTCGGGCACGTTCAACGACCTGTTCCGCGTGGACCAGTACTTCCTGAACCTGGTCGGCGGGCTGGTGCAGCCGCTGTTCCAGGGCGGACGCTTGAGGGCGAACCTCGGCGTGGCCGAGGCTCGGTTCCAGGCGCAGGCCGCGATCTACGTGCGCACGGTGCTGACGGCGTTCAAGGAAGTGCAGGTGAGCCTGGTGAACCTGGAGAAGCAAACGGAGCGCTACCAGTCAATGCGCCGGCAGCTCGCTTCGGCCAGCGGGTCGGTGGACTTTCAGCTCCGCTCCTTCCAGCGCGGTGTGGGCGACTACCTGGCATATCTCGACGCTCGTCAGAACCTGGCGAGCACGGAAACGAACCTGGCGGGAGCGGAGCGCTCGCTGGCCGAAGCCCGGTTGGGGGTGCATCGCGCCCTCGGCGGTGCGTGGGTCCCGGATGACGAGGATCTCGGCCGCACGCTCGAACAGGAATACGAGACCATGGATCAAATGATGTTCCCGGCCGAGCAGGAGGCGGGACGATGAGCATACTGCGACGATTCGGCACGGCTTTCGGCCGCCTCGGACCCCTCCAGAAGGGCCTCGCGATCATCGGAGTGGGCGTCCTGGGGTTCGTGCTCCTGATGGTGCTCCGGCCTCGTCCGGAGCACCAGGAACCGGCGCGCCGCATGCCTCTCGTAACGACGGTTCCCGCCGACGTGAGGTCGGGAAATCTCACGGTCAGGGGAAGCGGTACGGTGCGTCCCAAGAGCGAGATCGTGTTGTCTCCACAGGTGGCGGGGCGCGTGGAGTGGGCCGCGCCGGGATTTGTATCGGGCGGCCGATTCCGGCGAGGCGACCTCCTGCTCCGCATCGAGGCCGCAGACTTCGAGAACGCGGTGGAGGCGGCCGCAGCCACGGTGGCGCAGCGCCAGGTCGAGGTCATGCAATGGGAGCAGGAGCGGGAACTGGCTCGTGAAGAGTACGAGCGGCTGCGGGCCCGCGAGGGGATCGAGGCCCCACCCGACTCCGGTGCTCTCGGCAGCCTGATCTTCCGGGAGCCGCAGCTCCAGGCGGCGAACGCGGCGCTCCGCAGCGCGGAAGCCCGTCTGGACGATGCCCATCTGGCGCTTGCGCGGACTCGCATCACGGCGCCGTTCGACTGCGTGGTGCGGGCCAAGAGCGTGGACGTCGGACAGTACGTGGCGCTCGGCCAGAACCTCGGCTCGCTGTACGACACGGACGAAGTGGAGATCGTCGTGGCGCTCACGGACGCGGAGGCGGCCCTGGTGGAAGGCCTGTGGGACGCCGCGGCCGGCCAATCGGACACCCGCATCCCGGCCACGGCGACCGCGAGCTTCGGAGGCCGGACCTACTCGTGGGAGGCGTACGTCGATCGGGCCGAGGGCGCTCTCAATCCCGAGACCCGCGCGGTGGACGTTGTCGTCCGCGTACCCGATCCCTTCGTGCGTGACGAATCCGGACGACCGCCTCTGCTCCTGGGTACGTGGACCGACGTGGACATTCGCGGCGCTTTCGAGGAGCGCTATGTAGTTCTCCCGCGGGTCGCATTCCGCGACGGGGGAGCAGTGTGGGCCGTGCGGGTCGTGCAGGAGGACACCGTTATCGTCATCGAGCCGGCCGAGGCCCTCCAGGAGGTGGAAGGCTCGATTTACTTGAGAACGGACCTCGAACCCGGTGAGCCCGTGATCGTAAGCCCGCTGGCCGTGGTCACCGACGGTATGGCAGTCCGAATCGCGGAAGGCGGTCGGCAGTGAACCGGCCCATCGCATGGATGGCCGGCCACAAGGTCGCACCCAATCTGCTCCTGGTCTTCATCCTCGCGGCCGGACTGCTCAGCATCGCCGGCATCGTGCAGGAGGTCTTCCCGGAGCTGGACCTCGAGGCCGTACAGGTCCTCGTGGAGTATCCCGGAGCCTCGCCCGAAGAGGTGGAGGAGGGGATCATCCAGCGGATCGAGGAGCGGGTGGAGTCGGTGGAGGGCGTCCACCAGATCAACTCCACCGCCTCTGAGGGCGTGGGCGTCGTGTTCGTCGAGCTCAACCGCGGCGAGAACGTTTCCCGGGCCCTGGACGAGATCAAGTCCGAGGTGGACCGGATCACGAGCTTCCCGGTGGACGCGGAGGAGCCCGAAGTCACCGAGGTCGTCGGCCGCACCCGGGTCATCGAGATTGCCGTGCACGGAGAGGTGTCCGAGCACGCCCTGAAGGAGATGGCCAACCGAATCCGGGACGATCTGTCCGGCATGTCGGAGATCTCGTTCGTTCGCACGAGTGGCGTGCGGAACTACGAGATCTCGATCGAGGTGTCCAGCGAGACGCTGCGGGCTTACGGGCTCAGCCTCGAGGACGTGGCCAGGGCCGTGCGGCGATCCTCCCTCGATATGCCCGGTGGTCGTGTGGACACGGCCGACGAGGAAATCCTGGTCCGCGTGGAGGGGCAGAACTACGACCGCGCGGACTTTGCGGAGATCATCGTACGGGGGGCTCGCGGTGGCGCCACCCTCCGCCTGGACCAGATCGCCGAGATCAGAGACGGCTTCCAGGACGCGGACCTGACCACGCTGTACGACGGTCAGCCTGCAGCCTTCGTCCAGGTATTCCGCACCGCCGACGAGAAGGTGCTGGAGATCGTCGACGTAGTGGAACGTTACCTGGCGGACGAGCTCGAGCCGACCATGCCGCGCGGGATCGAGGTGTCGATCTGGGAGAACGACGCCGAGCTGCTGGAAAGCCGGATCGGAACCCTCCGGAAGAACGGTCTCATCGGTCTCGTGCTGGTGCTGGTCGCCCTCACGCTGTTCCTCGACCTGCGCCTCGCCTGGTGGGTGGCCGTGGGCATCGCTTTGTCGTTCATCGGCACGTTCGCCGTCATGCCGCGGCTCGACGTGTCGGTCAACATGATGTCCCTGTTTGGGTTCATCCTCGCGATCGGGATCGTGGTGGACGACGCGATCGTCGTGGGCGAGAACATCTACAGTGAGCGCGAAAAGGGGAGGAGTCCCCTGGATGCGGCGATCAAGGGCACGCAGCGGATCGCGGTTCCGGTGACTTTTGCCGTGTTCACCACGATAGTGGCGTTCACGCCGCTGCTCTTCGTGCCGGGCACGTTCGGACAGTTCCTCAGGAACATCCCGCTGATCGTGATCTCGGTGCTGTTGTTCTCCCTGGTCGAGTCTCTGTTTATTCTTCCGCGCCACCTTTCGCATCTGCCCGAGAGCGGTCACATGTCACTGCCCCGGCTGCTGAGGCCGGTGGAGCGGCTTCAGGAGGTCGTGCAGAGTGCGCTGAGGAGGTTCATCGAGGGTCCCCTGGATCGGGCCGTGCGGTTTTCCACCGCGCACTACGGTCTGGTGATCGCGGGTGCCATCTCCATCATGCTCGTAACGCTGGGCCTCGTGGCTGGACGCTACCTCAGCTTCAGCTTTCTGCCGCAGATCGAGGGCGACAAGGTGATGGCCCAGGTGGAGATGCCCCAGGGCACGCCCACCGAGCGAACGCGCGAGATCGCCCGGTATCTGGAGCACGTCGGTCGCATGGTGGCGGACAGCTTCCAGGCCGAGCTTCCCGACGACCACCCGCCCCTGCTCGAGGCCGTCTACCTGAGCGTCGGACGCTACCCGTCGACCGAGAGCGGACCGGGAGCGGGGGCTCTCGCCACGTTCATTGAGTCCAACAAGGCGGAGGTCACGTTCAGGCTTCTCGACGCCGAGGTACGGGACCTTCCGTCGGGCGAATTCGAGCGGGCCTGGCGAGAGGCCGTGGGCGACCTGGCGGGGCCCCGGAGCCTCACGTTCTCGTCACAGGTCATGGACTTCGGCGCTCCGGTGCAGATCGAGATCTCCCATCCGGACACCGCCGTGCTCAGCCGGGCCATATCTGAGGTGCAGGCGGAGCTTGGGACGTATGCCGGGGTGTTCGACGTGCGGAACGACCAGGAGCTCGGAAAGCGCGAGGTCGAGCTCCGACTCAAGCCGCGCGCCCGCACGCTGGGTGTGACGGTGGACGACCTGGGACGACAGGTGCGGGCCGCGTTCTTCGGGGTCGAGGCAGTGCGGATCCAGCGAGGACGCGAGGAAGTGCGGGCGTACGTCAGGCTTCCCGAGGCCGAGCGTAACGACCTGGCCGACATCCGGCGCTACCGGATCATGACGCCCGCCGGTGCGGCGATTCCGCTGGAAGAGGTGGCGGACGTGTCCTTCGGCACGGCTCCGTCGACGATACGCCGCATCGACGGTCGCCGCATCGTAACGGTGACCGCCGAAGTGGATCGCTCCGTGATCACGGGCCAGGAGGCGAACACCGAGCTGACTTCTCACATCATTCCCGCGGCGCAGCTGCGTCATCCAGGCCTGCGCTACAGCTTCGGGGGCGAGCAGAGGGAGCAGCGCCGCGCCATGAGCGGTCTGTTCAGGGGTTTCGCCCTGGCCATGTTCGTCATGTACGCCCTCCTTGCAATCCCGTTCAGGTCATACGTCGAGCCCTTGATCATCATGGCCGCCGTGCCCTTCGGGTTCGTCGGAGCCGTGTTCGGCCACCTGGTCATGGGGCTCGACCTCGGGCTGCTCAGCATCTTCGGTCTCGTCGGAATGAGCGGCGTCGTGGTGAACGATTCGCTGGTCCTGCTGGACTTCGTCAACGCGGAGCACCGGAGCGGCAAGGCTCTTCCCGAGGCGATCCTGAGCGCGGCGAAGGTACGCTTCCGGCCCATCATGCTCACCTCGCTGACGACGTTTCTGGGCGTGTTTCCACTGATAATCGAGAGGAGCCTCCAGGCCCAGTTTCTCGTGCCCATGGCGGTGAGCCTGGGGGTGGGGATCCTGTTCGCGACTGGAATTATCATGGTGCTCGTGCCCGCGCTCACCATGGCGCAGCACGATACAGGAGAGCGGTTCCGGGCGTGGCGGGCTCGGCGCCGGGGGATGGGTTCGGCCGAGCCGGAGGTCTGCTAAACCTCCTTCTCCTTCCACTTCCCGCGCCGGAACAGGACCATTCCGAATACGGCCGAGAGTGAGTAGGCAATCCCGATCGCCCAGTACACACCGTGGTGGCCGAGTCCCGTCTCAGTGGCCAGGTACCACGCCAAAGGGATCTGGATGAGCCAGAAGGCGACGAAGTTGACCGCCGTCGGCGTCCACGTGTCTCCCGCTCCGTTGAACGCCTGCAGCATCACCATCCCCCACGCATAGAAGATGTAGCCGTAGCTGATGATGCGGAGGGCCGCAGTGCCAACGGCCGAGACCTCGGGGTCGTTGGTGAACACGCCCACGATCTTGTCCGCAAACAGGACGAACACGACAGTCACCACCGCCATGAAGGCCATGTTCCACGCACCAGTCACCCAGACGGCGCGTTCGGCGCGGTCCGGCTTCCTGGCTCCCAGGTTCTGACCAACGAGTGTGGCCGCCGCGTTCGCCACGCCCCACGCCGGGAGGATGATGAAGATCACGACGCGGATTGCTATCACGTATCCTGCCAGCACGATGCTCCCGAACGTAGCGAGGATCCGGATCAGTCCGAGGTAGCTGGCCGTGGCGATGAACATCTGACTGATTCCTCCGGCTGACACGCGGAGGAGCCTTCGGATCAGTCCGACGTCGATCTTCAGATCCTGCCTGGTTACTCGAAGCCTGCGGCTGCGCGTGAGTCCCCAGAACTGATACAGCACGCCGACGCTGCGACCGATCGCCGTGGCTACGGCCGCCCCCATCAGGCCGAGCTCGGGGAACGGTCCGATTCCGAGGATCAGAACAGGGTCGAGGACGATGTTGATGCCGTTGGCGAGCCAGATGGATCGCATCGCCATGGCCGCGTCCCCGGCGCCGCGGAAGATCGCGTTGTTGATGAACAGGAGCATGATCACGGCCATGGTCCCGTAGATGATCCGGGTGTAGGTGGTCCCCTGCGCCACCGTTGCTTCGTCCGCTCCCATGAGGCGCAGCAGATCCGGAGCCCAGATTGCGCCGGCCGCTCCGAACAGGACCGAAATCGCCAGGCCGATGACGATCGCCTGCACGGCTGTTCGGGCCGCAGCCCGCTCGTCCTTCTCGCCTATCCTGCGGGCCACGACGGCGGTGGTGGACATCGCCAGCCCGATCGCGATGGCGTAGACGATCTCGAGCACTGATTCGGTAAGGCCGACGGCGGCCAGGGCCTCGGCGCCCAGCCGGGCCACGAAGAACGCATCCACCACCGCGAACAGCGACTCACCCGCCATCTCCAGGACCATCGGGATGGCCAGCAGGCCTACGGCACGGTTGAGGCTACCCTCGGTGAAGTCTTCCTCGGAGCCGCGGATGGCTTCGCGGATCGAGGCCCAGATCCGGCGGCGCGGCCCGGTGGAGGTGTTCGGCTCTCGACTCTCGGTTTCGTTCATCAAATTCAAACGGGCCGTTCCGCACACCTGGCGAAACGGCCCGTTTCAGTCGTTGTCGCGGCGCGCATATGGACGGGCCGCGCGGTTTCGTTCAGGGAAGGGCCGCGACCCAGGCTCCGTTCTCGAGCCACTGCTCGCGCAGGGCCGGAAGGATACCCATTCCCTCCAGGGCCGTGACGTAGTTCTGCACCACGTTGAGAAGCTGCGCGTCACCGGCGGGCAGCGCGATCCCGATCGGCTCCAGGGTCAGTGGCTGGTTGAGCGTAGCGAAGCCCTCGTTAGGGAATCGCATGACCGTGAGCAGGCAGATCGGCATGTCCGCGACCAGGGCGCCGGCCTGGTCTGCCCGCAGCATCTCAATGGCCTCGTCATACGTGGCGACGGTGGTCAGCTGAGCATCGGGAAGATTGGTGCGCACGAACTGTTCGCTCGTCGAGTTCTGCAGTGTGACCAGCCGAATGTCGAATTCGTTGAGATCACCCGCTTGCTGAACGGCCGCCAGAGTCGACGACTTGGTCAGGATCGACTTCCCGGACATCACGTACGGGCCGACGAAGGAGACCGATCGGGAGCGATCCGCCGTGATCGTCATGCCGGAGAGGACCATGTCGACCTCACCGTTTTCCAGGGCCGGGATCAGGTCGGCGAACGGCTTCTCGACAATCTCGAGTTCCGCCTTCATCGCCATGGCCAGGGCGCTTGCGAGGTCCACTTCGAGGCCCATCGGAGCGCCATCCCGAGCCTTCATGTTGAAGGGCGGCTGGCTGAGGGACATGCCGACGCGAAGGGTGGACGTCTCGACGATCCGGTCCAGGACCGGACTGTCCTGGGCGATGACGTTCGTAGCGGCAACGGACGCCATGAGCGCGATCAGGGCGGTGAGCAGGGGAACGCGTACAAAACGCTTCAACATTGTGACTTCTCTCCTGTGGGATGCGATTTGTGACCAGGCCGGCTCGTCTTTGGCACGACGCCGGGCGGCGCCAATAGGTCGGGCCTGACCCCGGGTGTCAAGCGAAGGCAGGTCGGTCGCCAGCAAGGCTACGAGCCGCTATGCGAAGCCCACGCGCGGCAACATGCGGAACAGCCCGAGCGCCGCCAGCGCCGAGGCACCGAGGAACAGGGACCCGAATCCCGCTCGGCCGTACAGCACGTACCCAGTCCCGAACAATGCCGCGTACACGACGACGCAGCCCAGCAGCCAGCACAGCAGGCTCGCCGAAACACTGCCCCCGTCATCCACTCCGTCGTCTACCCTGACTACGCGCCGCCAGCCCTTTCCGAACGGGTGAATCCTGTCGTAGAAATTCTGGAGTGTGGTGGTGTCCGTCGGCGCCGTCATCCACGTCACGGTGAGCCACACCACGGTCGTCAGGGCCACTCCGATCAACAACTGCAAGGACGGGTGCAGCGCCGGTAGACCAGCTGCTTCATGTGCGAACTGGAACCACACCGCGACGAGGAAGGAAACCACCATCCCCGAGATCTCGCTCCACGCGTTGATCCGCCACCAGAACCAGCGCAGCAGGAAGATCAAGCCGGTGCCCGCACCGATCTGCAGCAGGATCTGGAACGCCTGTAGCGCGTTCTCGAGCCACAGCGATACGAGGAGCGCGAGGACGATCAGACCGACCGTGGAGGCCCGCGCGACCGCCACGTAGTGTTTCTCGCTGCGATCTGGTGCGAGAAAGCGTCGGTAGAAATCGTTCACCACGTACGAAGCGCCCCAGTTGAGGTGCGTGCTGATCGTGGACATGTACGCAGCGGCGAGGGAGGCGACCACGAGGCCGAGCAGGCCGTGCGGCAGGAAAACCAGCATCGCCGGGTAAGCCAGGTCGTGCCTGAGGATCGAGGGATCGACGTCCGGGAACGCCATCGCCAGCGACTCGAGCGTCGGATACACGGCTAGCGAGGCCAGAGCGACGAGGATCCAGGGCCACGGGCGCAGGGCGTAGTGGGCGATGTTGAACCACAACGTGGCCTTCATCGATTCGCGCTCATTCCGCGCCGCGAGCATGCGCTGGGCGACGTACCCGCCGCCGCCCGGCTCGGCGCCGGGGTACCACGTGGCCCACCACTGGACGGCGATCGGCACCACGAAGATCGGGACCGCCACCCGCCAATCCGTGAAGTCCGGCAGCAGGGCCAGCTTGTCGGAGATAGCCGGGTTCGAGACGAGGCCAGCCAGCCCGCCCACTTCCGGCTGAGCCAGGGCGTAGTAGGCCGCGGCCACCGCGCCCACCATCGCGATCACGAACAGCAGCAGGTCTGTTACCACGACCCCCCACAGTCCCGAGGTCGCCGAGTAGATCACCGTGATCGTGCCCGCGATGAGCACCGTCGTGTACTTGTCGAGTCCGAGCAGCACGCTGCCGATCTTGATCGCAGCCAGGGTGACCGTGGCCATGATCATGACGTTGAAGAACACACCCAGGTACAGGGCCCGGAAGCCGCGAAGGAACGCGGCCGGCCGGCCCGAATAGCGAAGCTCGTAGAACCCCATGTCGGTGAACACGCCGGAGCGCCGCCATAGCTTGGCGTAAAAGAAGACAGTGCACATGCCGGTGATCAGGAAGGCCCACCACACCCAGTTCTGACTCACGCCGCCGTTCCGCACGAGGTCCGTGACCAGGTTTGGAGTGTCGGTCGAGAACGTGGTCGCCACCATCGACGTGCCGAGCATCCACCACGGGAGCTTGCGGCCGGACAGGAAGAACTCCGCCATGCCCATTCCGGCCCGGCGGGCGAAGTACACGCCCACGATCAGAACGAGGGCTCCGTATGCGCCGACGACCGTCCAGTCGAAGGCGTCGAGTCTCACGTATGGTCTTCCTGGCGTGAGTCGGCGGCTCGCAACGCGTTCCGAAGCGACGGAGGATACTCTCCGGCCTCGACCAGAGACCGGATTCCCGCCCGGACCCGACCCCGATCCGCCGGGAACGTCATGCCCAGCCAGCGGTCCGAGGTCTCCCGCACCCGTACGGTCACCTTCCCGCGCGCCACCAGATCGCCTATCGCGTCGCTCACGTAAAATTCAGTACCCGGGTCGTCGCCGTGCTGCTTGAGGAAGCTCGCGAATCTCTTGCTGAGGGGTTTGAACAGGTTGGGGGTCAGGCCCCACAGGTTCATGGATACCAGCTCGTCACCTGCCAGCTCGCGGGGCGCTTCCGCGACCGTGCGCCCGAAGATCGCTCTACCACCGGCCCTGTCCAGTCCGAGCAGCTCCTCGATGCGGATCAGTTTGCCGTCCTCGTCGATTTCAAGGAGGGCGCGCGAGACGCCTCCGTGTTCGGACAGCGTGTCGCCAATCGGATAGCCGACGACGCACTGCTCTCCGGCGCGGTCTGCCGAGGTGAGGTGTGCCACGAGTGCGCGGTAGGCGGAGCGACCGTAGAAATCGTCCGCGTTGGCCACGGCGAACGGGCCGGAGACGACCCCTTCCAGGCACAGCACTGCGTGGCCGGTGCCCCAGGGCTTCACCCGGGAGGGCGGGCGAAGGCCGGAGGGAAGCCGGCCCTGGTCCTGGACGACCGATCGCAGAGGAACAGCATTCCCGAAGCGGTCGCGAAATCGCTCGACGAGACTCGCCTCGTTCGCCGCACTGACGACGAGGACGACGTCTCCGAATCCGGCGCTCATGGCGTCGTACACGGCGTAGTCGAGAAGAGCCTCGCCGTCCGGACCCACGGGCTCGATCTGCTTCGGGCCACTGTACCGGGTCGAGAGGCCCGCGGCGAGGATGACGAGCGTCGGATTGTGCATTCGCCGAATCTATCGTGCGCGCCTCGGTGGCACAGCCGGGGGGACGTTTCGGCTGTATGTTGTCCCGATCACACGGACCGCGACTTTTCCAACGCACCTTCAACGCGGATCGACTCCATGCGAAGATCGCTCTGTCTCTCGGCACTACTTCTTGCCCTCGCGGCTCCGTCCGCCACCGCCCAGGATGAGCTCCTCCAGTCCGGTCCGATGCTCGGGTATTCGGACATGTTCGAGGTCCTGCTGTGGGCCCAGACGACGGCCCCGGCGGACGTGAACATCGTTTACTGGGACCTGGAATCTCTCGATGCCAGGATGGAGACGGAGACGGTCGCGACCACGAAGGCCGGCGGGTACACGGCGAAGATGATCGCCGACCAGGTTCAGCCCGGACGCCGGTACGGGTACGAGCTGCACATCAACGGTGCGAACGTCGAGCGCCCATACCCCCTGGAGTTCCAGACCCAGGTGTTGTGGAAGTGGCGCACCGACCCCCCCGACTTCCGGATCGCGACGGGCAGCGGCTTTTACGTCAACGACACGCCCTACGACCGTCCCGGGAAGCCCTACGGCGGAGGATTCGAGATCCTCGATGCGATGGTCGAGAAGAGCCCGGACGCGATGGTGTGGTTGGGCGACAACCTCTACTACCGCGAGCCGGATTTCTACACCCGCACCGGGATGATCTACCGGAGCACGCACACTCGCTCGTTCCCGGGGCTGCAGCCTTTTCTGGCCTCCGTGCACCAGTACGCCATCTGGGACGATCACGATTACGGGCCGGACAACAGCGACTGGTCGTGGCGCGAAAAGACCACGGCGCTCGAAGTGTTTGATCTGTTCTGGGGGAACCCGGAGCTCGGACCGCCCGAGCTTGGAGGGAACGCGACGACGTTTCAGTGGGGCGACGTGGAGTTCTTTCTCCCTGACAACCGGTGGTTCCGCTCCTCCGAGCACCGGATCTCGGGGCACAAGCAGGTGTTCGGAGAGAAGCAGCTCCAGTGGCTGATCGATGCTCTTACCTTCAGCCAGGCAAGCTTCAAGATCATCGTGTCCGGAGGCCAGCTCCTGAATCCGGTCGCGCAGTGGGACTCCTACGCCACGTACCCGGTGGAGAGAGCCCGCTTCCTGCAACTGCTCCAGGAGAACGACATCACGGGCGTCGTCTTGCTGACGGGCGACGTGCATTACGCCGTTCTCAGCAAGCTGGAGCGCCGCGGCACGTACCCGCTGTGGGAGATCACGACCTCGCCGATCACGTCCGGCCCGGCGGGCCTGGATCCCGAAACCTACGGCAACCACCTGGCCGAGCCGGGCACCCTGTTCATCGAGCGCAACTTCGCCACCCTGGACTTCTCGGGTCCGCGCGACGATCGAGTGATGAAGGTCACGGTGTGGGACGTGAACGGCGACGAGCTATGGTCGAAAGAGATCCGAGCGCGGGAGCTGCGGCCGTAAGGCAGCGTTGGCAGCCGCTTCACAGAAGAGGATTCGTTGCTGTAACAGCATGATGTGCTTACATTGATGCCATGGTGAGAACTCAGATTCAGCTTACGGAGGAGCAGGCCCGACGGGTCCGCCGGATCGCGCAACAGGAAGGCGTATCGATGTCCGAGGTCATTCGCCGCTGTGTGGACCGGGGGTTGGAGGACTCCAGGCCCAGCCGGGCCGAACTCTGGGAGAAGGTGCTTGCGGTCGCGGGTCGATTCGAGGATTCAACTGGCGCAGAGGACGTTTCCGAACGACACGACGATTACCTGGACGGGATATACGGGTGACCGCCGTCTTCGTAGACACGTCCGCGCTCTACGCTCTCCTCGTGTCGACCGATCGGTGGCACCGCAGCGCTCTGCACACAATGCGCGCTCTCCGGCGCCTCGACGCGGAGCTGATCACGACTTCGCATGTTCTGGTGGAGTGCTACGCCCTCCTCGGGAGCAAGATCGGCGTTGACGCCGTCGCGGCGCTTCGTGATGCGATCGAGCCCCTGCTGGATGTCACGTGGGTGGACCGCGAGCTGCATGACCGAGCACTCGACGCCGTCATTTCCGGCGGTGGCAGGCCAGGGCTCGTGGACGCCTCTTCCTTCATCGTGATGCGCGAGCGCGGCATCGACACGGCATTCACGTTCGACCGCGATTTCGAGACCGCGGGTTTCTCGTTGGTCACGGAATCCGACTGACCTCACGGCGGACGGTCAAACCGTGGGACGTCGGGCGGCGACCGCGAAATGCAGGAAATACGCGCGCAGGCCGGATGCTGACCGATGCGGCGCATGCTCGTCGAAGAAGATCCGGCAGAACTCCTCCCGCGCCCGAAGCACTTCGCGGCGCCGCGCTCCCTTCCACCTCGAGTCGGTTGCGGTCAGGTCGAACAGCTCGAGGGCCCTGACCAGGGCCGCTTCGAACCGCTCCGCACGGCCGCTCTCGTGCGCTCGGATCGCTCGTTCGGCCTCGCTGCCGACGTTCGCCAGCTGCTCCACCAGCGTCATCTCCGCCCACCGTCCGGCTGCGGCCCCCGCGTGCCGCGGTCCACGCTCGCTCATTCGATGATCCAGGCTTTCACGATCCGCCGGATCGAGCCGCGCAATGCTGGATCTTCCACATCGCGCGAGCGGTTGCCCTTGCTGGGGCGCACGTTGATCATGGAGTCGAACTCGATCCAGTCGTCGCCGCTCTCGTCGGGATACAGGTTGATCCCCCACAGGTCGGCCTGCCTGGATCCGTCATCCAGCAGCGCGGCTTCCTCGTCCGAGTGCAGCTCGCCGCCGATCGCGATCACCTCGCGTGCCACGTCCACCACGGCCTTCACCATGTCGCCAAACTGGCTCGCGGCGACCTCCCTGAGCCCGGATCGTGAGACAGGTTCCCGAATGACACGCAGCAGTGACACGGAGTTCTTTCTCCATTGCGGCTGATAGGGTTCGCCCGAATGATCACCGATACTGCCGGGGTCTGATCGACGCAAGCACCCTCCGCCAGAGCGAAACGGCCCGCCCCTGCGTCGGGAGGACGGGCCGTCGCATCTACCCCGGAGATTCCGGTTCAGCCGTCCGGCTGAGTGATGTGCAGCTCCACGCGCCGGTTGCGCGCCTGGCCTTCCTCGGTGTCGTTGGAGGCCACCGGGTCGGCCTCGCCGTAGCCGACGGCGTCGAGCCGGTCGATGAACTTCTCCATCTCCATGCTCGTGCTGAGGAGGAAGTCCCGCACGGCCTCGGCCCGAGACTGGCTGAGCCTCTCGTTGTAAGCCTCGGCTCCCACCGAATCCGTGAAGCCGCGCAGCTCGAGGCGGCCCGTCCCCTCCGGATCGGCCTGTTGCACGATCTGTCCGGCGAGCTCGGCCAGGTATGCCCGTGCCGAGCGTGTCAACTCGAAGCTGTTGAACTCGAACTCGACGTTCTGGAGCTCGAGCTGAACCAGGCAGCCACGCGCGTCCACGCGGGCCCCGGCCGGCGTGTTCGGACACGCGTCAGGACCGTCGAACACACCGTCGCTGTCGCTGTCCACCGGGCAACCCGTCGCGTTCACCACGACGCCAGAGGGCGTGTTCGGGCACAGGTCGATCCCGAAGAACACACCGTCAGAGTCACGGTCGCTCGGGCACCCCTTTTCATCGACCTCGGCGCCCTTCGGCGTGTTCGGGCATTGGTCCAGGCCGTCAAACACGCCGTCCTCGTCTCCGTCGAGCGGGCAACCGGTCTCGTCCACTACGGCGCCCCGGGGCGTGTTCGGGCACTGGTCCATGTAGTCGCCGACCCCGTCCATGTCTGCGTCGAGCGGGCAGCCGGTGCTATCCACTTCGACGCCCTTCGGAGTGTCCGGACACAGGTCGTTCTTGTCCTCCACCCCATCGCCGTCGGAGTCCTTCGGCCCCCACAGGAACAGCGAAACGCCGGCCGTCCATTCGGTGCTCATCAGGGTCTTGTCCTCGAGCGCTGCCCCCTCGGGATTGAGAAACGCACGCGCGTCCTTCAGTCCATCCGACGAGTGGTAGTTCCTCCAGTCGAAACGGAATCCCAGCCACCGGGTGGGGAAGATCTTGAGCGCCGCCCCATAGTTGAACGTGAGGGCGGTCTCCTTGTCGAGGCCGTCGATGTCGAGGTCGAAGCTCTGGGCGCCCGCCCCGCCGAGCACCGCGAGCTGGATGGACCGGTCGAGGTTGAAGTTGTATGTGAGGTCTCCACCGTAATTATGCACCTTGGCCTTCGCGCCATCGAACGCGGATCCCACCACTTTCGAGTCGACGTATCCGAAAAAGCCCTCGACACCGAGTCCGAAGTCGAACACGTACCCGAGCCGACCGCCTTGGTACGGATCGTTATCCAGCCTCCACGGCACCGGGTCGTTCTCGAATTCGGTATCCCCCAGACCGTTGAGAACGCCGTAGAACACGTTGATCTCGAGGCCGCCGGTTCCGTCCTTGATCTGGGCCTCGAGCGGATTCGTGACGAACACGATGATGGCTGCTGCCACGGCCAGCCGGCAGAGGTTTTGTCTGAGGAATCGGGATATGGTCACTGTGAGCCCCCTGTTTGATTAGCTCTAGAGTTCACTTGGCGCTTGGTGTCCGGCGAATCTAGCGGATACGGTCTCGCTCCGCCCCCACTCGGCATGGAGAATCGCGGATTCGCTCATGCGTCCGCTTCGTCCGCCTCCATCTCGGGCATGCTGAACACGCCGACCTCGGTACCGATGCCGACGAGCAGCCGCTGTACGGGATCCAGTTCCGATCGGATTTCGAGTACCTTCCGGGCCAGGGCGGGATCGTCCGTGATGATCCCGTCCACGCCCCGGCTCATCATGGCCGACATGGCGTAGGGGTCGTTTACGGTCCACACGTACACGTCCCTGTTGCGGGCGTGCGCGCGTCGAACGAATCCGCGGGTCGCGGCTGCTGCGTTCACGGCAAGGAAATCGACGTCGAACGTCGTCGGATCCCCGAGGTTCACGGTCGTAAGCAGCCCGTACGTCCAATCGGGCCTCATGGACCTGATCTTCATAACCTTGTCGTACTTGAGAGACATGATGACGATCTGATCGGTCATGCCCGTGCTCTCCACGATCTCGACGACACGCCGCTCCAGTTCCTCGTCACGGCCGTAGTACTTGAGCTCGATGTTGACCCGGGCGTGCCCCTTCGCCGCGAGGAGAACGTCCTCCAGCATAGGAACGCGCTCGCCGGCGTAGCTCGGGTCGAACCAGCTCCCGATGTCGATCGCGTCGACGTCGGAGCGCCGGGCGTCCCAGATGGTGAGAGGGTTCCCGGCGGTCTTCATGAAGTCGCTGTCGTGGAACACTACGACTTCTCCATCCGCCATCTCCTGCACGTCGATCTCGATGTAATCCGTGCCATCGGCGATCGCCCGGCGGATGGAGGCCATGGTGTTCTCCGGGGCGTGGAGCGCTGCGCCACGGTGTGCGATGATCAGAACGTCATCCTCCATGGGCACCGAGTGGACCATGATCACGGCAGCGATGACAGCGGCCGCGAGCCCGGCCGCACCGCCCCACAGGAAGCTCTTGCGCGGAATCCGGACCTCTGGCCGCTCCCCGAGGGAACCCACCGCGGCGAGGTTTCGCGACAGCTCTCCCGGGCCCGAAGTGACCCGGTACAGGCGCACGATCAGCAGCGCGAAGAAGGCCGCCGAGAGAAACGACAGAACGGCGTTGGCCAGGATGCTCACCAGGCCGACGGCCCCCATGGTGAAAGCCACCAGCGCGAATGATCCGCTTGTCTGGGGGACGATCAACCGGCCCACGAATCCCAGGACCCAGGTGACGAGGACGGAGGCGACAGACCCCGCGGCGAGCCACGCCACGATCCACCGGAACAGGTGCCAGCGATGACCGGCGGAGTCGGCGACGGAATCCCGGATAGCGGCCAGCGGACCGAGATTCTCGAACAGCACCGCGGGCAGTGCCAGCAGCCAGCCGACCACCTTCATTGCGAGCACGACGGCGAGAGCCGCAGTCAGGACTCCCGCGATCCCGGCGGCCCACAGGAACTCGGGGGGCCGGTTCGTCAGGTAGTAGTTGATGTCGTGATGCCTGAGGAACAACCAGTAAACGGCTCCAACGAGCGCCATGACCGGCACGGCGAGCAACACCGTACGGACAAGCAACTGAGCTCCCAGCCGCAGGATTCTGTGCATCTCCAGGAAGACGTAGCGCAACGCGTCGTACCACGTGACCCGCCGATCTTCACTGGCCCCGAACCCGACTGTCATCAGCCCCGCCTGCTCGACCAGCGATACGCCGACCCACAGGCCACCGACGACTATGAGGGCCACCAGGCCGACAGGGCTGAGGAAGAAGAACAGTATTTCCTCGTCGCTCAACGCCGCCCGGTCCTGTCGGCTGATGAAGAAGCGGAGGAGCAGGGCCACTCCAGGGAGCATCAACACCGTGACAGCCACACGAGTCGCCAGGGTGACCAGCAGCAGCTGTGGCCACGTCCGGCGGAAGTCACGCACTGCCAGGAGGCCGGGTTCGATCGAGATTCGGTTCATTCGACTCTGAGAGGGACCTTTTGGGGATGCAGGGTGCCACTTCGATCTTCCAACAAGCTAACGGCCGAGGACGGGAGAGCGAGTGTGACCTCCGTATCGATTGCGTCGTCTATGAATAGAAGAGACCCGGAAGGGCCGGGTCACGAGGTCGAGAAGTGGGAGAGAATAATGCCGATCCGATTCAAGACAATGGCCATGACCGCAGCCGCGGTGCTCGCTATCGCCGTGCCGGCCTTCGCGCAGGAGGCCCCGGCCGACGCACCCAGGACCACTGAGCAGATGACTCAGCGGGCTCGCCAGGACCGGGCGCGGATTCACCAGGACGAAGCGCGGGCGCAGACCGGCCAGCGCGCCCAATCCGGACAGCAGAACGCGCAGCGTCAGGATACCCGGAGCCAGAGGGGCTCACGCCGGGGACAATCGGCGAGTGCCGACGGGCAGGGCCAGCAGCAGAACACGGCGAACCGAAGTCGGGCGGGGAACAGCCAGATGGGTCGCCAGAATGCCTCAGGCCAGCGGTCGCGCGCGTCGGGCCAGGACGGTAACCGCAGCCGCTCGCGATCGTCGGGCGCAAGCGCCACTCGGACTCGGGCCAGGACTCACAGTCCGGGCAACTAGCCCTCGCGATTCCGCGTCGGTGAGTAATTAGGAAATAGAGGGGGCGCCTTGCGGCCCCTCTCGCACATCAGGGCAGGATGGCCTCGATCCAGGAGTGCACGGCGGAAGCCATTTCGTCGTAGACCTCGCTGGTTGACTTTCCCGTTCGCTTCAACACGTCGAATCCGTGATCACCGTCCTCGACCACGTGAATTACCGCGCGTTCCCCCAGGTCACCAACGACCGATTCGATACGACCGATCTCGGCCAGCCTGTCCCGCGTGCCCTGTATGAACAGCATCGGTAGTTCCACGTCCCGCAGGTGATCCGCGCGGGCGTTGGACGGATCTCCGGGCCGGTGCAGGGGGAAGCCGAAGAAGACGACTCCGTTGACGCCGGGAAGAGAGCCCTCGGTCTGCGCGCTGGAAGTCATGCGGCCGCCCATCGACTTGCCGCCCGCGAACAGGGGGAGGTCTGGCTGGATCTCGCGCGCCGCGGCAACGGCCGCGCGCACCGTTCCGGTGAGGGTCGGAGCCCGGTCCGGCCGCCGTCGTCCAGCCTCGGCGTAGGGATACTGGTAGCGAAACGTGCCGATGCTGTGGGATGCCAGCGACTCCGCCATCCCGTCCATGAACCGGTGCCACATGCCGGCTCCGGCGCCGTGCCCCATCACAAGCAGAGCCCGGCACTCGGGCGGCTTCAGCAGGATGGCGGAAACCTCGCCGGTCGCCTGGGTGGCGACGAATCGCAATTCACTGATCGTCGGCTCGCTCACCCCGGACTTTCGGCCTGACTCGGCGCTCCATCCCCAGGCGAATCCACCTCGTATCCGTGTCCGTTCCACCTGCCGCGCCGGGCGCTGAGTCCTCCGCGTTCGAGTTCGAACATCCAGAAGCCCTCCAGCTCATGCATCGTGGCGCTGCCCGCGCAGAAGATCTCCGGCCCGATCCCTGGAATCTGCACCCGGTAGGTTCGGTGCACGTGTCCACACAGAATGGCGCCGCGCTCGATTCCCGCGCAGGACTCGAGGAATTCCTCCGCGTTCACGAGCCGGTGGTTCGGAGTGTCCGGGCGTCCGTCCCACAGTCGTGGCGCGTAGTGAGTGACCACGAACACGAAGCGAGACCCTAACTCGGGCCGCCGGAGGATCTCACCAAGGGCCTCCAGCTGCTCATCCGGGATCTGGCCGCTCGATCGCCACGGCGGCACCGGATTCGGGCGCGCGCTGTTGAGGGCAATCACTGCGACGCCCCCGTCATCCTCCCCGACGAAGCGGACGAGCGGCCACGGGCCGTCCACCCGAAGCTGGGGAAGGTCGGTCTCGAGAAGGTCTCCAAAGTGCTTCTCGAAGCGCTTCTTCAGTACCACGTCCCGTGCATAAATGTCGTGGTTGCCCGGCACGCAGACGAATTCGGCCGGCAGCGCCAGGATCGGCTCGATCGCGGCACGCGCCGCCGAGAACTCAGCGTCGGTGCCCATGGCCGTGAAGTCACCTGAGAACACCACAAGGTCCACGTCTTCCGAGCCCGCGACTTCCGTCAAGCGAGACAGCTTTTCCAGCGCCCCCTCGAATCGGCGTCCGCGGCCACGAAGCAAGTTGGCTCCCCCGACCAGTCTCTTCCCCGGCCAGTCGCGCACGGGAACCCGGGTCAGTCCCAGGCCGACGTGGATGTCGCTGAAGTGAAGTACTCGCACAGAATTCGCCTTACGCTCGCCAGGGGCGCGGGTTATTGTTCGCGCACGATGAAGCTGCTCACCGTCGCGGCCGAGGACATTCCCAAACTGCTTCCTATGCGGGACGCTGTCGAGGCGATGAAGTCAGCCTTCGCGGCGCTCTCCTCTGGTCGGGTCGTCGCCCCGCAGCGTGGCGTCGTCCAGGTAGACGAGATGGACGGCGTTTCTCTCCTGATGGGCGGCTACGTTCCCGGGGAAGGACTCGCCGCCAAGACCGTGTCGATCTTCAACCGCAATCTGGATCTCGGGAAGCCTGTGGTCACGGGACTCGTGCTCGTGCTGGACCCGCAATCAGGTGAGCCGATCGGCCTGCTGGACGGCGGCGCTCTCACCGCATGGAGAACCGGGGCAGCGAGCGGAGCGGCGACCGATCTGCTGGCGAGGCCCGATGCCCGGGTGGGTGCCCTGATCGGGGCGGGAGTGCAGGCACGCACGCAGCTCCTCGCGATGGATGCGGTGCGGGAGCTGGAGACGATCCGCGTGTGCGGTCTCGATGAGCGGCAGGTGGCGGGGTTCATCGAGCGGATGCAACCGGATACCGGTGCGCGTCTCGAGCAGGCCCGATCCGCGGACGAGGCGATCGACGGTGCCCACGTGATCAGCACGGCGACGAACTCCCCGACACCGGTGTTGGATGGCAGGAAGATATCTTCCTGCACTCACATCAATGCGATCGGCACGTTCACTCTCGACCGCCGCGAGGTCGACCTGGTGACCGTCGAAAGATCGACTGTGTTCGTTGACCTCGTCGAGGCGGCCCTGGCGGAGGCAGGTGAGCTGGTGGCGGGCATCGAGGCGGGTGTGACCCGGCCCGACGAGTGGACGGAGATCGGGCGCGTGGCGTCGGGCGATGCCCCGGGTCGCACGCATGACGATCAGATCACGTTCTTCAAGTCCGTCGGGCACGCCGTCCAGGATGTGGTGGCTGCGTCCAGGGTCATGAAGCGGGCCCGCGAGACCGGCCTCGCCCGCACCGTGGAACTGTAGAATTGAAGGCGCACTTCGACCCTCCCGCCGAGTGGACGCGCATCGAGACGATCGACGCTCACACCGCGGGCGAGCCGCTGCGGGTCGTCACCGCCGGGTGGCCGGACATCCCCGGCGAAACGATTCTCGCGAAGCGGAAATTCGCGCGGGAGAACCACGACGATCTCCGACGGGCCCTCATGTGGGAGCCGCGCGGTCATGCCGACATGTACGGCTGCATCCTCACGGAGCCGGTCACCCCCGACGGAGACGTGGGCGTGCTGTTCCTGCATAACGAGGGCTACTCGACGATGTGCGGGCACGGGATCATCGGTCTGGTCAAGGTCGGGCTCGAGTGCGGTTTGCTGAATCCTGAGCGCCTCGAGCGGGACAAGGCCGGTCGCCCGATCGTCCGGATCGACACACCGGCCGGCCGTGTAACCGCGAAGGCTCACCCACAGGCCGGGGGAGATCCGCGTCGCGTCGGGCGCGTGTCCTTCCGGAACGTGCCGTCGTTCGTGCTCGAGCCGGACGTCGAGATCGAGGTGCCGGGCTTCGGGCAGATCCGGTGCGACATCGCGTTCGGCGGCGCGTTCTACGCCTACGTGGAGGCCGCCGACATGGGGCTCGCGGTCGAGCCCGATGAATACTCGCAGCTGATCGACGCCGGACGTCGCGTGAAGCGAGCGGTGATGGAGCAGTGCGGGATCGTGCACCCGGACGGAGACCCCGATCTCAACTTCCTGTACGGGACTATCTTCGTGCAGCAGGGGGAGGCCAGCGTTCACAGCCGTAACGTGTGCATCTTCGCGGAGGGCGAAGTGGACCGGAGCCCGACCGGTACCGGCGTTAGTGGCCGGGCGGCGATCCACCACCTCAGGGGAGAGTTGGCGCCGGGCGAGTCGATCACGATCGAGAGCATCATCGGATCGAAGTTCGACGTCAGCGTCGCAGGCCAGACGACGGTCGGCGCCCTGCCGGCGATCGTGCCCGAAGTCACCGGTTCGGCCTACATCACGGGCCGGCACGAGTTCTTCATCGATCCCGGGGACCCTCTGCGTGACGGCTTCTTTCTGCGCTGAGCGTCCTGAAACATACAAGATAGAGACAGGGAGAGTCGGCTGACATGGACGTACCGATTTCTTTTGCAGGGTGCTTCTCTGACGATCCGGACCCGACCCTGCCCCTCGCGTTCGCAGGCCTGCCGTGCGACATGCAGTCCACGTACCGCCGCGGCGCCGCCGAAGGCCCATCGCGCATCCGCCTGGCATATGACGGCCGGTGCTACAATGCGACGACCGAGCTGGGAACGGACATCGCAGGCCTCGTCGCCGACGTCGGCGACTGGTGGCCGGGCGGAGCGTGGGAGGACACCCGGGAGGAGTATAGAGCCCGGGCCGAAGAGCTGCTGGCCGGCGAGGCCGTGCCGTTCTTCGCGGGAGGAGACCACGCCGTCACGATACCACTCGCCGAGGCGCTGGCCGTGCTGGACGAACCCGTGCACATCGTGCAGCTGGACGCCCATCCGGACCTGTATCCCGAATTCGACGGTGACCGGTGGTCCCACGCGTGCGTCGGGGCGCGCATCCTCGAGATGGAGCACGTGGCGTCGCTGACCCAGATCGGCGTACGCACGCTCAATCAGCCCCAGCTCGAGGTAGCGCGGCGGCATGTCGGGCGGCTGACGATTCTCGAAGCCCGCGACGCGCCGTTCCGGCCGTCCGACCTGGCGCACATCCCGGAGGATGCGGCCGTCTACCTGACCGTGGACCTGGACGCGTTCGATCCGGCCTACGCGCCCGGGGTCTCGCACCCGGTGCCGGGCGGGCTCTCGCCGCGGCAGGCCCTCGCGCTGATCCAGGAAACGCCGTGGCGCCTGGTAGGCATGGACGCCGTGGAGGTGAACCCGTCGCGCGACCAGGGAGACCGGACTGCGGTGCTCGCTGCCCGGCTACTGCACGAGGCGATGGGCCGGGTCGAGGAGCCCGAGGGCTGATACTCCGGCGCGCCATCTTCTCCTGCACGTTAAGATTCTAGATTATGCATCACCCGAATCTCCGGAGTCCTATATGAGAAGGCGTCAGCTTTCGATCCGATGTCGCTCGCGGCCGGGCGCATCCCTGCTCGTCATGCTGGTCGCGGGGCTGTCCGCGTGCTCGACGGCCGCGCCGAAACAGACAGGTTTCCAGCAGACGCTGGGGAGCGAAGTGACGTCCCGCGAGATCCGGATCCGGGTCTCGGATTACGCGCTGACATTCTCGCAAACCGTAGAGCTGGCGGCAGACAGCATCCTGGCCCTCGCGACAGAGCGTACCGTGGCGCGCAACGCCCTCGTCTGGAAGACGTACGCCGTCCCGGCGATCTACCGATCGGCCACGTTGTCCGATCCCCTGATGGCGTGGATCGACAGCCGGGTGCTCACCTACCAGATGAGCGACTACTTCGAGACCGGGGCAGGGAAAGACCTGTTCGGCGAGTTACAGCCGCTGGCGCTCTTGGCGACGGGTTTCCTCGAGGACGAGCTGCAGCGGGCAGCCGAGCTGGCCGGACAGAAGGCGCGTCCGGAGTTGGATGCAGGCATCCGCGAATTCGCGACGGAGAATCCCCTGAACAATTCGTACTTCTTCCGCCGGTCCCCCGTGGAGGTGCTGGCCAAGTACCTGGGGCAGGACCAGGTGTCGGGCCTGCAGGCCGTGGGCAGCATGACCGAGCTCATGGAGGACATGAGCCAGCGCCTCAACATTTATGCGGAGCTCCTCCCTCGGGCGGGCCGCTGGCAGGCCGAGTTGATGCTGGCCGAGATGGGCGATCCCGATCGCTCCGCCATCTACCTGGAGATCCTCAACCAGCTCGAGGCCATGGAAACGCTCAATACGTTCCTGCTGAGCGCGCCCGACCTCGTTGACGAACAGCGTGAGATCCTGCTCGAGGCTGTGGACTACCAGCGCATCGCATTCGAGAACGCCCTGGAGCGATACGTCGCGAGCGCGACGGACAATGTCCTGACGGGTCTGACTGACGAACGCAAAGCCGCCATGGCAGATCTTGAGAGAATCTTCAACGCGGAAATCGGGGATGCCGTGACGCGGCTCGACGGATCGATCCACGCGGCGGTCGTAAACATTGACGGTGCTCTCGAGCGAGCCGTCAACCAGCTGTTCGTACGGCTTCTGCAGCTCGTAGCCATAGTCGGGGCCGTCGTCGTAATGCTGATACTTCTGCTGCGAAAAAGGCTCATTCCCGCGCGAGCCGAATAGAGCCGGCGCAGCCGTGTAACTGTGTGCGGAAGGGAGCCGATCGGGCGACCCGTGAACCGAACGAGGACGGAATTGGAGCGCGAGCGAGATGATGGTCGTTCAGCCGAAGCCATCCTCGTACGTCGAGCCCGGGCGGGGGAGACAGCTGCGTTCGGCGAGCTCGTGTCGATTTACATGCAGAGATGCTATTACGTCGCCCTCGGTCTGGTGGGATCGCCCCAGGACGCAGAAGACCTCTCGCAGGAGGCCTTCGCGCGGGCGTTTCGGGCCCGGGCCAGGCTCGACCCGGATCGCCCCTTCTATCCCTGGTTGTACCAGATCCTCCGACGTCTGTGCTTCAACTTCACGCGTGATACCAGCGCGAGGCGGCGCAAGCTGGAGTATGCCGGGGGGTGGCTCGTGGCCGAAGGCAGGTCGCGTGCGGCCGCTGACGATCCGGAGCGAGTCCGGGCGACAGTTGCGCTCCGGGAACGCCTCGAGCGGGAGATCGCGGAGCTGTCCCCGACGCAGCGCGAGGTGTTCGTGCTGAAGGAATTCCAGGGCCTCAAGTACAGGGAGATCGCTGAGTTGCTCGACGTGCCCATCGGAACTGTGATGTCGCGACTGTATGCCGCGAGACAGAAGCTCGCGGAGCGGCTGGAGGGGCTCGCATGACTGACGATGCGGGCCGGATCGGCCGCGTCAGGGAGCTCCTGATGCTGGCACTCGACGACGAGCTGGATGCTGCCGGGCGAGACGAGCTCGAGCGGCTGCTCACGGATGACCCAGGGCTGAGAGAGGAGTTTGAACGCCTCTCCCGGCTCAAGGAGGTGACGGCGAACATGACATTTCGAAAACCCCCCGAGGAAATGTGGGACGGGTACTGGAACAGCGTCTACAGCCGCTTCGAGCGCGGCCTGGCGTGGATCCTCGTCTCGGTCGGAGCCATCGCGGTCGGATCGTGGGGCGCGTGGTACGGCGTCAAGGACCTGATGGCCGACGCAGACCTGCCGACGTTCGTGAAGTGGGGCATCCTGGCCCTGATCGTGGGACTGGTTATGCTGCTGGTGTCCGTGCTGCGGCACCGGATCTTCGTGAGCCAGTCCGACCCATACAAGGAGATCGAGCGATGATGATCACCCCTTCGCCAACCGTCGCGGGTCACCGGATCAAGCAGACCCTGGGCCTCGTCCGGGGCAATACCATTCGCGCCCGCCACGTCGGGAAGGACATCCTCGCCGGCTTTCGCAGCATCGTCGGGGGCGAGGTGAGCGAATACACGAAGATGATGGCTGAGTCGCGCGAGCAGGCACTCGACCGGATGGTGGCCGAGGCGGAGGAAATCGGTGCCGACGCCATCGTCAGTCTCCGTTTTGCCACATCGTACGTCATGGGATCGGCTTCCGAGATCCTGGCTTACGGAGATGCCGTGATGCTCGAAAAAGAGCCGGAAGTCACAGGTTTCTGATTCCGAAGTCGTGGGCTATTTGCGGCCTGCGGCTTCCGACTGGTCCGATGGACCGGCGCGCCCCAGGCGGGCGCGCACACACAAAGGAGAACCCGATGTTGAAGCACGTCCGGAATACGCTCGTGGCCCTGACCGTCATGGTTGCCGCGGTGGCTTCCTTCGCAGCGGCGCAGGATGCCCCCTCGGCAGTAGGCGACTGGGAAGGCGTTGTGGCGGCAGGCCCACAGGAGCTGACGGTGGTATTCCACATCACTCAGAACGAGGACGGAACCTACGCTGCTACGCTCGACAGCCCTGACCAGGGTGCGTTCGGCATTCCATGCGAAGCTCCGGTGGTCGAGGGCGCCTCGATCAACGTCCCCGTGGCAGCCGTCCAGGGCGGATTCGAGGGCACCATAGCCGAGGATGGTGCGAAGATCGACGGCACCTGGAGCCAGATGGGCAACTCCATACCTCTCGTACTCACTCCCGTTGAAGCGGAAGAGGAAGCCGAGGGCTGAGCGTCCTCGGACAGGCTCCTCGGCACAGCCGTCTGGAGGGGCGCCCACCGGGGCGCCCCCCCTCATGCATGGAGCGTATAGAGGGAGAACAGCCGGTGAACGACGCGAGACGGGTCATGGCAATGATAGGCGTACTCACGGCAACGCTTGGGGCGGGGGCGGGATTCGTCGAAGCGCAGGAGACTTCCGACGGAAGTGGAGTCGAGGGCGCCTGGGTTGGAACACTCGACGCGGCCGGGACCGAGTTGCGCCTCGTGTTTCACATCGAGCGAACGGAATCCGGCGACCTGTCGGGAACGATGGACAGCCCCGACCAGGGCGCATACGGGCTCCGGCTGACTACCGTGACCGAGGAGGCTGGCGCCGTCGTCTTCGCCATCGCGTCCCTGGGCGGCGAGTACACGGGCCGGATGTCGGAGGACGGTGCGGCCATCGACGGGCAATGGGCCCAGGGCGGCATGAGCATCCCGCTGGACCTCGAGCGAACCGACTCGGCGGATCTCACTCCCGAACGTCCGCAGGAGCCCAAACCGCCGTTTCCCTACGAGGCCGTGGAAGTAACGTTTGACAATCCCGAAGCCGGGATCCGGCTCGCCGGGACTCTCACGATTCCGTCCGGTGACGGGCCTCACCCCGCCGTTGCCCTGATCACGGGATCGGGACCGCAGGACCGGGACGAGTCGGTGTTCGGACACCGCCCGTTCCTCGTGCTCGCCGATTATCTGACCCGGCGAGGCATCGCGGTTCTCCGTTACGACGACAGGGGAATCGGAGAGTCGACGGGTGATTTCGGTAGTGCGACGACACCTGACTTCGCCAGCGACGCGCTGGCTGCGGTGGCCTACCTGAAGTCGCGGCCCGAGATCGATCCGGAGCGCATTGGACTGCTGGGTCACAGCGAGGGAGCGATCGTGGTGCCGATCGCCGCGAACCGGAGCGAGGACGTCGCGTTCGCCGTGCTCCTGGCCTCCACGGGGGTGAACGGGAGGGAGCTCCTGGTCATGCAGGCGAAGGCCATCAATCGCGCCGCCGGGTTGAACGAGGCGGTGGTCGAGCAACGTTCCGCCGTTCAGACACGGCTCCTCGACGCGGTCGCGACCGCCGCAGACGACAGCGTCGCGGCGCAGCAGGCCAGGGAGATCCTCGCGGAAGCCGGCCTCACGGGTGAGGCGGCCGACGGGCAGGTCCGGGCACTCCTGAGCCCCTGGATGAGACACTTCCTCGTGTACGATCCGCTTCCGGAGCTACGTCAGCTGTCGATTCCGGTGCTGGCGCTCAACGGAGAGATGGACACCCAGGTGCCGGCGGCCGAGAACCTCGGTCCCGTGGAGGATGCGCTGCGCGAGGGAGGGAACACGGACGTAACGGCCGAGGTACTTCCGGGCCTCAACCATCTGTTTCAGACGGCCGAGACGGGGTCTCCGACCGAGTATGCCGGAATCGAAGAAACGATGTCACCGGCAGCCCTCGAGATAATAGGTGACTGGGTAGCGCAAATGACCCGCATCGAGTAACTCTCCACGTTCGTTTTCCGGACGGATGGCCAATTCACCGGGTCAGGGAGAGTCAGTGAGCAGCGCGACGGACGCCAACGCCGGCACATCCACCGTCGTTCACGCGCCTGACGATCCGAAGGGCCTCTACCTCGCCGTTCTGTCCCTGGCCGCGCTCGGGGTCGTGTACGGTGACATCGGCACGAGTCCGATCTACGCGTTGCGAGAGTCACTTCACTCTTCTCACGGGATCGAAGGGACCGCCGCCAACGTCCTCGGCGTCCTGTCGCTCATCTTCTGGTCCCTCATCCTCGTAATCTCGGTCAAGTACCTCGGTTTCGTCATGCGCGCCGACAACCGGGGCGAGGGCGGAATCATGGCCCTCACCGCGCTGGTCTCGCCTCCGGGGGGCGAGGCGAAGGGGTCCCGCAAGTGGCTCGTGCTTGCTGGTCTGTTCGGGGCGGCGCTCCTGTATGGCGACAGTATGATCACGCCCGCGATTTCGGTGCTCAGTGCTGTCGAGGGACTCGAGGTGGCGACTCCTGTCTTCGGTCCGTATGTGATCCCGATCACGATCGCGATCCTTGTCGGTCTTTTCTCGATTCAGCGGCGCGGGACAGCCAAAGTAGGCGCCCTGTTCGGGCCCATCGTTCTCATCTGGTTCCTGACGCTGGGGGTTCTCGGAGCGAGTCACATCGCGGACAATCCGGCCGTATTCAAGGCGATCAACCCGTTACATGCGATCGCCTTTTTCCAGCGCAACGGACTGCTGGGCTTCCTGGTTCTCGGAAGCGTGTTCCTGGTAGTGACCGGGGGCGAGGCGATGTATGCCGACATGGGGCACTTCGGCCGCCGCCCGATCCGACTCGTGTGGTTCCTCGTTGTTCTGCCGGCTCTGCTGATCAACTACTTCGGGCAGGGTGCGATGATCATCGCGCACCCCGAGACGATCGAGCAACCGTTCTATATGATGGCTCCACGCTGGGCCCTCTATCCGTTGGTCGGTCTCACGACGGTCGCTACAGTGATCGCGTCGCAGGCCGTAATCTCGGGAGCCTTCTCGCTCACTCGGCAGGCCGTCCAATTGGGATACCTGCCTCGGATGCGGATCTCGCAGACTTCGAGCCGGGAGATCGGGCAGGTCTACATATCAGGTATCAACTGGCTGTTGATGATCGGCTCGATCGGACTGGTCGTCGGCTTCGGCTCCTCCAGTCGGCTGGCGGCGGCGTACGGTGTAGCCGTGACCACCGACATGGTGTTCACGACCATCCTGTTCGGGTACGTGGCCCTGCAGCGTTTCCGATGGCCCACCTGGACCGTTGCACTGCTCGTCGCTGGATTCCTGGTCGTGGATCTCGCCTTCTGGGGCGCCAACCTGCCGAAGATTCCACATGGGGGCTGGTTCCCACTCGTCATTGCCGGGGGCATCCTCGTGCTGATGACGACCTGGCGCATCGGACGGATCATGCTCAGACGGCGGCTCAGTGGGCAGGGTCTGCCGGTCGATCTGTTCGTTCACAACATGAAGCAGCATCCGCAGCACAGGGTCCCCGGCACGGCCGTCTACTTGCATTCCGGCATCCGGCAGACGCCGCCAGCACTCCTCCACAACCTGAAGCACAACAAGGTGCTTCACGAGCGGGTCGTTCTGCTCCGCGTCGTTACCGAGGAAGTGCCGTACGTGCCGCGCGAGGAACGGATCCGATGCGATGACCTGGGGGCCGGCTTCTTTGCCGTCAAGGTCAGCTACGGATTCAGCCAGGATCCACACATACCGGCCGCGCTGGCCCAGTGTCCGGCCGGCGTGGGGATCGAATTCAAGCCGATGGAGACGTCCTACTTCCTGGGACGAGAGAAGCTGATACCCAGGAAAGACCCGCCAATGCGACTGTGGCGGGCGAGGTTGTTCGCGCTGATGTCACGGAACTCCCTCGGAGCGACGGACTTCTTCCGGCTGCCGCCGAACCGGGTCATCGAGCTGGGTGCCCAGATCGAGCTCTGAGCCGTGGCTGCCAGGGGACAGGTGAGCCTCTCCGAGCGCCTTGTGCTCAGTCCTCCGGCTTCTTCTTTCGAGCCTTGATTCCCCGGTGCAGGTCCAGCGCTGTGCTCTCGATGTAATCCACGATCACATCGCTGCCGCCTTCCTCCAGGATGCTCCGCGCCTCCGACCTCCGACCGACACCGTAGAGGTTCAACCACGTTTCGAAACGCCAGCCGATCCGGATCACCGTTCGGAGGAACATGCCGCGGCTCTTCGCCGGCATCACCATGTCCGCCAGCACCGCTGCCACCGCGAGGGGCGCCAGCACGATGTCCTTGAGTCCGTCGATAGCAAGCTTGAGCTCGAACACTCCGAGGTCGCCTGCTAGCCGCCAGCGACTTCGGTACCGCGGAATGGCCGCCACGGACACTTCGCTGCGTTGCGGTACGTAACTGTCGTTCATCGGATTGCCGTCGTCCGTTGGGGTGTCGCGCTACGAGCCGAAACCTACGTGGTTCGAGTTGCCGGCGTTTCAGCCTCCGGCCCCGCCAGTCGCATTTCCCTCAGGTCTACGCCAGACGGGCGCTGGAATACCCGGAGGCCGAACTCCGGCACGATGGCCAGGATGTGATCGAAGATGTCAGATTGAATATCCTCGTATTCGGCCCACTTCGTCGTGCTCGTGAAGCAGTAGATCTGGATCGGAAGCCCGTCCGGCGTAGGCTCACGCTGCCGGACGAGCAGCGTCATCTCCGGGTTTATCTGCGGATGACTGTGCAGATACGCGAAGATGTAGGTGCGCAGGGTGCCGATGTTGGTGAGGCGCCGGGCGTTGACCGGGTCTTCGTCTGCTTCCTCAAGGGGCCGATTGACGTCGGCCAGGGTGATTTCCTTTTCGTCAATGTACTCCCGCAGAAGGTCAAATCGCTTGAAGCGGTCGATCTCTTCCTCCGTCAGGAAGCGGATCGTCGACTGGTCCACGAGCAGGTCCCTGCTGATCCGGCGTCCGCCTGACTCGGACATGAAGCGCCAGTTTTTGAACCAGTCGGTGATGAACGCGTGGGTGGGAACGGCCGTGACCGTCTTGTCCCAGTTCTGGATCTTCACCGTGTGGAGGGCGATCTCGATCACGTCGCCGTCCGCGCCGTACTTGGGCATCTCGACCCAGTCGCCGATGCGGATCATGTCGTTGCTGGCGATCTGGATGCTGGCCACGACCGAGAGGATGGTGTCTTTGAACACAAGCATGAGTACGGCGGTCATCGCGCCGAAGCCGCCCAGGAGAACAAGCGGCGACTGCCCGATCCCGATGGCCACGATGAGAATCGCGCCCATCACGTACATGAAGATCTTGAGGATCTGGAGCCAGCCCTTGATGGGCCTGTCCTTCGACATGGGCAGGCCTTTGTAGATCTGCTCCACGGCGTTCAGGAAGTCGTCCGCCGAGCGCATGATCGTCCAGACGATGAGGACGAGGACGATGATCTCGACGACGCTGTACACGTTCGATGGGACATTGGGAACGAGATCGATCCCGAAGTAGATGATGGCCAGCGGAATCAGGTGGGCGAGGCGCCGGAACACGCCGTGGTGCGCGACCACGTCGTCCCAATCGATGGGGGACTTCGCCGTCAGGCGCTCTACGAGACGAACCAGGTAACGCCGCGCGACGACGTTCGCGACCCATGCAACGAGCAGAAGTGCTGCCAGGCCGGCGAAGGTCTGGACCGGCGGGTGGACCTCGAGCCAGGCGCGGACCGGCGAGGTCCATTCTTGTGCGATGTCGGATTGCGGGACGATCAGCATGTGTCGAGACTCCATTGGATCTGGACGCTGTGCGTGGCCGTTCGTGGCTGTACTTTCCCAGCACCCTAGCAACGTGAACAGGATCTTGGCTGCCGGGACCAATCCCGGCAAGGAGCCCGGATGAACAGGCCAGGCCATGCTCGCCCCCCTCTCGATCGGCGCGACTTCGTGCGCCGGGTTTCCGCGGGCGCCGCGGGTCTCGTGTTGAGCGGGATGGGCCGTGTTCCCTCTGCCGATGCGGGAATCCGGGTCGCAGCTTCAGTGACGCCACTGCCGGAGTTGGGAGGGCCCGAGCCGCTGTTTCGCATTTCCCTGGCCCAGTGGTCGCTGCACCAGGCCCTGTACGAAGGGGAGCTGGACCACCTCGACTTCCCGAAGGTGGCCCGGCGCGAGTTCGGCATTGAGGGCGTCGAGTACGTGAACTCGTTCTTCAAGGACAGGGCGCTGGACCAGGGCTACCTGATGACACTCAAGGACCGGTGCGCCGCGGAGGGCGTGAGGAGCCTGCTGATCATGTGCGATGGTGAAGGCCGCCTGGGTGACCCGGACGACGGGGCCCGAACGACGGCCGTCGAGAACCACTACCGCTGGGTCGAGGCCTCGCGGGTGCTCGACTGCCACTCGATCCGGGTTAACGCTGCTAGCGAGGGGAACTGGGACGAGCAGCGCGACCTGGCGGCGGACGGACTGAGGCGCCTCGCCGAGTTCGCGGACGGGTACGGGATCAACGTGATCGTCGAGAATCATGGCGGGCTATCGAGCAACGGGCGCTGGCTTTCGTCGGTGATCGAGGCGGGTGACCACCCTCGCCTCGGCACGCTGCCCGACTTCGGCAACTTCCGGATCTCGGAGAGCGAGCGCTACGACAATTACCGCGGTGTCGAGCAGTTGATGCCCTATGCCCGGGCGGTCTCGGCGAAGACCAACGACTTCGACGATGCGGGCCAGGAGGCGAACCTGGACTACGAGCAGCTGATCCGCATCGTGCTCGACTCGGGATACCGCGGATGGATAGGCATCGAGTACGAGGGAAACCGGCTGCCGGAGCCCGAGGGGATCCGTCTCACCAAGGCCCTGCTCGAGCGGGTGCGGGAGAAGCTGACGCCTGAATACTCCTGAGCCGGGACGGCTGTCGAACCGCCACATATTCCGCTTCTGGTCTCCGCTCGCCGCCACCTGGTTGATGATGGCGGCCGAGGGGCCGTTCCTGGCCGCTGTCATCGCGCGACTTCCGGACCCGAAATACAACCTCGCGGCGCACGGCGTGGCGTTTGCCTTCGCCATCCTGATCGAGGCGCCCGTCATCATGTTGATGAGCGCTTCCACGGCCCTCGTCGAAGACGCGGTCAGTTACCGAAAGCTGCGCAACTTCGCCAACGCCCTGAACATCGGATCCACCCTGCTTCTGCTGGTCGTGTTGATACCGCCGGTGTTCGACTTCCTCATGCGCACCGTCATCGGTCTTCCGCCGGAGGTCGCCGATCTCACCTACGGAGCTCTGTGGTTCTTCCTCCCCTGGCCCGCGGCAATCGGCATGCGGCGGTTCGTCCAGGGGGTCCTCATCCGGTCGGGGCGCACGCGTCTGGTGGCTACTGGCACGGTTATCCGGCTGTCGGCGATATTGGTGACAGCCCTCATTCTGGTTCTCGCCACCGACTTGCCTGGCGCCTGGGTGGGAGCTGCTTCACTGTCGGCTGCCGTGGTCACCGAAGCGATCGCGGCCCGGCTCATGGCATCGAACGCGATTCGCGAGCTTCTGGCCGGGCCTGACGGGGCGGACGAAGCCTCGGCGCCCCTCGGTTACCGCCGCATCTCGCACTTCTATTTTCCTCTGCTACTCACATCTGTAATTGGTTTGATGGTACACCCGATGCTCACGTTCTTCATGGTACGAGCGGCCTCGCCCGTGGAGTCACTGGCGGTGTTTCCGGTCGTGCACGCGCTCTCCTTCATCTTCCGGGCACTTGGGCTCAGCTTCCAGGATGCCGCGATCGCGCTGCTGGGGAAGGAGAACGAGCACTTCCCCGAGCTCGCCCGGTTCGGGGCCTGTCTCGGCCTCGCCGCCACGGCCGGGCTGGCGGCGGTGGCCTTCACGCCGTTGGCCGATGTGTGGTTTGTCACGATCTCAGGGCTCGCTCCCGACCTCGCCTCGTTCGCGCTCACTCCGACCCGGATCCTGGTGGCGCTGCCGGCGTTGTCCGTGCTGCTGTCCTTCCAGCGCGCCATCCTCATGCAGGCCCGGGTCACGCGCCCGATCACCGTGGCCACGATGATCGAGGTGACCGGGATCGCCGTCCTGTTCGCACTCGGGGGCTGGGAGATCGGGTTGGTGGGCGTGACGGCGGCCTTCCTGTCCTACGTCGGCGGTCGCGCCGCATCGACGCTGTATCTGACTTTCCGCGTACGTTCCGTGCTCGGAAAGTCCCGGGCTTGACCAGGCCGGCCCCGGTCCCGAGGTCAGTCCAGCTGCTTCACCCGTATGTTGCGGAAGTAGACGCTCGTGTCCCAGTCGTGGTTCTGTAGCCCGATGTAACCGCGATCGGCGAAATCGCGGATCTTGCCTCGTGGCTCCGCGTGCCAGTCGATGACCTTCTCCCCGTTCAGGATCACCGTGATCAGGTCACCGACGAACGAGATCTCCATCTCGTGCCACTGGCCCGGAGGGTGCTCACGGTGTCCCTCCGGCGCCTCGGCGTCGAATACTCCGCCCGTATGCTGGATTGCGGTGGTGCTCGGCGCTTCCGCGTCGTAGACGGCGCCCGTCTGGTGGATGGCCTCCGGCGCGGTGTCGTGAATCTGTATCTCGAAGCTGTGGAAGATATACTCGTCGCTCGTCACCATCTCCGGCACTCGCAGGAAAACGCCCGAGTTCGACTCCGGCACGGACGTCATGAACTCGAGGCGGAGCACGAAATCGCCGAACATCTCGGCCGAGTACCAAAGCAGGCCCATGCCGCCGTGCGAGGCCAGGATGCCGCTCTCGTGGTCGAGAGTGAACCAGCCCGGTCCGTAGTGGTTCCACCCGTGCTTGTTGAAACCGCCGTTCTCCCACTCGCCGATCAGGGGAACGAATCCGTCCGCCAGCTCTTCCTCCGTGATGCGGGCCACGGGCCCATCCGCTTCCTGCGCCACCAGCTCCTCCTGTGCATCCGATGCTAACTCCGCGGCCGAACCGTCGCCGGCCCGGTCCTGCGACCAGGTCATCGCTCCCAGAAGGGCCGCAGCGGCGGCCACGAGGACTATGATCAGTTTCTGCGCGTTCATCAGTCTCTCCCCGGATTCCACTCACCGCGCGCCACGGCCGGGACGAACGTCTCGAGGTCGGGTGGCGGGAAGGGGATCGTGCGCTCCTGCTCGGCGCTCATGTAGGCCGTCATCAGGAGTTCCGTGACCGCGACGCCGTCGTTGAAGTTCTCGTCCGGACGCCGGCCCTCGCGGAACGCTTGCACCATGTGTCTGTTCTCCCCGACGTAGCCGTACTCCGCCTCCTCATCCGCCACGATCGGCATCACACCCGTCTCGGCGTTCTGTTTCTCGACCAGATCCTCGCCGGTATCGCCGACGACCTCACGGCTGAAGAACACCTTCGGCCCGGCGTCCAGGGAGTTGATCTCCATCGAGTACTCGGGGCCGAGGAGTTCCATGCTGAGCCTCAGTCCGGCCCCGACGAAGCACCACGAGGTCGTGACCTCGACGATACGACGGCTGCCCTCCGGGTCCCGGTACTCCACCAGGGCGTGCGCGAAGTCCTCGGCAGGTCGATTGGCGTAATCCAGTCGTCCGTTGCTCATGTCGGCCAGCCGTGCCGCGTACTTCGGGATCTGCCACTTCAGGCAGTCCGTGTGCGCCGTCACCTTGACGGGCGTGAGGGTCTCCCGCGGAGCGCCTGGTTGGGTCAGGAGGAAGCGCGCCACCTCGACCGAGTGGCACATCATGTCGTTGAGCACGCCGCCGCCCTGGAGCTCGCCCTCCCAGAACCACGGCATGTGCGGGCCGCTATGTTCCTCGGCCGAGCGGGCCAGGTACGGCGGGCCGGTGAGCGCCGCCCCACGGGCCCACACGATGTTACGGCCGCGCACCACGCTCGGCGTGTACAGCTGGTTCTCGAGATAGCCGTCCAGCAGGCCGACCCGCTGTACCAACTCGAGCATTCGGCGGGCTTCGGCGGCGTTCCGGCCCAGGGGCTTCTCGCACGCCACCCCCACCAGCTCTCCCTTTCCGCTCTCGATTGCCTCGACGATTTCTTCCATCACCTCGAGGCGCGTGAAATTGGGCGCGCAGATCCAGATCGCGTCGATGGCGGGGTCGGCCACCATGTCCGTGATACTCTCGTAGGCCTTCGCGTCTCCGACACCTAGCTGACGCGCCAATGCGGCCGCCTCCTCCGCGGTCGGATCCGCACGGCTCACGACGCCAAGCACGTCCGCGTCACGCACGCCGACCCACGAACGGATGTGGAAGCGGGCCACGAACCCGCCGCCCACGAATCCTACTCCCAGTCTATCTCCACTCATTCGTATCGATCTCGCTTTCTCGGCTGAGCTCCTGCCCCGCCGTCACGCGGCGTCGGCCGCCACGGGGCCGGATTCCTCCCGGAACCAGATCAGGAACGCGGCCGCGCAAACGATGGTCAGAGCGCACGGCACCAGGAACACGTGGGTCCAGTTCGTGACGCCGTCCGTAGTAAACCAGTCACGCACCCCGCCGGCGAACAGGCTGCCCAGGAATCGCCCGAGACCGAGCGCGATGATGGCGATCAGACTCTGGGCGGAAGCCCGGATGTCGGGTGGCGCGACCTTGTCCACGTAAATGAAAGCCGCGACGAAGAAGAACACGTAGCAGAAGCCGTGCAGCATCAGGGATGCGATTACGAGCCACGCCGGGCTGCCGATCGCGAAGATGATGTAACGGATCGGCCACGCGACCACCCCGATCGCCAGTGTCTTCCGCATGCCGTACTTCTTGAGTGCCCACGACAGCATGAACGCCATGACGAAAATTTCGGCGAACTGCGCGATGGTCATCACGGCAGGGATATTCCGACTGGACACCCCTATCGTCGCAGACTCGAGGAAGGGGGCTGTGAGGATGTAGTAGAACTCCAATTCCGTGGCGACCACGAACGTGATGCCTACGAAAACGGCGAAGTCCTTCACCTTCAGCATTTTCACCGATTCGAGGAATGCCCAGGGGCTCACGCCTTCCCTCTGCGGAGGCGTGTGAGGGAGTCCGAACGACTGCAGTCCCATCACGATCGACAAGATCCCGGCCAGGAACAGCATGTCACCCGCCATGGCCGGCAGCACGTCGCTCTCGCCGAACCAGCGCCAACCGGTGAGCATCCAGCCGGCTGCGATCCAGCCCAGCGTCCCCCACACACGAATGGCTCCGAACTCCTTCTCGGAGTCGTCCATGTTGGCCATCGCGATAGAGTTGGTGAGGGCCAGGGTGGGAGCGTACAGGAGGCAGTACACCAGCATCAGCACGAACATCGTGTTGAAGTCGGTCGTGCGCGCCACGACCATCAACACGATACCGCCCGTAAGTGAGAGGAACCCGATCACCCGCTCGGTCGAGAAGTACCGGTCGGCGACCTGGCCTCCAACGATCGGGGCGATGATGGTTGCCAGCGGGAGCAGAGCGTAGATCCAGCCGACCTGTGCGCCGCTGAAGCCCAGGTCGTTCAGCAGGTGCGACGACAGAACCGGGGCCCACGCGCCCCAGATCGCGTACTGCAGGAACATCATCGCGCCGAGCTGGATCTTGCGGCCCCGGGGCCAGCCGCCGGCCACTCCGGCCGGCGGAAGAGAAGTTGTCTGGCTCATGCGGGCCTCAGACGATCTTGCGTTGGAACGGATCCCACGTCACTCGGCGGCCCTCCAGGTATGACTTCGTAGCCATGTGACAGGTGATCGCCTCCTCGATCCCACGATCGATGTTGCAGCTCGTCTCGCCGCCGTAGCGGATCGCGTTCAGCCACTCGCGGAGGTGCAGGTAGTACGTGCTGACGCGCTTTCCACCCCGGTACGTGAACAGCAGCCCACGGCTCGCGAAGTACTCCTGCGTCGGGGTCGTGACCGCGTCCACGCCCTTGAAACCGCTCTGGTACGTGAGCATCGGGCGGTCCGTCTTCACCATTCCTTCCTCGAGCATCTCCTGGTACCGGGTGGACGAGCCGTCCGCGGTGACCTTGAGCCGCGTGCCCACTTCCATCGATGCGTCGTGACCCATCATGACGATTCCGCGGTTGCGGCCGTTCGCGAGCGTGGCGCTGTACATCAAGGTCAAGTCGCGGTAGGGATACTCGAACACGGCCTGCCACACGTCGGGCACATCCCGCCCGTCCTTGAAGAAGTAGATGCCGCCTGAAGCGGTGGCGGAATGGGGGATGCCTAGGTCCAGGATCTGGTTGATCGCGTCGTACTCGTGTGACAGCAGGTCACCCGCCAGGCCCGTACCGTAGTCGTACCAGCACCGCCACCGGAAGAAGCGCTCCAGGCTGAACGGAACCTGGTGCCCCGCGGCCTCCTGGAAGAGCTCCCAGTCGATCGTGCGCGGGTTTCCCTCCTCGTGGATGTCCCACACCCAGGCGCCCCACGGGTCGTTCCGGTTCGTGGTGGTCTCGACGAGCGTGATCGGCCCGAGGATGCCCTTATCGATCACGTCGCGCGCCTTCTCGTGGCTCTCCATCTGGCGGTTCTGGTGCCCGAGCTGGAACACGATGCCGGAGCTCTTCACGGCCTCCGCCATCGGCCACACGTCCTCTTCGGTGCGGGTCATGCACTTTTCGCAGTACACGTGCTTGCCCATCTGAGCCGCGGCGACCGTGATACGGGAATGCCAGTGATCGGGCGTCGCAATGATCACGGCGTCCACGTCCGGGGCCGCGACGAGCTCCTCGTAGTGCCGGTATCGCTTGGCCGGCTTGAGTTGGCGGATGTCGCCGCCCGGGCGGATCGGCTGGGTGGAGGCGGCGATCGCCGCCTCGGCCCGCACATCGAAAAGATCGCACACTGCCGTGAGCTCGAGGTTCAGGTTCTCCTGTTCCAGCCACTCATCGAGCCACGTGTCACGCGGGTTCTCGATCTTGGCCTCGCGGCGCGCCTGGATCCAGTCGGGGTGCGCAAAACCGAGGCTGCGCACGAGAGACGCGCCCTCGCCACCGTACCCGATGATTCCGATCCGGATCTTATCGGGGTGAGTGCGCGTCTCGAGCTCTGAGAACACGGCCGCGCCCTCGTCCTCGATTCCCAGTTCCGCCAGCAGGCGCTCCCGTTCCTCTCTCGCCAATCCCTTCCGACGGAGCGCGGTGTAGCCTAGCGCTCCGAGAACGGGCACCGTGGCCAGGGCTTTCAGGACGTCGCGGCGACCGATTCCGCCAGAGCCGGAGCTCACCGGGGGCTCGGTGGGCGGCGGCGGTTCCTCGGCGGGCGGCGGCGGATCGTCGGCGGGCGGCTCGGCGACCTCGCCGTCATCGTCCACCAGTTGTTCATCCTCCGGGTGGTTGGCGCCCTCGAAGAGCTTGTCGTCGTTTCGAATCTCGTCACTCATCGTTCGTCCTCCATGCGATTCCGCGTGGGCGTCAAGCGTTGGATTCCTGGACTGCGGTGCCGTTGCGAAGGATCCGCACCAGTCGATCCAGTCCGACGATGTGCCCCGTCGAGAAGAACAGGGTCACGAACAACGCGCACAGCTCAATGAGGGTCTTGTTGATGATCATGTAGGCGCCCTCTGCCGGGATCGAGTAGACGAACCCGGGCCACGGCGGAGTCGCGACGTAATAGAGGAAGAGCATGACGATCCCGAAGAAGGTCGCGGTGCGGGTGAGACCTCCGAGCATCAGCCCGAGACCGACGAGAATCAGCCCCCACACGTTCAGGGCATCGACCACCGCCAGGGTGGACGGGTTCGACGCGAGGTCTACGAACCACTCCGACAGGAAGCCCTGGGATTGGTCGAGGTAGCCCGCCGATGTCCAGTATGCGTTCGCCGCCTTGGAGACGCCCTCGAAAAAGAAATGCCACCCGATGGCGAAACGCAGGGCCACCAGTGCGGTGAGCTGGGGGCCGGAGTAGTCCGATCTCATCTCACACCTTCCTCCTGGGAAGTGACGGTCAGTCGAGTCCAGCCGGCCGAGGTCTCCGTACGGCCCCCGGCGTCGATCACCATGCACTCGAATCCGGGAAGGGAGTCGATGAAGCGGACTCCCTCCCGAAGGGACATCAACAGTGTGGCAGTGGCCAGCGCATCCGCCACGAATACGGTAGATCCGGCGACCGTTACACTCAATACGTCGGTTGGACAGCGCCCCGTCCGGGAGTTCACGATGTGATGCCACGAGCCTTCGGTATCGTAGCGTGCCTCGTAGCCGCCCGAAGTCGCGACGCCACCGCCGCTCAGTCGGAGCGCTGCGGGGAGGATCCCTCCGTGCCTCGGGTCGCGGACGGCGATCATCCACCCGAGGTCGTCCTCTCGCAGCCCGGAGGCCCGGATGTCGCCCCCCGCGTCGATCAAGAACCGCTCGATGCCGTGCGCCTCGAGTACGGCGGCCATCGCGTCGACGATGTAACCCTTGGCGATGCCGTCCAGCGTAATCCCCATGCCGTCCCGCTCGAACGAGATGCGTCGGGGCGAAACGCGAAGCGCATCGGCTCCGATTCTGTCGAGCGCATCTCGCCACACGCCGGAATCCGGGACGCCACCACCCGCGACCGCCTCGGAGCGATGCAGGAGATCCACGAGCGGCTGCACGGTGACGTCGAACGCTCCGGCACTCACTTCGTGGACCGCTGCCGACCGGTCGAGCAGGAGCGTCAGCTCCGGCGGCGGACCTGCGAGGCGTCCTTCCCGATTCAGAACGCTGACGGCGGAGGTCGGGTCAAAGCGGTTCAGGAGGTCGATGAGGCGCTCCATCTCCTCGTAGGCCCGGCCAGCCGCGTCTTCGAGAAGATGACGTGAGTGGTGAATCGCCGCGATCGACACCCGGGTGGTCATGGCCCGCCGGTCCACCACGAGCTTGTGGTCTCCGGACGGCAGAATCGTGTCCTCGATGCACTCCGGCACAGGCCGGGCGGGCTCGAAGCCCAACTCGAGAAGAGACGCCATCGTCCCGGGGTCGCGTTCCCTGCGCTGGGGTCTCAAAGGCTCAGCGCGTACCACCGGTTGCAGCCGAAGTGTCCGGTGTGGCCCATGGGTGCCTCCAGGGGGAGGAAGCCGAATCGTTCGTAAAGGTCTCGTGCCCGATCCATCTGCGCCAGTGTGGGTCATTGTCCGGCCGGATGCGCTGGTTCGTGACTTCGCTCATGAGGATGCGGTCTCGATTCGAGGAGCGCGCATGACGCTCCACACGCAGGCCAGGAGAATGAGCGGAGTGAGCTGAACCCCCGTCTGGTTTGCGATCAACCACCCGGCGATCGGCGCGACCCACAGAACTGCCAGCAGGACCTTCTCTCTTCGCAGGACCCCCCTCCGGCCGCCCTCCAGCAGCAGCCAGGCGAAGGCCACCGTGAGAACGGCGAGATCGTAGTCAAACGAATACGGGGTGACGAGGGGGACCGCGAACAGAAGGGCGGAACCCCGGATAGCCATGGGGAACCGCTTCAGCCACAGCCAGCCGACCGCCGCGAGCATGAGGAGTGCCACCGCCACCTGCACCGCCGTCGCCGCCCCGCTGCCCAGGCCGGCCAGCGAGGCAGCCACGAACACGGAGGGCATCCTCTCGAGCGGTCGCACCTGTCCGAGGATGTCCACACCCCCGAGGACGCTGTCGAAGAAGCCGGTCCAGGCGCTGATTCCGAACACCAGGACCGAGAGGGCGACCATCCCGAGGAAAGTGGCGGCCAGTCCTCCGATCGCCCTCCAGTGCCGACCGAGTAGAAGACAGGGTGCGACGAGCAGCAGCATTTGCGGCTTCACCGTGGCGACGCCCAGCAGGATGCCGGCGAGCCAGGGCCGTCGATCGAGGAGGACGAGGCCTCCACCCAGCAGGGCGGCGAGCCACACTCCGCTCTGGCCATTGATCAGGCACAGGCTGACGGCGGGGAACAGGAGCAGAACCACGACCGCCGCCGGGTCACGAAGCATCCTCCACAGCACGGCACCCAGCGCACCGAGGCCGGCCACGGTCCATACGACCAGGGAGGCCTTATAGGGGAGAAGTGACACCGGAGCCACGAGCAGGAGTCCGGTAGGGGGGTACAGCCAGGCGGGATACGCGGGATCGGAGACGCCGGTCAGAGATCCCTGCAGCTCGCGGATGAGCTGGAAGTCGTAGACGGAGCCCGCGTTTCCCTCGAGGGCGAGGACCGAAGCGGACCAGAACATGGTGAAGTCCCGGCCGACGGCGAGGCCGGCTCCGTTCATCAGGCCGCTCCCCGTCGCCCAGCTCGTCGCCAGGCCTCCCACCAGGAGATAGGCGCTCAAGGCGAGGAGGGCGACGGCGATCACGAGCTCGAACGTCGAAAGGCGGATGCCGGCCAGGACCGGTGTCCTCTGCGTCCAGGCGCCCGCGGTCATCAGGAGTCTTCCTCCGGCTCCTCGTCTGCCCGTTCACCGGGCGCCGAGGTTCCCGCCCCGGACGGAATGATGATCTTCGGCTCAGACGCGGCGCGTTCCTTCTCGACCGTGACGAACTCGTCCACTTCCTGCGGTATGAGGAGGTTGTC
>CAXMRU010000134.1:0-14890 GCA_964195715.1 Akkermansiaceae bacterium | reverse complement strand
CCGGTATGGCGAGTGGATTCTGCTCAAACCCCAGGCGCGCGGCATTAATCTGGTCGTCTACGCGCTGCCCGTGATCGTTCTCCTGCTCGGCTTCCTCCTGGCCCGGAACCGCCTGCGCAAGTGGGCGCGTGCCGGTGCGGTGGAGACCTCCGCCGAGGCCACTGGAAGTGAGAGCATTGGGGTCGAGGACGAAGAGTGGCTTCGCGACGCGCTCCGCGAGAGTTGACGGAACCTGATTCTGGATTAGGGTAGTATGTGGGTTTGAGGGAGCCTGATCGCCCTCTACCGGTAGGAAACATCGCATTAGCAGTTGCAACAGATAGCAGGAACAGCAACAGATTCGGAGCATATGAACGCTGTCGCCAGAAAGCAGATATTCTTTGATTCGCGAGCGCTCGACTCGTTCGATCAGTACCTGCAGGACGTCGAGCACTACCCGCTGATCAAGGATCCGATGGAGGAACGGGAGATCGCCCGCCGCGCCCGCGCGGGGGACCGCACAGCCGCCGAGCGGCTGGTAACGGCCAATCTCCGGTTCGTGATTTCGTACGTGAAGAAGTACCAGGGTCGAGGACTGAATCTGGCCGAGCTCGTGTGCATCGGGAACGAGGGTCTGCTGAAGGCCGTGAAGAAATTCGATCCCGACAAGGGCGTGAAGTTCATCTCCTACGCCGTGTGGTGGATTCGTCAGACAGTTCTCCAGGCTCTGGCCGAGCAGACGCGGTCGGTGCGGATTCCGCTCAACCAGAATTCGAACCTCGTGAAGCTTTCTCGCACGGAGACCGCCCTCACGCAGAAGCTGGGTCGTTCCCCGACCGATCGGGAGATCGCCGAGGAGATGAAGGAGCCGGTCGAGACGGTTCGGGCCCTGAGGCGGGTGGCCTCGGCCGAGCTCAGCCTCGACGCGCCGCTGGACAAGTCGGACCGGGACAGCGCGTCTTTCGGCGAGCGCTTCTCGGGAGCCGACGAGGGGGACATCGAGATCGACGTGGAGGCCCAGGCCCGTCGGGAGTTCCTCGAGAAGATGTTCGAGAGCTACCTCACGGAGCGCGAGCGGAAGATCCTGGTCCTCTACTATGGCCTGGACGACGGCGAGGAAATGACGCTCGAACAGATCGGTGAGCTCCTCGGGGTCACTCGTGAGCGCATCCGGCAGATCCGTAACCGGGCGTTCGACAAGCTGCGCGCGTCGGAGCACAGCGACGCGCTGGAAGGTTTCTGGCGAGCGACCGCTTGATTTCCAGCACGTGACCCGCTGACGCTACAAAATCAAAGGGCGGCCTCTCGGCCGCCCTTTGCTCATCCGATCTCCCGCGCTTGGCAGCCTGTTACGCTCTCTGGAGCATCCGCCACGGCCGGGCGAGACCAAAAAGCAGGACCGTCAGTACCGCACTGATTACGCACCACATGCACACGGCGTGCAGGATGAAAAGCTCGATCGAGGTCAGGTAGATCGAAAACAGAAGTCCACCCGTCGCCGCGAGCGCGAGCAGGACGTCAAGCCATCGTCTACCACTCGCGGGACCGAGTCCGAGGAACGCCACCACGAGCACCCCGCCGTACCACAGCGTTCCCCAGAGCGCCAGGGGCTGACCCAGGAACCGGGCGTATTTCGAAGCCTGAACGACCTCGCACGACCCGGGGCCACACAGCAGAGCCCCGTAGAACCCCATGTGGTACAGCAACAGGTAGACCGATACGAACAGACCGACCAGAGCGATCAGCGCGATTCCGCGCAGCCGCGTCTCATCGGACATCCAGACCTCCCGTGCGCTCGGGCCGACTACTCGCCTCCCGCTGCCGTCGCCTGGATCTGCTCCTCGAGACTCCCGTAGTTCATGTCTCGCCCCGTGACGTGCTCACCGTTGAAGAACAGCGTGGGCGTGCTGCTGACGCCCAGAGACTCGCCGTATGCCCTGGTTGCCTGCACCTCGGCAAGGGTCTCCTGGCCGTCCACGCAACTCTTGAAGGCACCCGCGTCGAGTTCGAGGTCCCTGGCGTAGTCGACGAACTTGCGGTTCGGGTTGCCTTCCTGTTTCCAGCTGTCCACCCGGGCGAACAGGAGGTTTTTCATCTCCCAGTACTTGCCCTGCCGCTTCGCACACTGCGAGGCGATCGCGGGCGCCCACGACTCCGGCCACAGAGGAAAATCGAACGAGATCCACTGTAGAGACCCGGAAGACGCGTAGTTCTGCCGCAGCAGCTTGCCGCTCAAGCCGTTGAACTGGCGACAGTGCGGACACAGATAGTCCGAAAACTCCATGATCACCGTGGGGGCATCCTCGGCCCCGAGCGCCGTGCCGGAAGCCATGTCCGCGACGATATCACCGCCCGCGAGTGCGACCGGCGCAAGGTCCGGGGCCCCCTTGGATCCTCCCGCGTTCATGAGCAGATAACCGCCCACTACCACAACGGCGCCTATGAGAATGTAGAATCCCCTGCCGCCTTTACCTATCGCATTGGCCAAGATCAACTCCTTGTCGAGCGCCGGCTGGGACGCCTATCATCGGCCCCGGCTACCGGCCACCGGGGAACCGCAACCTCAGCGGGGTAAGATAACACGACCGGCGATTCGCGCGACCTCGAAGGTCGTTAAAGAATGCCTGGCAGGTTTCTGAAGAACCCTGATAGCCGGCGCCTGCCCCGCCAGAGGAGGGAACGAACCATCTCCTCGTGGGTGAAACGCGTGCAGGCGGAGTGGATCGGCACTCGAATGACAGCGGAATTCCTGAGACGGTAAACCAGATACTCACCGGGACCGATTATTCATGGGGTTTTCGATATCAAAGCGGTTTTTCCTGACGTGGTGCGGCGCACTGATCCTGGCGCTGGGCGCGTGCGGTGATGACAACGCAGCGGATCCCGCCGGTCCGCGGGGAGACTTCTCCGTCCGAACGGTCAGTTCGGGGGACGAGCTCGACGCCAACGGATACGAGCTTAGCGTAAACGGCGCCTTCGCCGTAATCATAGGGGTCAACGACAGCCTGAACTTCCCGAATCGCCCGGTAGACACCTACACCGTCGAGCTGACGGAGGTGGCGACTAACTGTACTGTGGCCGGAAACAACCCACGGCCGGTGCTCGTGATCGCCGACTCCCAGACCGAGACGACGTTCGAGGTGGATTGCGTCGTCACCGCCGGCGTCCTCCAGGTGGTCACCGCTACTTCCGGTGAGAATCCCGACGACGGATACACGCTCGCGGTAGACGGTTCGGATGCCGGCACGATAGGCGCTAACGACACGGCCCGGACGGCGGACCTGGAGACGGGAGAGCACACAGTGCGGCTGGGGGACATCGCCCTGAATTGTCACCTGATCGGCGACCCCGAGCGTACGTTGACGGTGCCAAGCGAGGACATGGTCGAAACGAAGTACGAGGTGTTCTGCACGGACCGCGTCGGGAATTTGCGGATCGTCACTTCGACCACGGGCCTGTTCCCCGATCCGGATGGCTACGAGGTCGTCATCGAGTTCGGAGGTCCGATAACCATCGGATCGACGGACGTCGTGACCGTGGGTTCGGTCGCGGGGGGCGTGACTCGTGTCCAGCTCATCGAGTCCACCGTAGCCGACAACTGCTCCGTGGAAGGCGAGAATCCCCGAACGGTGAACGTTCCGTCTGGCGGACTGGTCATCACGTTGTTCGACGTGACCTGCGGAGCCCCGTAGATGCAGGTCGCTGAAAGACCCTGCGGCCTCAGCGCGCGAGGACGAACACGAGGACGGCTGCGAGCAGCAGGGTGATCGCCGCCAGGGCCGCGAGTTGGAGCCACTCCGGGATGCGCGGCTTCTCGATCTGACCGACCCGCTCCAGGCGGGTCAGCAGGTCGGTCGACCACGCGCGCTCGATCTCTTCGACCATTTCCCGCCAGGCCCCCTCGTATCCGCGGTCCACGCGGACCATCGAGGCGCGCCAGTCCTCCGCCGCGGTGTGCATTTCCGAGTCGTCCTGGTCGGGGTGCCCCGCCTCCAGCTCGGCGATCCGACGACGCAGCTCGTTCTCCTGATCGCCCAGGTCACCGAACCTCTCCCACAGCCGGTCGAATGGACCCTGCATGCGCTCCAGCAGGAAGGCCCTGCCAGCCTCGCCGAGAGCCAGGTCCCGGTCGCCGGTGAGAGTGACGCCCCGCGAGGCCGCTACTCGCTCGAGCTCGTTTCCGTAGACGTCCGCCAGGCGATCGGCGGCCGTCGCCACGGCGGCGCGCGTATCCTCCCGGAGGCCCCCTGCATTCATGGCCTCGATCGCCTTTACAAGGCTGTACGCCCCACCCGCGGCCGACTTTCGCAGGAGCAGCGGACCCAGGGCGATCTCTCCCAGCTCCTGGAAATGAGTCTCGAAGAAGTACTCCCGCATTCCCGCTTTCACCTGCAGCTCACCCGGCACGTTCGCCGCGGCACGCTCGGCAACCTCATGCAGCGAGCCCGCCGCGAGCGAGAATGGCGGCAGTTCGGCCTGCGGAGGCGGCAACACTTCGCCGCGGCTGAACAGCTCCAGGGAGCGGTTCTCGGTCTCCGGCGGCGGCTGCTGGGAGGCTGCGTACAGGACGGCCCCGAGCTCCTCCGGGAACAGGTATCGGATGGTGAGAGACGTGCCCGTCTTTCCGAGCACGAGGTAGTCGTCGTCCTGCTCTCCAGTATCGGCTTTCTTCGCGGGACGACGACTGGCGGCCCGGGCCGGCCAGGCAACCGTCAACTGACGGTCGCCGGACAGCAGGTACAGCGCCCGGCGGGTCACGGCCGCCAGGTAAAGACCACCTACCTTCTCGTCGTCGATCTGGCCTGACACCGCGCACCCGGCTGTAAACAGAACGACCTCGTGTCCGAGCTGCCTGACGATGCGGCGGCGCATTTCCGTCAGGTCGACCCGCTCCGTGAGACGCTTGTACAGCTGGTCCAGATCCCGCGACGTACCCTTGATCGCGAGCGTCGCCCGACCGGCGAACAACAGGAGCATGCCCTTGCGCCGTGACAGCCAGAATACTTCGCCGTACGGGACCATCAGCTCGTCGCACAGCAACGCCACGCCGGCCACCGTCACCCGAGCTCCGCGGCGCACGCCGCTTCCCTCGATGAAGATGTCGGTACGCAGGGACTGGCTGTTCATTCCGCCAACATTCGCATCACGAGAGACGTGTCGCTCAGATCTTCAACCACCGCATCGGGATCGTGCCGTTGCAGATCCTCGAGCGTGTGGCGGCCCGTTGACACTGCCAGCACCCGTGCACCGTTTGCGTGTGCGCACCGGATGTCGTCAGGCGTGTCGCCCACCAGAACGGCATCCCGGATATCGAACGCGCGACCGTGACTCTGTTCGGCGCGATCAAGCGCGATGGGCGGCAGGTCTTCCCTGCGCTCTGAATCCGAACCGAACGCGCCGAAACCAAACCTGTGAGCCAGGCCACACGCGTCCAGCTTCCGCCAGGCGCCGCCTTCCATATTACCGGTCACGAGCCCTGTAGCGAAGCGTCCATCGCCCTCGATCTCGGCGAGCAGCGGCTCCACGCCCGGATAGGCGTGTGCCTGGCCGCCCCGCTGCGCCAGCTCACGTTCCAGCGCTTCGAGGTACGCGCTCCAGGTGGCGTCGAATCCCGCTTCAATCTTCGCGTCCGGCCAGTCCATGGCTCGCAGCAGGCCCCTCACGATGGCTGGATCCGTCTTTCCGTGAAAGTCGAACGACTCGATCGGTCCGGTCTCACCATACACCACTCGCATCGCGGTATCGAGGGCCGCCTTCCCGGCCCCCAGAGTGTTCACCAGGGTGCCGTCGATATCGAACAGGAGGAGTCGCACGGTCACACTCCCGGAGCGCCGCTTGCTGCCCGCCGCATCTCCCGGCCGAAAACCTGGAACAGCCTCCGATTCGTGCCCGTGCCCTCTTCGAGCTTTCTCTCCGGGTGCCACTGAACGCCGCACGTCCAGGCGGATCCTTCGGCGCTGTATTCCACCGCCTCGACCAGGCCGTCCGGAGCCCACGCGACCGCTGTAAGGTCCGGTGACAGATCCCGGATTCCCTGGTGGTGCGCCGAGTTCTGCACGAACTCCTTCGCCTGGAAGACGTCGGCCAGTCTCTCCGCACCGTCTACCCGGATGGAGTGGATGTGACCGTCAAACTCGCGGTACCGATCGTGATCGATCTCCGCATCGCGCTGCGCGAACAGGTCCTGGTACAACGTCCCGCCCAGCGCCACGTTCAGGATCTGAATCCCGCGGCAGATCGCCAGCACCGGCATGGCTCGTTCGAGCGCCTGCTCCACCAGGGAGAGCTCCATCGCATCCCGCTCCGGGGAAACCGTTCGAGCGCCGTCCGGCGCCTGACCGTATCGGGCAGGATCTACGTCTTCGCCCCCCGTGAGAAGCAAGCCTGCGGCGAGGCGGAACATCCGATCCCGGGTCGCCTCGTTGTCCAGCGGAGAGAAGACCAGCGGGAGCCCTCCGGCCACGCGCACGGCCTGGAGGTATCCCGCCTCGAGCACGACCCGCGGCATGCCGATGTCACTCTCGATCACCGGGGCCGTGACCGCGATGAGCGTCTCGGTCATGCGGGCGCTCCAGATGCCGGGAGCGGCGGGGACTGCTCCAGCCAGGTCCGCAGAATGGACGGATCGAGGTTGCCCCCGGAGAGAACGGCTACCGTGGCGCCCTCGCTCGCTGGATCGACTCGTCCCGAGGCGAGCGCGGCTATGGTCGCGGCCCCGCTGGGCTCGACGACCAGGCGCTGCCTGTGGCACCACAGGACAGCCTCGCGGATCGATGCGTCGTCCACGGTTACCACTTCATCGACCAGGTCCCTCGTGTGCTGGAACGTGAGGTCTCCCGGGCGGACGGGCTTGAGGCCGTCGGCTATCGTGTCGATGTGATCCAGCGTGATCGGGTGACCTGCCTCGAGAGATCGACTCATCTTCGGAGCGCCGTCCGGCTCCACACCCACGACGGCGGCGTCGGGCGCCACAGCACGTATGGCCGCGGCAACTCCCGATATCAGGCCACCGCCTCCAATCGGAACGACTACCTTCGACAGCTTGATGTCCTCGCCTCTCTGCTCCGCGGCTTCCCGAAGCTGCTCGACGATCTCGAGTCCGGTGGTTCCCTGCCCGGCTATGATGTCGGGATGATCGAAAGGTGGCACCATCGTGCCGCCGAGTTCCGCGAGGATCTCTTCCGACCGCGCCTTGCGCTCGACAGTCGTGGTGCCGAGCTGCTCCAGCCGGGCGCCGAGCCGCCGGACGGCGGCCACCTTGATCCGGGGCGCGTCGACGGGCATCACGACGACGGCAGGCACCCCGAACATACGGGCCGCGTATGCTACCCCCTGAGCGTGATTACCCGAGGAATACGTTACGACGCCGGCAGCTCGAATTTCCGGGGCAAGAGAGGCAATGAAGTTGTACGCGCCCCTGACCTTGAACGCGCCCGCGAACTGCAGGCACTCGCACTTCAGCCACAGGTCCGGGGCGTCACCGGGAATCGCTCCGGCCGAGCGGTCAGCGGACAGAAGGGGCGTTCGCCGTGTGGCGCCCCGTATCCGGAGTGCTGCCGCACGAATCTCGCCGAGTGTGACCAGGCCCGTGCTCGCAGGCATGGAAGTCTCCTACTCGTCCACTGCCAGCGTTTCCGCGATTTCCTCACCGGCATCGACCGCAGCCAGGCTCTCGTCTTCCCCTTCTTCCACGAAGTCATCCGCCAGCTCGGCCGCGACCTTCGCCAGGTCCACCAGCTCGTCACCACTGTCCAGCGAGATGACGCGTACTCCCTGCGTCGCCCGACCGATCACCCTGATCTCGCTCGCGTGCTGACGGTTAATGACACCACCGCGAGTGACGAACATCAGCTCGTCTTCGTCCGTCACCTCGCGAACACCGACCACGTGGCCCGTCTTCTCCGAGAGCCGGAAGTTGATCAGGCCCTGACCGCCTCGACGCTGAATACGGTAGTCGTCAACCTTCGTCCGCTTGCCTCCGCCACGGCTCGTGACCGACAGGAGGCTGGCACCTTCACGGACCACGACGGCTCCCACCACCTCGTCACCCGCCTTCAGGCGAATACCTCGCACGCCGCGGGCAACACGACCCATCTTGCGGACATCTCCCTCGTTGAACCGGATGGCCATGCCCTTGCGCGTGGCCAGGATCAGGTCGTTGTCGCCGTCCGTGAGCCTGGCATCTATCAGGCGATCGCCCTCGTCGATGTTGATCGCGTTGATCCCCTTTACCCTCACGTGCCTGTACGCAGCCAGACTCGTCTTCTTCACCTGCCCGTTCCGGGTCGCGAATAGCACGTATCGGTCGGGATCGAACTCACGCACCCGGAGGATCGAAGCGATCTTCTCGTCTTTCGAGATGTTGAGGAGGTTGACCACGGGTTTGCCGCGCGAGGTGCGGGAAGCAAGGGGGATCTCGTGCACCTTGAGCCAGTACACCTGACCGCGCGCCGTGAACACGCACAGGTATTCGTGGGTCGAGGCAAGGAACAAGTGCTCGACCCAATCCTCTTCCTTGGTGTCCATGCCAGCGATCCCCCGGCCGCCGCGACGCTGCTGACGATACGTCGCCGGGGCGATGCGCTTGATGTAGCCCTGATGGCTGATCGTAATCACCATCTGCTCGTCGGCGATCAGATCTTCCGGGTCGAAGCTGATCTCCGCATCGATGATCTCGGACCGGCGCTCGTCGCCGTGTTTCGCGACGAGCTCCCGCAGCTCCTCTCGCACGACGGCCATCCGAGCGCCGTGCGACGCCATGAGAGCCTCGAGCTCCTCGATCGTGGCGAGAAGCTCCGCGATTTCCTCCTCGAGCTTCTCGATCTCGAGTCCCGTGAGGCGGGACAGCCGCATGGCGAGAATCGCATCCGCCTGCTTCTCGCTGAGGTCGAACCGCTCGCGCAGGTTGGCCGCCGCTTCATCCGTGGTTTTCGACCCACGGATGATCTTCACCACCTCGTCGATGTTGTCGACCGCGACCTTGAGTCCCTCGAGGATGTGCTCGCGCTCGCTGGCCACCCTGAGATCGTGCTGGGTGCGCCGCACGATCACGGTGTGCCGGTGCTCGAGGAAGTGCCCCAGGATCTCCTTCAGGTTCATGACCTTCGGCACGCTGTTCACGAGGGCCAGCATGATCACGCCGAAGGTGCTCTGCATCTGCGTGTGCTTGTACAGCTTGTTCAGCACGATCTCCGGAATGGCGTCGCGCTTGAGATCGATCACGACACGCATGCGGTCCCGGGCCGACTCGTCCCGAAGGTCCGAAATGTCCTCGATCCGCCGATCCCGCACGAGTTGCGCGATCTGCTCGACGAGCCGCGACTTGTTCACCATGTAAGGGATCTCGGTGACGATCAGCCGCTCGCCGCCGCTCGGCCGCTCCTCGACGTGGACCCGCGCCCGCATCACCACGCGTCCTCGACCCGTCGTGTACGCTTCGCGAATACCGGTGCGGCCGTAGACCAGCCCCCCCGTCGGAAAATCGGGGCCCGGCACGTGCTCGAGCAGGCTCTCCACCGGGGTGTCCGGATCGTCGATCAGTGCCTCACACGCCGCGACGATCTCGCCGAGGTTGTGCGGCGGGATGTTGGTCGCCATCCCGACGGCGATCCCCGATGAACCGTTGATCAGCAGGTTCGGCAGCCGGGACGGAAGAACCGTCGGCTCCTCCAGTCGGTCGTCGAAGTTGGGCGTGAAGTCGACGGTCTCCTTGTCGATGTCGGCCAGCATCTCGGTCGCCAGGGAAGCCAGCCGGGCCTCCGTGTACCGGTAGGCCGCTGCGGCGTCGCCGTCGATCGAGCCGAAGTTCCCCTGGCCGTCCACCAGCGGATAGTGGAGCGAGAAGTCCTGCACCATGCGGACGAGTGAATCGTAGACGGCCGAGTCACCGTGCGGGTGATACTTGCCCAGTACATCTCCGACGACGGTCGCGCTCTTCTTGTACGGCCTGTTCGGAGAGAGGCCCAACTCGTGCATCGCGTAAAGAATCCTGCGATGCACCGGCTTGAGGCCGTCACGCACGTCGGGCAGGGCCCTCTGCACGATCACGCTCATCGAGTAGTCGATGAACGACTCCCGCATCTCATCTTCGAGAAGTCTCTGCTCTACCCGCTCAGTTCGGTCGATCGTCTCCATGCGCCTGTCACGGAAGGGTGTTTTGAGATCGGTGGTCGCGGCAGCGGCAAGCACATGGCTCGCCGCGTCGTCTCAAGGGCGACCGGGTACACCGGCCGCGGACCTTGGCTGGTGGCGGCTCAGGGCCGCCGCCACGTCCACAGAATAACCGTGAAAAGATAGCCCTTTCGCCCCCCGGGCGCGACTGCTGAGTCGCGCCCGGGGGGCGGGTCAAAGAGCGATGCGTAGGGAGCGTCAGGGACCGGTTTCCTTGAACGCCGGGCGCTCGTCATCGAGCTCCCGGTAGCGCCTCAGGAGACCGCGCTGACGATTGTCCAGTGAGGTCACTCTACCGCGGATCACGACGGTCTCGGCGCGGGAAGACAGCTCGAACGGGTCGCCCGTCCACACGACCACATTCCCGACCTTTCCAGCCTCGAGTGACCCGTACTCCGCCGCCAGTCCCAGTGCTTTCGCGGGTGCCAGGGTCGCCGCCCTGAGGGCCATCTCCCAGGGCAGACCGAAGCGTACGGCGTTGCCGGCTTCCAGTGTCAGGTAGCGGGCGTTGTGTGACGTGAAGCTGCCAATGATCACGTCCACGCCCGCCGAGTACAGGAGGGCGGCGTTGTCGAACCGGGCCCCCAGGCGATCGAAGCCTCCCGGATTGTTGGTCAAGGGTTTCACGATCACCGGCACCCCCGCGTCGGCGATGCGGTCCGCCACCATCCAGGCCTCTGAGCCACCGGCAATCACGAGGTCGAGCCCGTAGTCCGCGGCGATCCTCAGTACCGCCTCAATATCGCTGGCCCGGTGCACGCTCACGATGAGGGGTATTTCGCCGGTCAGGACCGGACCCAGAGCCTCCAGGTCGAGGCGTGAGGCCGAGACATCTCGACTGCGGCCGGCATCGAACTCCACCCGGTTCTCACGCCAGAAGCGTGCGTCATCAAGCACCTCACGCAGGCGCAGCGACACGGCGCCGCGAGCCCCACCGGCGGCTACGGCCGAGAAGTTGGCGATCATCGCCGCCCCGGCACGTACGACCATTTCATCGACCGACGTGCCAACCAGGTCGATCACCGCGGCCTGGCCCGCGATCAGACCGCCGCTGGGAGCCGCGAGCGCGGTGGTCAGTCCACCCGCCCGGTTCACAGGAATCAGGACCGAGCGCGGGTTGAGCCCGTCGACGACGTCGAACGCCGCCCGCACGGGATCTCCCTGCATCTGGCCATCCACGGTCGAGCTTACGGCGCCGACCTCCACGAGCCCCAGCGACGTCGTGACATCGAAAAGACCGGGTGTTACCACCCGACCTGTTGCATCGACGCGGGAGATTCCAGCGGGCAGATCCACATCCCTGGCCACCTCGACAATTCTCCCGTCCCGGATCAACACCGTGGCTCCCTCAAGCACCTCGCCGGACACGGTGTGCACAGTTCCCCCCGTGATGGCGAGGTCCTGTGCTGCCGCCGGAGCGGGAAGCACCGCGAGTGCCCAGCAGGAAGCAGCCAGGCGGACTCCGCAACCGAGTCTCCCGATCGCGCCGTTCACCGCGCACCTCCCCGACCGGCTTCCGGCAGGATGCCCAGTTCGAAATCGCTGACGGGGTTGCCTCGCGACCGGTCGCGGTCGAACACGGTGGCCCCGTCGATGAAGACCTGGTCCGCACGTGTGTACACGCTGAACGGGTCGCCTGACCAGATCACGACGTCACCCGCCTTCCCCGGCTCCAGCGTGCCCGTCCTGTCATCGATCCCCAGCGCCCATGCTGCGTTGGCTGTGATCCAGCGCAACGCGTCATCGCGACTCACGTCGATGCCCGCAGCAAGGCCGGCGTACATGGCGCGGGCCGCGTTCTGGTTGAGGATCTGGATTTCCAGGCCGCTGTCCGTATGTAGGATTGCCGTCGCGCCGGCATCGGACACGAGTGCGATGTTCTCAGGGATGCCGTCAAACGCCTCCATCTTGAACCCCCACCAGTCGACCCACATGGAGGCGCCGACGCCCTCGGCCGCGAGGTAGTCACGGATCTTGTAGGCTTCCGTTGCGTGGTGGAACGAACGGATGGAAAAGCCGAACTCGCGGGCCAGCTCCAGCATCGTGAGCATGTCGTCGGCGCGATAACAGTGATTCTGAACGAGGATGTTGCCGCGGAGAACCTCCGCCAGCGTCTCCAGTTGGAGGTCGCGGTCCGGCGCGTCGCTCTGCCGGTCACCCTCCAGCCAGCGATCCCATGTCTCGCGGTATGCTTCGGCCCGGATGAAGGCAGCCCTGTAGCCAGCGACGTTGCCCATGCGTGTCGAGGGCCCGCGAGTCGCGTACACCCTCTTCGGATTCTCGCCGCACGCCATCTTCAGGCCCATGGGGGCCCCCGGGAACATCATGTCGGTCACGCCCCGGCCGGGCACGAGCTTGAGCGTCACGCCACGGCCGCCGATCAGGTTGGCGCTGCCAGGCAGCACCTGGATCGTCGTCACACCACCCGCCAGGGCCCGCCAGAAGCCCGCGTCCTGCGGCCACACGCCGTGCTCGGCCCACACTTCGGGCGTGACGGGGTTCGTGGCTTCGTTCCCTTCGCCCATTCCCTCAACGCTGGGCGACGGATAGACACCCAGGTGCGAGTGGGTATCGATGATTCCCGGGGTGACAAATCGACCGGACGCGTCGATCACATGGGCTCCGGCCGGCACGTCCAGGTCCATACCGACCGCCTGGATGCGACCGTCGACGAGCAGCACGTCACCGCCGGCGATCTCTTCTCCGGCCGCCGTCATGACCGTGCCTCCGCGAATCAATACCGGACCGGATGGCAGGGGCTCGTAGGACGACTCCCACGCTCCATTCCGCGTGCCGTTCAAAAGCTGGCGATCCGCCTTCGCTCCGTCACCTTCCGCCTGAGCCGACGGGACGGGGCCGCTCTCGGGGCCGCTGCCTGCACTCGACGCGCATCCGGCAGCCACCAGGACCAGCGACAGCAGGGCCAGAAAGAGGCACTGCCGCATCCGGGGTTCTGTCATGTCGGTCTCCTGTGGTAGGTTGCTGAAAAACCCTGGGCGGCCGCGTTACGAGCGCCGTGCCCGTTCTTTGAGACGGTACACTATCGGAAGGCTGTTGAGGAAGTGCAGCCTTTCACGCACAGACCCGATAATCGTCGATCTCGTGGCAGCTCAGGGCGTCCAGGGTGCCCCGAATTTCCTCGCGCGCCCCGGGCGATCCGACCGCGGCAAGCACGTAAGGGCGTTCCCGGGCGAACAGCCGGGCGAAGCTGTCCGGGTCCAGCACCGGAGCACCGTGGATCTCCTGACCGATCTTGCGCGCGTCCAGGTCCACGAAGGCTTCGACGGGGATGCCCTGCCGCAGAAGCTCCCTCGCGAGAGGCTTCCCGACCTTTCCCGCCCCCCACACGACGACGGGCCGGTCAGGTGGCAGGAAAACCTCCTTGAGAAAGTGGACCTTGCAGCGCCGAAACGCCTCCGGGGAGTAGCGACCGGATACCAGCGAGTGCCGATCGCTTCGGATTCTCCAGCGCAGGAGCGTGGCAGGGAGGTTTTCCGCCCGCATGCCCGCCGCGTACATGCGCAGGACGAGGTCGTAGTCCTCCGGCCATCCCGCATCCCGGTACCCGCCGAGCGCCTCCAGCACCGAGCGGCGAATCACGAGAGTCGGGTGGGCGATCGGGCACTCGACGAACAGATCGCGCCACAGGTCATCGCGGTCCGTGCGTCCGTTGAGCCAGCACTCGTAGCGCTCGTACCCCTGACCGACCTTGGACCGGGGAAACAGCCGCACGGCCGTGCCGCAGGCGGCGAGATCGCGGTGGGCAGCCAGAAAGTTTCTCTGGAGATCGAAGCGGTCGCGCTCGGCTACGTCGTCTGAGTCCATTCGAGCCAGTAGGGGAGCCCGAGCCGCCGCCGTCGCCGCCTGGAGCGCGGTGACGATACCGGTGGCCGGAGCACCCACGCACGCAGGAGCGGATCCGTTCGGGTCCAGGACCCGCACCCGAGCGTCACGCGAGGCCCATCGGAGGAGGATCGCCGCCGTCTCGTCCTCCGACCGGTCGTTCACAGCCAAGACTTCGAAGTCCGCCATGGTCTGCGCTTCGAGGCTGGCTATGCACTCGGGCAGCCAGGCCTCGGCGTTCCGGCATGGCAGGAGCACCGATATCTCAGACACAGCGCGACCTCATCCGACGAGCGTTTCGGGATCTACGTACGCCGGATGCCCAGGCATGGCCGGGGCATCCGGATCGAGCTGGAACGCCAGGTATCGACCCGTGTGTGAGCCCGATGCCGCCATGACGTCCGCGGGCGTCCCGGCCACGACGAGCCGGCCCCCGGCGGCCCCGGCCTCTGGACCCAGGTCGATGATCCAGTCCGCAGCCGCGATCACGTCCAGGTTGTGTTCCACCAGAACCACCGTGTTTCCGGCTTCCACGAGCTGCCGCAGCACGCCGAGAAGGCGCTCGATCTCGCCCAGCCCCAGGCCGACGGTCGGCTCGTCCATGATGTAGATGCGCTGTTTCTTCGACGACCGACGCGCCAGCTCGCGAGCTATCTTGAGGCGTTGCGCCTCCCCACCTGAGAGCGTGTTAGCCGGCTGACCCAGGCGGAGGTAGCCCAGGCCCACCCTCTGCAACTGCCACAGCGCCTGCCCGAGACGGTCCTGCCGGATGAAGAACCGGATCGCCTCGTCCACCGTCAGCTCCAGTACGTCCAGGATGCTGCGCCCGCGGTACTTCACCTCGAGAATCTCCGACTTGAAGCGCCGACCTTCGCACACCTCGCACGGCATGGCCACG
>CAXMRU010000133.1:0-2711 GCA_964195715.1 Akkermansiaceae bacterium | reverse complement strand
CGGCGTCATCCACCGCGATGTGAAGCCGGGGAACATCCTGCTCACGGAGGACCACGCCCGGCTGGCCGACTTCGGAATCGCCTATCTGGCGGAGACCGAGGGCGGTACGCTGACCGGAACTGGCCTGGCTCTCGGGACGCCGGCGTACTTCAGCCCCGAACAGGCGACTGGCGACCGCGACCTCGACGGACGATCGGACATCTATTCGCTGGGCTGCGTTCTCTACGAGGCTCTCACCGGCCAGCCCCCGTTCACGGCGACGAGCGTCCGGGCCCTGATCACACATCACCTCGTTGACGCTCCGCCCCAGGTAAGGGAGCTGCGGCCCGAGGTCTCCGAGGGAACGGAGGCCGTCGTTCAGACCGCCCTGCAAAAGGAGCCCGAGAATCGGTTCCAGACCGCGGAAGAGATGGCCGGATCGCTCGACCTGATCTCAGGTGGCTTCGAGGCGATTGCAGCCGCGGCGTTGCGCAAGCTCATCGGGCCGCGTCACAGGTGGCTGCACGGGAAGCGGCTGGCCGTGCTGGTGGCGGCGGCCGTTTTGACCCTGGTCGCCGCCGGCTTGCTCCTGCGGACGGTTCTCCAGCGAGCGGCCTTCGCGGGTGCCTATCCCATTTACGCCGTCCTCCCGTTCGAGGGCGGAGGGATGTCGGAGGAGGAGGTCGTGATGTCCAGGCAGGCTGCCAGGGAGCTGTCCTGGCACCTCATGGATTGGCAGTCGATCACCGTGGTGGGAGGCCCAGGCCTGGAGGGGCCCTCCAACAGGGTGGTGCAGGCGGGATTCGGAGTCCCGACTATCTCCCTCACCGCGGGCCTCGAACTCCTCGAGACGCTGAACGCCAGTCACCTTATTTACGTGGACGCCAATGTCAGCGGCGATTCGGTCGAACTCGCCGCCAGCATATTCCGGCGAGGGCAACGGAGGGCGGAGCGACAGTTGCAAGGCCTTGGTCCCAAGTCCGAGATCGAGCTCATCACGGCGGGCCTCGCGCTGGGGATCCTCGAAATTAATGGCGAGCCCGCTCAACTGGGCGACCTGGTCAGCCGGTCACCAAACCACGTGGCGCACCAGCAATTCAACGAAGGACGAGCGGCCCTGTGGGACTGGCGGCTGGCCGAGGCCGAGAAGTACTTGCGCGCGGCGATTGCGGAGGACTCGGCGTTCGCGCTGTCCCACTATCTCCTGGCCACGACGATGTACTGGCGTACCGTGCAGGACCCGGAGCGCATCCTCGACGGGCCGACCATCGCTTACCACGCCCGGCAGGCCGACCGTCTCGGCACCAAGGCGCGCCTGAGGCCCGGTGAGCGAAGCCACGTCGATGCCTTCGTGTCCTTCTGGACGGGAGATTACGAGACCGCCCGTGCGCGTTACGACTCCATACTGGAGCGCCAGCCGATGGATCTCGAGGCGCTGGTGCTCGCTGGAGCGGTGGAGTTCACTGACCCGTGGCTTGTTGAAGGCCGGGAAGGAACGCTGCTCCCCCGCCAGGACCTCAACCGGGCCCGCTCCGTGTTCGATTCAGCGGTAAGCCTGAGCAGCCGTGTGCAGCTGGCCTGGGGAAACCTGTTCGACATCGACCGGGCGCTGGCCGAATCAGCATACGAGGGAGTGTGCTTCGGATTCCAGCCGCCGGGCGTTCCCCTGTTCCCGCCGTACGAATTCCCCGAAGCGGCCGATCAACTCTTCTACTGCCCGACCATCGCAGACGGGGATATCCGCTGGATAGCAGATACGTTGCTGGCGGAAGACAGGGCACGCGCCGTCGCGGGAGTCCGGGAGCTGCAAGCGCGCACGATCGCGCGCCTCGAATCGTGGGCGAGAGTGGAGAAGGATCAGCCCAGGCCGCACGAGGAACTCGCCGACTGGATGTTGTGGGAACGGTCACTTCCGGCGTGCAGTGCCGACCCGGTGTGGGCCGACTCTCTGCTCGAGGGAGCCCGGATTCACTTCGAGACCGCCCTCGCGATCCGGGGCGACACGACGCCCGAGGATCGGGTGCGGCTGGCGACGTTGCTGCTCGCCTCCGACGATCTGGCCGGCGCGGTCACGCAGACCGACCGGGCGCTCGACGAGCTCGGGGACTGGAGAGGTGACACAGGGCCTCCGCCCACTCTGGATGCGGCCAACATATACATGGCCGCGGGCCAGGGCCGAGCTGCGGCGGAGATCCTGGAACGTGTCTGGAACGAGAGCACTTTCTCCGTCCCGGATCCCGAGTCGGAAGACGGGCACGTTGCCGGAGGCTCCGTGTGGGGAACCTTGTGGGCGCTTGGAGCTCTCGGCGTTACGGCCAGCGACGACGCCGATATGGCCAGGCGGTTCGCCCTTATGCAGCGAACCTGGAGCCAGCCCAAGTACACGGCCCGGCAGAGGGCCAAGCTCCAGTTCGAAGCGACGAGATTTGTCTCCCCAGCCCTTGTCCGGCTTCCTATGCTATGGAACGGTTGGTTCGAGGGGTGGGAGGAGTATGGCCTCGAGGTGCCGACGGTGTGGAGAGGCCTCCGGCTTGCCGATACGGATCCGGGAGCGGCGCGTCAGCACCTGGACGTGGTCGTCGGAGATCTCGTTCCCGGAGAGGACCGGCCACTCAAAGCCTATTACTTCTACATGCCGATCGCTCTTGCCGAGAGGCTCGGCGAGGACTCGATCGCGGCGGCCCTCGGGGGCAGGGCCCGGGCGTGTCCGCTGCGCGTGAACCGGGTCGACT
>CAXMRU010000132.1:0-1933 GCA_964195715.1 Akkermansiaceae bacterium | reverse complement strand
GACGGAAGAGCCCCACTCGGAGCCGAGGAGCCTGCCTCGGTACGCCGAGCCTCGTCCGGTCGCTCGCGCTGAGCCATGTGCGCCAGCGAATCGCGAATTTCGTCGACCGCGGACTCGAGCGCGGACAGCCTTTGTTCGGTCCGGTCCGTAGATGAGGGCTCGTCCATGACACAGACCTCCGTGGGCAAGAGCGTGCGGTTGCAGGGCTGCGGGGTCGATAAGTCTCGCTGCCGAGTGACCGGCCGAGCCCGCCACCAATATAGTCAGGATGCCTGGCTCGGAGCGAAGTGGGGCATGGGGTGGGCTGCCGAGCGTATCGCCCCTATCTTGACCAAAATGGACCGGCGAGCAAAGCCCCCCTCCGAGCTGACCCGCCGCGTCCTCTCCCACCTTCCGCCCGGAGAAAGTCATGCACAGGCACGGTTTGACGCGCGTCGCAGCGATCGGCGCCCTGGCCGGTACACTCCTCTTCACTGCCTGCTCCCCATCCGAAGCCGACAGGATCGCCCGGCACGAGGCGGATCTCGATGCGATCACCGCTGCGGGCGAGCGTCTCATAGCTGCGATCGACGCTGACGACGTGCCAGGCATCCTCGCCGAGCTGGCCCCGGACCACGTGACGATCGCGCCCGGAACGCCGTCCCTCGAGGATCCCACGTCCCTCGAAGCCTGGCACGCGGACCGCGTCTCCATGTTCGACAGCTCGATCGAGGCCGAGTGGCAGGACATTCGACTCGACATCGACCTGGCAGCGCAGCGCTGGACGACGCATCTGACGCTTCAACCGCTGGCCGGCGGCGAGCCCGTGAGCGGAGAAAGCCGGGGTCTGTGGGTGTGGGCGCGCCAGGCGGACGGCTCGTGGAAGCTGCTCTGGTCGATCTGGAACTGAGCGAAAGGCCAGCACGATGAAGATCGCGGTTCTCGGTTCGGGCGCCGGCGGCACGGCTGTCGCCTTCGACTGGTCGGCGCACGGCCACGAAGTGTTCCTGTTCGATTTCGAGCGGTTTCCCGACAACGTGCGCCACATCGCTGTGACTGGACGGATCGAGGGCGAAGGTGACCTGGAGGGGACCGCCCCGATCGCGTACGCCGGCCACGAGATTGAGACCGTGATGAGCGGCGCCGGTATCGTGTTCCTGGTCGGCCCCGCATTCGCTACGCGGCCGTTTGCCGCCGCGTGCGCCCCGTTCCTCGAGTCCGGGCAGGAAGTCGTCGTGTGTCCCGGGTCGACCGGAGGAGCCCTGGCCTTCAAGCACGAAGCCGGCCTCGGCGTGGCCTCTGACGAGACCCGGGTATCCGAGACATCCACCCTCCCGTACGCCGTGCGCCTGACGGAGCCGGGCCACATCCGCGTCTTCCTCAAGCTCACCGGTGGCTTCTTCGTGGCGACGCTCCCGGCGCGCCACACGGAGCGCACGCTCGAGCTGCTTCGGGAGGTGTATCCGGGCCTCGAACCCGCCCGGAATGTCCTCCAGACGACGCTCCAGAATGCCAACCCCGTCATCCACCCGGTCGTGACGTTGCTCAACGCGGCCCTGCTCGAGCGCACGGGCGGTGACTTCCTGTTCTATGAAGAGGGCGTCACACCGGGGGTCGGCCGGCTGATCGAGGCTGTGGACCTGGAGCGCATCGCAATCGGAGAGGCGCTCGGCATCGAGGTCGTGCCCGATCCGGAGCTCAGCCTCAGGCAAGGCTACATGACCGAGGAATCGTATGAGGATGGGTACCGGACGGCGCCCGGTTTTCTGGGGATCAAGGCACAGCCGAGCCTCGATCATCGGTATCTCAACGAGGATGTGGGTTACGGGCTCGTGTTCCTCGCCGCCCTCGGCCGACAGCTCGGTGTCGCGACCCCGATCATGGACTCGGTGATCGCACTCACGTCACGTCTCGTGAACCGGGACTACGGGGCCGAAGCGCCCCGCACACCTGC
>CAXMRU010000131.1:0-46864 GCA_964195715.1 Akkermansiaceae bacterium | reverse complement strand
GAGTCCTACTCGAACGTGCACCACCTGGTGTCCACCGTGGAGGGCGATCTCCTCGAGGGACGGGACTGTACGGACCTCCTGAGGGCGACCTTTCCTTCCGGGTCGGTCACCGGGGCGCCGAAGATCAGGGCGATGGAGATCATCTCGGAGCTCGAGCCGGTGGCGCGCGGTCCGTACTGCGGAGCGCTCGGCTATCTCGGATTCGGCGGCGACATGGACACGAGTGTCTCCATCAGAATCGCGGTCGTAGCAGGAAAACGGATCGTCTTTCACGCGGGCGGAGCCATCATCGCGGACTCAGATCCCGCGGCCGAGTACGAGGAAACGCTGGACAAGGCGCGGGCGCTCATCTCGGCGATCACGGAGATCGAACCTTGATCGTCCTCCTTGACAACTACGATTCGTTCGGCCACAACCTGGCCCGCTACCTGGCTCAGCTCGGTGAGCAGGTCGAGGTCTTCCGGAACGACGCGACCGATGTCTCGAGCCTTCTGGCGCTCGAACCGACCCACATCGTCATCTCTCCGGGTCCGTGTACGCCGGCGGAGGCCGGGATCGCTGTCGACCTGATCCGCGCCTCGGCGCCCATCGTGCCCGTCCTTGGCGTGTGCCTCGGGCACCAGTGCATCGGGACCGCTTTCGGAGCCCGGATCGTACGCACGGACCCGGTTCACGGTAAAGTCTCTGCGGTCGTGCACACAGGTCGGGGGCTTTTCTTCGGACTTCCCTCGCCGCTCCAGGCCACTCGATACCATTCGCTGGTCGTGGATCCCGCTTCCCTGCCGGACGAGCTGGTCGCCACGGCCTCGACACCCGGGGGCGTACTGATGGCGATCCGGCACGCTACGTATCCTGTCTGGGGAGTCCAGTTTCATCCAGAGGCCGTGTTGACGGAGCACGGATACGCCCTGCTTCGCAACTTCCTGGCCCTGGGCAGGATGACGACTCCTCCGGGGCTCGCCCCGGGCCTGCCGGAGTCAGAGTCGCCGCGTATCGCAACGATCGGTCCGCCATAGCAGGTACGTGCGAGGTTTGTTACCCTGCGCACCCGCCGACCGCTCGACCGGCGGCCGGCGCGCCTCAACGGTCCTTGTGGCGAGCACGGAAATGCAGGGCTTCGGCCACGTGCTCCGCCCGGATCGACCGGCAGGCGTCAAGGTCGGCGATCGACCGGGAGACCCGAAGTATCCGGTGACACGCACGGGCGCTGAGTCCGAACCGGTTTGATCCCTTCCGGAGAAGCCCTTCCGCCTCCGAGCTGAGGCTGCAGTGCTCACGAATCCCTCGGGTCGTGAGCCGGGCGTTCAGCGCCGCGCGCTCGCCACTTCGATCAACCGCCCGCGCTCGGGCCTCGCTCACGCGGGCGAGCATCACCTCGCTTTCGGGGTTTCCCGGACCGGCGCTGAGGGTGTTCCAGGTGACCGAGGGCACGTCCACGTACATGTCGACTCTGTCCAGAAGGGGCGCGGACAGCCGGGCCGTATATCGACGCACGGCAGCCGGGTCACACGTACAGGATCTCTCGACCTCGGTGAGCCGTCCGCAGGGACAGGGGTTCATGGCTGCCACGAGCAGGAAACTGGAGGGGAACTCGACGCTCGTTCCGGCCCGCGTGATCCTAACGACGCCGTCTTCGAGCGGCTGACGAAGCGCTTCCAGAGCCACCGGGCGAAACTCCGGCAGTTCGTCGAGAAACAGAATGCCGTTGTGGGCGAGGGAGATCTCGCCGGGACGGATGGGCATTCCTCCACCCACGAGGCCGACGCCGGTGATCGTGTGGTGTGGAGCTCGAAACGGTCGACCCGCCAGCAGCCCGGTCCCAGGAAGAAGCCGGCCAGCTACGCTGTGCACCGCCGTAGTCTCGAGTGCCTCTTTGAGCGTCAGCGGAGGGAGGATCGTCGGCAGCGCTCGAGCCAGCATCGTCTTGCCGACACCGGGAGCCCCCCTGAGCAGAACACTGTGTCCCCCCGCCGCGGCGATTTCCAGGGCACGTTTCGCCGTTCGCTGACCGCTGACCTCGCCGAAGTCGAGCGCCTGTGGAACTGCGGGCTCGTCGAGAATCGGAACGTCCTCGGCGGATGGGAGCTTCGCCTCGCCTCGCAGGAACTCCAGCACCTGACCCAGGTTCCGAGCACCCAGTACGCGCAGTCCGCGGACGGCCCTGGTCTCAGCAAGATTCGCCTCGGGGACGATCAGGCCCTCCAGAGACGGCAGCCTCCGGCATCGCAGCGCCACGGGCAGGGCTCCCCGCACGGGTCTCACGGTACCATCGAGGCCCAGCTCTCCGACGTATGCCCAGCGACTGCTCCGTCGACCCGGCAGGTGACCGGCGCCTGCCAGCACCGCGACGGCCACCGGGAGATCGAAAGCCGCACCATCCTTGCGTACGTCAGCGGGAGCCAGGTTGACCGTGATGCGAAGGCCGGGCACCCGCAATCCGAGCTGCGCGGCAGCGGACCGGAATCTTTCCCGGCAATCGCGCGCGGCAGACGGGGCGAGCCCGACGATTCCGATCATCGGGGTCCCCCGCCGGATCGCTACCTCGACCCGGACGTGAAGCGCCTCGAGTCCGAGAATCGCCGCACTGTGGACGCTGTGTACCATTCCGGCATGGTGAAGCGCGGCATCAACAGACCCTCACCGTCCGCTGTCCGTGCTGCGGCGCGGCGACCCACTGCGGCGCGCCACCTCCGACTCGGGCCTGCCTGCCTCACAAGAAGGTGGCGATTTCCTCCAGGTTCTTGCGCTCGAGGTCGGGAACGAGGGCGTTCCCCGCCGGGAACCCGACCACGAGGATCAGAAACGGACGCTCCCTGTCGGGGCGACCGAGAAGGGGACCGAGAAACCGCATTGGGCTCGGCGTGTGCGTGAGCGTCGCCAGTCCCGCTGTGTGCGCCGCCACGATCAGCATTCCCGTGGCGATGCCGACGGATTCCTGGACGTAGTAGTTCTTCTTCCGGTCACCGCTTTCGGTTACACCATGGCTCTCGGCGAAGATCACGATCAGCCAGGGTGCCGTCTCCAGGAAAGGCTTGTCGGAGTCCGTGCCGAGCGGAGCGAGAACTTCGAGCCAATCCTCGGGCGCCCGGTGTCCGTAGAACTCCCGCTCTTCTTCCTCCGCCGCCTCTCTGATACGTCGTTTCGTTCCGGGGTCTGAAACGGCGACGAAACGCCACGGCTGGCGATGGGCACCGCTCGGCGCGGTTCCGGCTGCCAGAATGCAGTCCTCGATGATCGAGCGGGGCACGGGTCGGTCCGAAAAATGTCGAACGGTGCGGCGGCGCGAGGCTTCTGCCCGAAAAGCGCGGGCGCGTCGGCACATCTCCTCGACGGGGAGTGATCGCCATTCGAGCGGCACGAACCGAGCTTCTGACATGCTTCCCTCCACGGGTCGGACGGGGCGGCCGCTCGCCGCCCGGCGGTGCGTGATAACGTTTCACCTCCCTCCCGACCCGGCAATGCGGTTTTGTCGCTCGACTGCCGGCGGCCTATACTCGGCCGGGTCGGCACGAAGCCCGCACGATCAGGGGGAGCATGGAACACGGTTCCGATGGACGACGAGCATCACGCGCCAGGCCGGTTCGCCTGGCCGGCTACACAGCGGCGATGGGTGCGGGAATCCTGTGGGGAACCACGGGCCCTCTAAGCACGGCGCTCTACGCGGAGGGCGCGGATCTGACGGGCGTCGGGTTCTGGCGGGTAGCTGTGGCTTCCGCAGCCTTACTCGTCGTTGCCCTGTTTCGCCGTGAGCTGCTCCGCGTCGACCGGAGGGGGTTGATCGTCGTCGGAATCGGCGGGGGAGCCCTCGTCGCCCTGTTCGAGGTCGCCTACCAGTACGCCATCGCGGGTGTGGGCGTCGCCGGCGCGGCGACGCTGCTGTATACCGCTCCGCTGATCGTGGCCGTACTCGCACACGCCGTGTTGGGCGAACGGCTGACGGTGGGCCGGCTGCTCCTCGCCCTGACTGTGCTCGTCGGCGTGTTCTTCACCGTGCGGGGTGGCGAGGGAGTGGGCGCCCTGTTCGAGTCTCGTGAGGCAGGCCTGGCGGCCGGCGTGACCGGCGGCCTGCTCGCTGCCTTGGCCTTCGCGGGCACGACGCTGCTGGCCCGGTGGGCCGTGCCGCGATATGGCTCGTCGAAGGTGCTGTTCCTGGAGCTCGCCGGCGGGACCCTTCTCCTGGCCCTCTTCCTTCCCGCGATCGGCAGGCCCGTGACGCCGCCGGACACCGCAAGCGCGTGGCTCTACGTGGCCCTTCTCGCCCTCGGAGCCGTCCTCGGAGCCAACTTCCTCTTCTTCTCCGCCCTCAAGCGGATCGAGGCGGCGCCGGCTGCGGTGGCGGCGACGATCGAACCCGTCGTCGCGACCGTGCTTGCACTGGCGCTCTTCGGGCAGGCCCTCAGCCCCGCCGGCTGGGGCGGGCTGTTCCTGGTCGTCGCCAGCGTAGCCGCGGGTTGTCTCGTCGAAGCCCGCGAGGGAAGCAGCGACACCGTGTAGCAAGTCGCTGGAAAAATACAGCGGGCCGCACTACCGATGCGACAGATTCCGGGCCCCGAACCCTACGGAGCGAGCCGCGACCCGGTCTACCATCCGCGGCGCGACGAGTTTGAGCCAACGCCCGGCCCTTCCCTTTCGGGTCATGACGATGTCTCGACGGCGACGAGCCGCACCCCGCAGAATCCGCGTCGCGCATTCCGAGGCCAACATGACCCGGCCGGCGTGCGACCCTGTCGGTCGGCCAGACCCCTCGCCAACGGCTCGTTCCCTGATACCGGTGTCGACGAATCCCGGATACGCGACCGTCACGCTCACGCCGTGTCGGTCGATCTCGATCCTCAGCGAGTCGAAGAAGCCTCGCATCGCATGTTTCGATGCCGCATATCCGGTTCGTGTGGGAACGCCTGTCAGACCGACCAGGCTGGATACGGCCACCACACGGCCCCGCGAAGCCACGAGAGAAGGCAAGGCGTAGTACACGCAGTAGACTGCCCCGAGGTAGTTGACCTTCATCACCTGCTCCAGCGGAGCCAGGTCCTCCATGTCCTCGAACAGGGACAGCATCGAGATCCCCGAGTTGGCGATCAGGGTGTCGATAGACCCGAGCTCCTCACGGGCTCGGAGCACTGCCGCGGCGCAGTCCTCCTCGACCGCGACGTCGCCCGGGACGACGATCGCGAGTGCCCCGCACTCCCTGCATGCATCCGCCGTCCGCTCCAGATCCTCCCGATTCCTGGCCATGAGCGCGAGTCGGGCGCCAGACCGCGCAAGCTGGAGAGCCATCTCCCGCCCGATTCCACGCGATGCGCCGGTCAGGAATACCGCGTTGTTCCTGAAAGCAGTCAGCATGTCAACCCCGGATGGTGTCGAGACCCGTTTCCCAGCCAGCCACGGAGCTTACATTAGCGGACATGGCACCGACCACAAACAATGCTCCCACGGCCTCGCGCCTCGATCGGCTCACATGGCCGGAAGCCGCGGCGTGGTTTCGTCGTGACCCGCGTCTGCTGATGCCGGTCGGCACCTGCCTGCAGCACGGGCCCCATCTGCCGCTGGGGGCCGATACGATCATCGTCGAATGTCTTGCCGAGGCCATCTCGCGGCGAACGGGCATTCTCGTCGCGCCGGCCCTCGCCTATGGGGTGAGCTCCGACATCGAGCGGTCATACGCCGGAACGGCAGCGCTGGAGCGTAAGACCCTCCACCGGGTATTGAACGAGCTCGTAGACTCCTGGGAGCGCCAGGGGCTTGAGGAGATCATCCTGATCACAGCGCACGGGTACGGTCCGCACATTCAGGCGATGGCCGCGGTCGTGGCGGATGTCGTCCGGGTGCGGGCCGTGGACATACACGCCATCGACCTGTCCGCGTTCCTCGAGGGAGGACTCGTCGCCGAGCACGCGGGTGAGATGGAAACGGCGATTCTCCTGCATCTCGCCCCGGACCTGGTGCGGACGGACCGGGTCGTCGACGGCGAACCGCGCGGCAGGGGACGACGGGCGGTCAAGGACGAGCCGGTTCCCCCTTCCGGCTCACCGGGCGTCGTGGGCCGACCCAGCCTCGCCACGGAGGACAACGGAAGGCGGATCTGCGAATATCTCGTGGACTATATCTCGAGGCGACTGGATGCGTGAACGGTTCGATCGTTTGATTCCCGGCATGCTGCTCTGGGCCGTGTGGGTAACCGCACTGCCGGCACAGGAGCCGGGACAGCTCGACGGCGGCACTTTCGAGCACAGCGTCCGCGGGAGCTTCGCGGGCACCGAGACGTTCGCGATCCGCATGCGAGGCGAGGACATCGTGGCCGTCGGTCGAGTGACGCGCGAGGGAGGGCCCGAGGCGCTGCGGTCGATGGAAGTGGGACTGCGTCTCGACGGATCAGGCAGACCGTTGAGGTACGAGCTCCAAACTCGCGAGGGGCCGGCCCTGCACGTCATCGTGAATCGGACCGGCAGCAGGCTACGGGTCACCACAACGTCGGATGAGGGGGAGCGTTTCACGGAGTTCCTGGCCAGCGACCGCATGGTGATCCTGGAGCGCGAGATCGCTCACCACTATGTGGCAGTCGCCACGTATCTCCGTGCCTCCGCGGATCCGCGCACCCTGGATCTCGAAGTGCTTGTCCCGACTGAGAGTCGATTGGTGCCCCTTCGCGTACGAGGGCTGTCTCGCGATTCCCTACCGATCGACAACACGACAGTGCCCGCCACCCGATATAGCCTGATGGTAGGCGACGAGGAGACCCTCGTCTGGGTCGGGACGACCAACGGCCGCGTACTGAGCGTGGCGATTCCGGAGCGTGGGTGGGCGGCCCGTCGCGTCGCACGGCCTTGATTACCAGAGGGTTGTTGAAGAGGCAACAATCCGGGTGTATCGGGTGTTCCACAAACGGGCCGGCGGTTGAAACTGCCGGCTCGTTTTAGACGTATGGCAGGCGGATCGGGTGAGAGTCCGCGAATCAGTTGTCAAGGAAAGAGATAGATGTCTCGTAAGCGCAAAGTCGCGATCGGCATCGGCGCTCTGGTGGTCGTGGCGGTGGCGGCCTCGGTGCTGGGTGGCCGAGGCGGCGATGAGATAGAGGTCCGCGTCGAGGACGTGGGTCGAATGGACCTGGTAGCTCGCGTCACGGCCACGGGTCACGTCGAGCCGAAGACGTCAGTGGACATCAGTGCCGACGTCTCCGGACGTATCGTGCGACTGACCGTCGAGGAGGGAGACGACGTTGTCGAGGGCGAGTTGCTGCTCGTGATCGACGCGGCCCGCTTTGAGGCCGCAGTGGATCGAGCCGAGGCAGCTCTCGCCGACGCGCGGGCGCGCGAGGCGCAGGCCCGCGGCAACTACTTGCAGGCGCAGCGCGACTGGGATCGGATCCGCCAGCTCAAGGAAGCGGCGGCGGGAATGGTAACGGAGACGGAATACGAGCAGACGAGAACCCAGGCCGAAGTCCAGGAGGCGCTGTGGGAATCGTCCAGTCACGGGGTCGAGATGGCGCGGGCCAGTGTGCGCGAAGCGGCCGACAACCTCTCGAAGACGGTCATCAAGGCGCCGATGAGCGGCCGGGTCACGCGCCTGAACGTGGAGCGTGGAGAGACGGCGGTCGTGGGCACGATGAACAACCCCGGCAGTCTCCTCCTGACGATTTCCGACCTCTCGATCATGGAAGCCGTGATCGAGGTCGACGAGACGGATGTGCCCGAGATCGAGATCGGCGATTCTACCGTCGTGCTCATCGACGCATACCCCGGCCGGGAGTTCCTGGGCAGGGTCACCAAGATCGGGAACAGCTCGATCCGACCGCGGAATCAGCTGCAGAGCGGTTCGGAGCAGGCGATCGACTTCGAGGTACGCATCACTCTCGAAGATCCCGGCGTAGACCTGCGCACGGACCTGTCGGCGACCGCCGACGTCGTTACTGCGGTCAAGCCGGAGGTGCTGGCCATTCCGATCATCGCGCTGGCTCTCCTGGAACCCTCACAGTTCGAACGGATTCCTCAGGAAGGTGAAGAAGTCCAACAGGAGGACAGCTCGGATGCGGACTCCGACGCGGCGGTCGGGGCACGGGAAGGCTCGGAAGACTCCGAGCCGATCGAGGGCGTCTACGTCCTGGACGGTGATCGGGTGCGATTCCGGCCCGTCGAGGTGGGGATCGCCGGTGACAACTACTTCGAAGTCATCAGCGGGCTGGATGAAGGTGAAACGGTCGTTTCGGGATCCTACCAGGCGATCCGAGACCTGGAGGACGGCGCGATCGTGAAGATCGCCGACGAGGGCAAGAACAACGGCCAGCCGGGGGCCGGAAACAGCGAGGGCTAGATGACCGTTCCCAACGACATCGTGATCCAGACGCACGAACTCAAGAAGCACTACCAGATGGGGACCGAGCTCGTGCGCGCGCTGCGCGGCGTGGACGTCCAGATTCGACGCAACGAGTACATAGCGATCATGGGGCCGTCCGGCTCCGGCAAGTCTACTCTGATGAACCTGATCGGGTGTCTGGATACGCCCACGTCGGGCGAGTACATCCTGAACGACCAGCCAGTGCAGGACCTGGACGATGACGAGCTGGCGCGTATCCGCAATCGCGAGATCGGGTTCGTCTTCCAGACATTCAACCTTCTGCCGCGGGCGACGGCACTGCACAACGTGGAACTCCCGCTGATCTACGCCGGGGTCTCGGCCCGGCAGAGGATCGAGCGGGCGAAGGAGGCGCTCGCGCAGGTGGACCTGACCGACCGCATGGACCACAAGCCGAACGAGCTGTCCGGCGGCCAGAGGCAGCGCGTTGCCATCGCGCGGGCGCTCGTAAACAGACCTTCGATCCTCCTGGCCGATGAGCCGACCGGCAACCTGGACTCCGTCACGTCCGAGGAGATCATGACCGTGTTCGATGCGCTGCACGACGAGGGGCAGACGATCATCATGGTTACGCACGAGCCGCACATCACGGCGCACGCCGAGCGGGTCATCACGCTGATCGACGGCATGATCGAGTCCCACGACGCGCAGGCCGGGTCTCCCGTCGTCGGTGCCTGAGAACCCGGGGCGGCGGCGAGCACCGTGAGAATCCTCGAAGGCATCCGCATAGCGCTTCAACAGATCTGGGCGCACAAACTCAAGTCGGCGTTCACGCTCATCGGCGTGATCATCGGAATCACGTTCCTGATCGCCGTCATCACGATAGTCGAGGGCGTGAACCGGTATGTCCAGGACGATTTCGCGGGTGCCATCTTCGGGGTCAATACTTTCACGGTCGTGCGACGCAGCCAGGTGTCCACCGGCGCGGAGAGCGAAGAGCGCCGTCGCAGGCAGGCCCGCAATCCATACCTCACAATGCACGACGTGGAAGTCGTGCGCCGAGCCGCCCCGGACGCGTGGCGCTTCTCGTACAGCGTGGACCGCGGGTTCAACCAGGTCTCGTACAACGAGAGGAGACGCAAGAATATCCGTGTGATCGGCGGTTCCGAAGGGTACGAGACGATGCAGGGCTGGGATATCGCCGAGGGGCGGGGGCTGTCTCCGCTGGACGAGCGAAAGTCGCTCAAGGTTGCGGTGATCGGGGCGGACATCGCCGAGCGGCTCTTCCCCGACTTGAGCCCGATCGGCAAGCGGATCCGGCTCGGGGCCAATCGGCTCAAGGTCGTAGGCGTGTGGGAGAAGCAGGGCGGCCTCCTGGGCGTCATCCGCGACGCGTCGGTGCTCGTACCGATCTCTACGTATCGGCAAACCATGGCGTGGCGGAGGGACAGGGTCGAGGAGATCCAGGTCAAGATGAGGTCGACGGAGGAGATGGAAGGGGCCATGCTGGAGGTCGAGGCTGCCCTGCGGCGGGACCGGAAGCTGAGGCCGGACGTGGAGAACAGTTTCTGGCTCCAGACCTCCAGCGACCTCCTCGGAGCGTGGGAAAAGATCAACCGGATACTGTTCGTGGCCCTGCCCGGCCTGGTGTCGATCTCGCTCGTCGTCGGCGGAATCGTGATCATGAACATCATGCTCCTGTCCGTGGCCGGTCGCATTAAGGAGATCGGCATCCGGAAGGCCCTCGGAGCGCGGAGGCGCGACATCCTGCTGCAATTCCTCGCGGAATCCTCGACGCTGTCGGTGGCCGGCGCCGCCATCGGAATCGGCCTCGGGATCGCGATGGGAAAAACGGTGGACGCGCTGACTCCAGTCCCCGCGTCCGTTCCGATGTGGGCCATAGTCGTGTCGCTGCTACTCGGCCTCCTGGTCGGAGTCGGCTCAGGGATCTATCCCGCCTACCGGGCCGCGCAGCAGGATCCGATCGTGGCGCTGCGCTATGAGTAGACGAGTGCGTGGGGGCATGGGCTTGTTCACGACGGTGAAGGAAGGCCTGGCGGTCGCCTTCGACTCGCTCCGCGCGAATAAAGTACGCAGCGGACTGACGATCCTCGGAGTGACGATCGGCGTGATGGTCGTGCTCGTGATGGCAGCAATGGTCACCGGACTCAACAACAGCTTCGGTGACATCATCGCCTCGGCGGGGCCGACCACGTTCTATGTATTCCACGCGCCGGTCGGTGGGGGTGGAGGCATTCAGACGGGACTCGAGGAAGAAGAGAACGAGTTCATGAAGAACCCACCGCTCGACCCGCGGTGGACGCGCGACCTCACTCGCCTGTCCGAGATCCGTTACACGGCGGCGGGGGTGGATCTTTCCGGCATGGGTTACCACGCCCGCAACGGGGACAGAGACGTCCGGATCTCCTTGTACGGAGTGGACGCCAACTACATGGAGGTGGACGGCGGCGATCTCACCGACGGGCGGTTCTTCACGGGCACGGAGGAGCAGCGGCGCCGTGCGGTGGCCGTCGTCGACTCCGCCACGGCCGCCGACCTGTACGAAGGCTTGGATCCCCTGGGCAAGCGACTCAACATCGGTCGCTCCGGAAGCAGGCAGTCGCCATTCAAAGCGGTCGGCGTCTACCGGCCGCCACAGAACCTGTTTGCCGGGCTCCAGACCCACTATGTGTACGTTCCGTTCTCCGCGGCGCTCAAGCACATGCGCGTGTGGGACCGCCTGGTGTGGTTCACCGTCAAACCGCACGACGAGGTCACCCTCGATCAAGCCCTGGAGGCCGTGCGCAGTCGGATGAGACAGCTCCGGGGCCTCGGACCCGGCCAGGACGACAACTTCCACCTGATCACCCAGGACCAGGTGCTCGATTTCTGGAACGACCTCACGGGTGTCTTCTTTACCGTCATGGTGGCCCTGTCCGGCGTCGGACTCCTCGTCGGAGGCGTCGGCGTGATCGGGATCATGATGATCTCGGTCACCGAGCGTACGCGCGAGATAGGCCTCCGGAAGTCGGTGGGGGCGCGAAGGAGGGACCTCCTGTGGCAATTCCTGGTCGAAGCCGCCACCCTCACGCTGCTCGGCGGAGCCATCGGCATGGCGCTCGGTGGCCTCATAGTATGGGCCGTGGCAACGTTCACGCCGGTGCCGGCGGAAGTGCCCTTGTGGTCCATCGTAATAGCCCTGCTGGCGTCGGTTTTCACGGGCATCGGGTTCGGACTGTACCCGGCCGCCAAGGGAGCCAGACTGGACCCTGTCGAGGCGCTGCGCTATGAATGAGTTCCTCGGAGCTCACGATTCCGCGTTATCACCAGAAGACTTCTTCAACGACCTTCGCGACAGGGAATGGACCGTATGATGGAGCGTGCGGTGGACGTACTGGCCGTCGGGCCGCATCCGGATGACGCCGAGCTGCTGTACGGCGGGACCATCGCCCGCTGCGCCGACCAGGGATACCGAACCGCGATCCTCGACCTCACGCGAGGCGAAACGGGTACCCGGGGAACGCCCGAGATGAGGGGCGAGGAGGCGGCCCGGGCAGGTCGCGTCCTCGGGATCGTCGAACGCGTGAACGCCGGACTGCCAGACGCCGGTGTCATGAACACGGTGGACGCGCGCGAGCGGATCGTCGAGATCCTGCGCGCGCTCAAGCCAAGGGTCGTGATCCTGCCCTTCCTCAGGGGCCACCACCCGGATCACAGGCTGGCCGCCGAGCTGTGCCGCGACGCGTGTTTTCTCGCCGGGCTCACCCGCTACGGCAACGACGAACCGACACACCGGCCGCACAAGATCCTGTATGGTCTGGCCTTCCGGGAGGACCCCGTGAAGCCCACGTTCGTGGTGGATATCACCGATCAGTTCGACCGTAAGATGGAAGCCTTACGCTCGTACTCATCGCAGTTCGAAGGCGTGACCCAGGCCGGCGAGGCGTTCCCCACCGGCCAGTCGCTTTACGATCTCGTGGAAAGCCAGAGTCGACATTACGGGAGCCTGATCCGGCGTGCGTACGGCGAGCCGTTCTACACCGAGGAAACGGTGGAAATCGAAGACATCGCCCGCATGCGAGTTCGCTCACTGTGACGCTCCAGGGATCATGATCTACCTCGACCACGCGGCCACGTCGCCGCTGCGCACTCCTGTCTGGGAAGCGATGCAGCGCCTGATCGGCACGGCTGACTTCAATCCGGCGTCCACTCATTCTCCCGGAGGGCAGGCCGCCGCTGCGCTCGAAACGGCGAGGTCCCATCTCGCTGAGATGCTCGGCACATCGCGGTCAAGTATCGTGTTCACGGGTGGAGGCACACAGTCTGACAACCTTGCCATCCTCGGGTTCTCACGGGCCCACGCCGGCGGGGCCCGGCTGCTGGTCTCCGCGGTGGAGCACAAGGCCGTCCTGGAGGCGGCCCGCCGTGCGCGGGCCGAGGGCTGTGAGGTTGACGTGCTGCCGGTGGATTCGGCTGGAAGGCTCGACCCGCAGTTGCTCGAGGACCGGCTCGCGGGGAAGGACGATCGACCCACCCTGGTGTCGGTCATGTGGGCCAACAGCGAAGTGGGTACCGTGCAGCCCGTTCGCGACCTGTGTGATGTGGCACATCGACACGGTGCCCTGTTCCACACGGACGCGGTTCAAGCCGTGGGAAAGCTGCCTGTGTCCCTGCAAGACGTTCCAGCCGACCTGCTGACCGCTACGGCCCACAAGATCGGCGGCCCCGTCGGAATCGGTCTGCTCGTGCGCAGCGGAGAGGTGGAGCTCGAGCCCCTGTCCTACGGTGGGTCACAGGAAAGCTCGCTGTGGCCGGGAACCCAGAACCCGCTGGGTGCGACCGGTTTCGCGGAGGCGGCACGCCTTGCCGTCGATGCTCTCCCGGCATCAGCGGAGCGCTGGAAAGAATTGCGGACCGAGCTGGAATCTCGCCTGCGAGGTTCGATCCCTGACCTGAGGGTTCACGCGGAGGAGGCTCCCGAGCGCCTTCCCAACGTGCTCAGCGTCGGCGTGCCCGGATGTGACCAGGCGGTTCTACTCACGGCGCTGGACATGGCAGGCATCGCGGTATCCGCGGGCTCGGCATGTGCGAGCGGTTCGTCTACCGGTTCGCACGTCCTGGAGGCGATAGGGGTCACTCCCTTTGGGCCGTACGCCGTGATCCGGTTCAGCTTCGGTCCGACCACGACGGAAGATGACATCGGAAAGGCCGCCTCGGCCGTGGCCGACTCGGTCCACCGATTGAGAGAGGCCGGCACGTGAGCGGAGACACGGTTCTCGTCGCCATGTCCGGCGGTGTGGACTCCAGCGTCGCCGCGGCAATGCTGGCCCGAACCGGCTACAGGGTCGTCGGCGCCACGATGAAGACTTTCTGTTACTCGGACGCGACGGGACCGGCTCAAAAGTGCTGCGGCCTCGAGGGGATTTCGGACGCGAGAGCGGTGGCGGCCGCCCTTGGATTCCCGCACCAGGTATTCGACCTCGAAAAGGAATTCGCGGACGACGTAGTCCGCGACTTCGTCCAGGAGTACGCAGCCGGACGAACACCGATCCCATGTGTGCGGTGCAACAGCTTCACCAAGTTCAGGGATCTGGTCCGCCGGGCCGACGCCCTGGATTGCCAGTACATGGCGACGGGGCACTACGCGCGCGTGACCCGCGGCCCCGAGGGGTCCTGCCTGCGCAGAGCTGAGGACGATCGGAAAGACCAGACGTACTTCCTGTGGGGGATCCCACGGACCGTCCTCGATCGGCTTCTGCTCCCGATCGGAGACCTCACCAAGGGCGAGGTGCGGGAGACGGCCAGATCTCTCGGCCTGATCACCGCCGACAAGCCGGAGTCCTTCGAGATCTGCTTCGTCCCGGACGACGACTACTCGGCCGTGCTGAGGGACCATCTCGGCGAGTTTCATCCCGCACTGACTCCGGGCCCCCTGATGCTCGAGAACGGCACGAACATCGGGCAGCATCCGGGCTATGCTCGATTCACGGTCGGTCAGAGGAAGGGACTCCCCGGCGGTTTCAGCGAACCGATGTTCGTAGTGGAGATTCGTCCGGAGTCACGCACGGTGGTGGTCGGTCCGAGAGAGTCGCTCGCTACGACCGGCCTGGTCGCCGGGGAAGCCAACTGGCTCGCCGGCCGGCCGCGCACCGGCGACACGATCGGCGTACGAATCCGCCATGGCGCTCCCATCGTTGAAGCGCGCGTACGGTCGGCAAGCGTGAAGGGCTTCGCACTGGATCTGAAGGCGTCCCAGGCGGCCGTGACGCCCGGACAGAGTGCCGTGCTCTACAGCGGAGACATCGTCGTCGGCGGTGGCATCATTCTGGAATCGGAACGGTCCTGACTCGCAGCTGACCATGCGTGGATCAGTGACGCAGCCCCTCGGCCTTGGCGAACCGCTCGGCCGCTTCCCGTCCCTCCTCTGACAGCTCCTCTGGTACCGCTACGATCACACGAACCAGCTGGTCGCCCGTTCGCTCCCCCTTCTCCACGCCCTGGCCCTTGACTCGGAAGGTCGTGCCCGACTGGACGCCAGCGGGAATCTTCAGAACGATCTTCTTGTTGTCGACGGTGCGTACGCGAATCCGCGAGCCGAGCAGGGCCTGCGCCACGTTTATCGGCACTTCGCACACGATGTCGAGTCCTTCCCGCGAAAAGAAACGGTCCTCGTGGACCTTGAACTTCACGACGAGGTCGCCGGGACGACCGCCACCGGGTCCCCTTTCCCCCTGCCCCGGGATGCGGAGACGAGAGCCGTTGTCGACTCCGGCCGGAACCGTGACCACGATGCGGCGGCGCGACGACACCTCACCCCTGCCGGAACACGCGCTGCACAATTCGCGGGGGATCTGCCCCCTGCCGACGCAAGCCGGACACGGGCGCGGCACAGAGAACGTGCCCTGGCCGAATGTGACGGTCCCGCGACCCTGGCACTCGGAACACGTGTCCAACCCGGCGCCGGGAGCAGCCCCCGTCCCGTCGCAAGTGGCGCACTCCTCCGAGATCGGCACGTCGATCGTGACCTTGCCGCCGCGAACGGCCGTTCGGAACGGGATCTCGATCAGGTACTCGACGTCGTAGCCGCGAACGGGGCCTTTCTGCCTGTCCGAAGCGGTTCGCTTCCCGAGATCGAAGATCGAGCTGAAGACGTCCCCGATGCCGCCCAGGTCCTCGAACCGGAACCCTCGGCCGGTACCGGGCCCGGGGGGCCGCGCCGGGCCCGTCCCCGGGTGGAAACCTCCCAACCCACCGAACCGGCGCAACTGGTCATACTTCTTGCGACTCTCCGGGTCCGACACGACCGTATACGCCTCCGAGATCTCCTTGAAGCGTTCGCCGGCGCTCACGTCATCCGGATTCGCGTCGGGGTGATACTTCTTGGCGAGGGACCGGTACGCTTTCTTGATCTCCTCGTCCGAAGCATTCTGCAGAACGCCGAGGGTCTGGTAATAGTCCTTCGCCCGCGTGGACATCAGAGGTCCTCACCGCCGTCGGGCGAGTAGTTGAGCACCTCCACCTGCGCCGGCCGCAACAGGCGCCCGCGAAACTCGTACCCGTCTACGAACACGCTGGAGACGGTGCCGTCCATCTCCGGATCCTGAGTGTCCGCCATTATCAGGGCCTGGTGCATCTCCGGGTTGAATCGCGCGCCCAACGCTTCGATGCGAGTAAGCCCTGCCTCCTCGAGCTCCTTGCGCAGGTTACGCAGGATAAGCTCAAGGCCCTGGTCGAGGTCTTCGACCGTCGTCGTCTCGGGGGGCGTGGACGACACCCGAGCGAGATCGTCGAGTGTCGAGAGTAGTCGACGCGCCAGATCCGCCTGTGCTATGGCTGACAAGTCGGCCTGCTCTCGCCGGGTGCGCTTGCGGAAGTTCTCGAACTCCGCGGCCAGCCGGAGAAGCCTGTCGTTCACGGACTCCAGCTCCTCCGCCAGGCGCTGCGCCGGATCGTTCAGCGCCTCCTCACGTACGATCTCGTCCACGGCCCCACCCGGGTCGCCTCCGTCCGTCGAGAGACCGTCATCCTCCGCCGCCGATTCTGCACTGTCCGCCTCGATCGCTTCGTCCGCGGGAGCCATCTGCTCCTCGGGTTCATCTCTTCGTCCGAACAAGTTTTCCTCCTGTATGCCTTTCTCACGGCGTACGTCGGCCGGACACTATACGGCGCCGGCACCCTCCGCGCGCGTTCTGTCGTCCAATCTCTGCCGCAGCCAGCCGACCAGATCCGTCGAGGCCCGTTCGCCGACAGGGTCGTGATACAGGTCGTGAAACGCCCCGTCGTACTCGAGGACCCGGCTCTCGCCGCCGAGTCGGTCCGCCAGCTCCCGGCTGGCCATGGAACTCACGACTCGATCATCGCCGGGAATCTGAAACAGGTACGGTGTGCGGCTCTGCTCGGCTTTGCGCATCATCACGGCCGAGTTGCGTCGCATCTCACCCCACAACCGGGAGCTTATGCGGTGATGTACCAGGGGATCCCTGTCGTAAAGCTCTCGCTCCTCGGCCTGCCGGAACAGGTCCTCGGAGCGAATCCCGTTGTCGAGCGTGAGAGCTGGAGCCAGGCGGTCCGCCATCTCTCCCAGCCGAAGCTTCCACACCGGCGGCTGAATCACCAGACCGACGAACGGTGCAACGAGAATCGCGCCTGCCAGATCCGGAAAACCGAACTCCTGTACGTACCGGCCGACGACCAGGGCGCCCAGCGAGTGGCCCAACAGGAAGATCGGGCCGGTCGATCCGCCGTCGCCCGATCGACGACGAAACCGATCGAGATCCTGCAGAAGGCGATCGAAAGAGCGAGCGTGTCCGCGGCGGCCCTGCGAACGACCGTGCCCCCGCATGTCCATGGCACAGAACGTCAATCCTGCTGCGAGGGCGCTGTCCGATACCCGGTCCAATCGGCCTGAATGCTCGCCGATGCCGTGAACTGCGAGAAGTCGCCCACGCGGATCATCGGGTTCACGAATGCGGAAGAACAGCCGCACTCCCCCCGCGCCCTCCATCGTGCCCGTTCGCTCGGGAATCATTGGCTACCCAGCGCCTCGTCCAGCAGTTCGAGCGCCTTGTCAACCGCCTGGCGACGGATCCTCCTTCGGTCGCCGCAAAGGTGGTACGTACGGCACAGGTCGCACGGACCCGAGATCGCCACGTACACGGTGCCCACGGGCTTGTCCGCCGTACCCCCGTCCGGGCCGGCGAGCCCGGTGATTCCGACTCCCCACGTGGCCCCGGACACTTCTACGACGCCCGATGCCATCTCGCGCGCCGTGCGTTCCGACACCGCGCCATCAGCCGTCAGCACATCCGGCGAGACCGACAGGAGCTTCAGCTTTGCTTCGTTGTCGTAGGCGATCACGCCCCCCCAGAACGAGGCGGAAGCTCCCGGAATCGACGTGATGACCTTGCCCAACCAGCCACCGGTGCAACTCTCGGCCACGGCGAGTGTGGCGCTTGTCGAGCGCAGTTTCCGCAGTACGTCGGCCGCAACGCTCTGCGGGGATGTACCCGGCGACACCGCCGTGCCCTCTCCCGTCAAGCCTCGTCTCCACGGAAGAGCCGGCGGAACCCAACTAGATACACGATCAAGGACACGGCGGTCAGGACGAGCGCGACGATGAGGCTGATGGTGGTGAACCAGCCGTGCAGCGCCGCCCAGAACGTATTGAGCGACCCGGTCCAGCCGTGTTCGATCGCCGCCGTTCGATACGTGATCCAGAGGATCATCGATCCGACAAAAATATTCTGGGCCAGCGCCTTGCGCTTGCCGATGGTTTGCGCGGGAACGACCACTCCGCGCCGGGCGGCGACCGTGCGAAGCCACGTGATGAGCAGCTCACGGCCGAAGAACACCACCAGGACCCATAGACCGATCCCGCCAAAGAGAGGCAGCTCCCCGAGATCCGGTGACCGCAGCGTGATCAGGTAGAACGGAATCAGGGTCGCGACGAGCAGCAACTTGTCCGCGAGCGGATCCACGAGTTTCCCGAAATCCGTGATTTCCCCGCGGCGACGTGCCAGCGCTCCGTCCACCAGGTCGGACAGCGCGGCCGCCAGAAACACGACGAACCCGACAAGGCGTGCGGAAGCACCGGACTCGAACAGGAGGACCGTCACCACCGGGGCAAGCAGCACTCTGAGTGTGGTTATGGCGTTGGGGAGGTTGACGTCGCTGGCCACTCGATTACGCACGGTCGAGTGCCTTGACGACCTGACGGCAGATGGCCGTAAGCGACTCCAGGACACCCTGTCCACTGATCGCCACGGCCTCGAAGTCCTGCATACCCGACTGGTTCAGCTCGCCCCGCAGCTCATCCAGCGCCGCAGCACCACCAAGGTCACGCTTATTGTACTGAACGACGAGGGGGATGTCCGCGAGACGGATACCGGCATCCTCGAGGTTCGCCTTCAGGTCGTCCAGCGACTCGCGATTCGCTGCTCGGCGCTGCGGGTGGCTGTCTGCGACGAACACCACTCCGTCGACTCCTCGGAGTACCAGTCTCCGACTCTCGCGCTGCGGCGCCTGGCCCGGAACCGTATACAGGTAGAACCGCGTACGCACGCCTTGAACCACACCCATGTCCACAGGGAGAAAATCGAAGAAAAGTGTCCGCTCCGGTCCGTCCGTAGGTGCGATCAGTCTTCCGCGCGACGACGGGTCGAGACGACCGTAGACGTACTTGAGGTTGGTCGTCTTGCCGCTCGCCGCCGGGCCGTAGTAGACAACCTTGCAGCCCAGCTCACCGGATACGGGGTGCGTGATCGGCATGCGCTCAGGCCCTCTCGATGCTCTCCTCAGCCGCCAGCACCTCTTCCATTCCGGCCAGGATCACCGTCGCCTGCTTGCGGAGCATCGGGCGCTTCTCCCAGGCCAGATAATCCCTCAGAAGGAGCACGTTGTCGACGTCCGGATGGGCCCGCAGGTAACCCAGGGCCGCGAGGCGGCGCAGGGGGTGAGGGCTGAACAAGTCGCTGTGGTGTCGCGCCATCTGGTCCCGCGCCAGCCACACGCCGGTACCGCCGATGGCGGCGAGTCCGAGCACGCCGATGGCAGCGATCTTCAAGACTCTCCAGACCGCGGACTCCTCCCGTACCATGATCACTCTGTCCGACATCTACATCTCCCGGCGTCCGCTGAACGCCTCCGCTATGGTCACTCCGTCCGCATACTCCAGATTACCACCTACAGGCAGGCCGCGTGCCAGACGGGTCACCAGGAGACCCGGAAGCGCAGCGACCGTCCGGTGCAGATAGGCCGCCGTGGCCTCTCCCTCTACACTCGGATTTGTGGCGATGATCAGCTCGGTCACCCCTTCGCTCAAGCGCCGCATCAACGACACGATATTCAGCTCGTCCGGCCCCACTCCGTCCAGCGGCGACAGGTGACCGCCCAGTACGTGATACCTGCCGCGAAACCGCCCGGAAGCCTCGATCGCCGCGATGTCCGACGCCTCCTCGACGACGCACATCTGCGCCGCATCGCGCCTCGTATTGCGACAGAATTCGCAGGGCGCCTCGCTGCTCAGGTTTCCACACTCGTCGCACGGTCTGACCTCGGCCAACACCCGGTCGATGGCGGCGGAGAGACGGCGCGCGTCCTCGGGTCGCGTCTTGAGCAGGTAGTACGTCAGGCGCTGGGCTGTCTTGCGTCCGATCCCCGGGAGTCTGGCAAACTCACCGATAAGTGTCTCGATCGCCGACACTCAACCACCCAGAAGCGAGCCCAGGTCTGGGAGCGGCATTCCTCCCGTAGCCTGTCGCATTTCCGCCTCGAGCCGTTCGCGTGCCTTCCCCTGGGCCTGGGAAATCGCTGCCAGGATCAGATCTTCGAGCATCTCCAGGTCGTCCACGTCCACGGCAGCCGGATCGATGCGAAGTGAGCGGATACCGCCTTTACCGTCTGCCGTCACTTCCACGAGTCCGCCTCCCGCCGAGGCCGAAAACGTCTCCTTTTCCAGTCTCTCCTGGATCTCGGCAAGGCGGGACTGCATCTGCTGGCCCAACTGCATGAGCTGCTGTAGTTGATTCAGGTTTTCCAAGAGTCGTCACTCCTCGGCCAATTTCAAGTCGAGTGTTTCTACCGCATCGCGGAGCCGGGGATCCGTCTCGACGAGGCGCTGAAGCTTCAGATCCCTGGCAGACTCCGCCGTGATTCGTTGCCGAGAACCGCCGTCTCCCAATCTAAACCGCAGTTCACCCGCCTCGATCCCGAGACGTTTAGCGAGCTCGGCGCGCAGAGACGCCGAACGCCTGGCGTCACCAAGAAAGTTCTCCAGGTCTCCGGCGAGGCCAGGTGGAACTTCCAGAGCCAGCTCTCCGTCCGAGAATCCTGCCACGGTGGCCCCGCGGAGTCCGACGAGTCGACCGCCGGGAGCCGAACCTCGCGCCGCTCTCAGGGCATCAGCCCACACAGCCCGGAGATCGAGGTCCCCGGTCCCGCCGGGGGCCACGGAGGCAGCCTCCTCCTTAGATTCCTCGGGTTGTGCAGGTTCGTCGCCGGCGCCGGTAGGATCAGCGACTGTCGATTCACCACTCGAAGGCCGCTCGGAGGCCGGTTCTCGGCTCGGGCTCGCGCGTGGTGAGGGCTTCCGTCTGCCCTTTGAACTGTCGCTCGCACGGCTTTCTTCCGGCCGAGAGCGAAGCTCCGGCTTCCTCTCTTCGGCGCCCAGGGCTCCCAGGAGCTCCCGCAATTCTACGCTGCTGTCGAGACTGGCGAGGCGGAGCAGGAGCACCTCGACCTGGATCCGGGGCTGAGCGCTCCGCCGGAACCGACCCGCCGATTCGAAGTCCGCCGTGGCAACGAGTAGCCGCAACAGTTCTTCCTCCGTGAAGCGCTGTCCGCTCTCCGCGAGCGTCTTCCGGGATTCGGCGCTCAACTCGGCCGGATCGCACTCCGGATCCAACCGCAAAGCCAGAACCGCGCGGAGCGTGTCTCCCAGGCCCTGAACAAACTCCGCAAGGTCGTATCCCTCGTCGAGGAGAGCCTGGACAAATGGAAACACCGCGGCCCGATCACCCGCGCGGACGATGTCGAGGAGCTCGACGAACCGCTCCTCTTCGACCAGACCAAGCATGCGGCGTACGTCCTCGGCAGACACCGTGTCGCCGGAAAACGAGAGTACCTGGTCGAGGAGCGAAAGCGCGTCCCGGACGCCTCCCTCCGCCCGTCGGGCAATGGGAAGCAGTGCGGCGGAATCTGCCGATACCCCCTCCTGCTCGACCACGCTTTCCAACCGACCCATAAGGTCGGATACCGACACGCGGCGAAAGTCGAATCGCTGACACCGGGAGAGCACGGGAGCCGCGCTCTGCCGGATCTTCTGCGGTTCCGTCGTAGCGAACACGAAGACCACGCGGGGCGGAGGCTCCTCGAGGATCTTGAGGAGGGCATTCCAAGCTTCGCGTGTCAGCATGTGGGCTTCGTCGACGATGTACACCTTGTAACGCTTCTCGTCCGACGGCGCGTACATCGCGCGCTCCCGGAGGTCGCGGGCGTCGTCGACTCCCCGGTTGCTGGCAGCGTCGATCTCGACCACGTCGAGGGAGGTCCGGCCCAACCAGATGCTTGTGCAGGACTCGCAGACGCCGCACGGCTCTCCGTCCTGCCGCTCGGAGCAGTTGAGCGCCATCGCCAGCACGCGAGCGGCCGTTGTCTTCCCGATTCCGCGCGGACCGCAGAAAAGGTACGCGTGGGCGGCGCGCCCCGTCTCGACGGCCACCCGAAGCGTGGAAGCGACGTGGTCCTGGCCGACGAGTTCGGCGAAGCGACGTGGTCTGTAGGTCCTGGCCAGCGCGGTTCTATACATGACGGCCAAGCTACCCTCCCGGAGCCGGGCTCGAAAGCGGAGTGAGCACTTGCAGGCACGGCGTGGGCGAGGAGCCTGTCCGAGTGGATCGGGAAGGGGCGGACGAAGATACCCCAGGCGAACCGTGGCGACCTTTACACGCTTACCGCTGCTACCTTCACGGTCCTGACGGGATTCACGCGCTCCGGCCCCACGGGCCTGGGGCGCAGCGAAGGTATGGTGGCCCCCTGCCGGGGTCAATCGACGAGCATCAGAATGCTGCTGACCAAGTACAGCAGGTCGCTCAGGAGGCTGTCAGGGGTCGGTGGCGTCAAACGCTCCTGGAATGTAGGTCACTTCCGGATCGCTATCCGGCCACCACGTGAAGGCGATGATGTCGAACCGAAACGAGGCGCCCACTCGAGGGTGCCGGCGCATCCAGGCGGCGGCTGTGCGCCGGATGTTGGTACGCTGAGCTGGGGTCACGGCCTCGGAAGCAGGCTGGGGACCCGGGCGCCGCGTCTTGACCTCCACGAACACGACCTGACCGCTTCGAATCGCGACGAGGTCGATCTCGCATCGTCCGTCCCGCCAGTTCCTGTCGAGAATCCTGTAACCGGCACGGGTGAGCAGATCCGCCGCGAGGTCCTCTCCGGATCGTCCGAGGGCCGCGGATCCACGATGCCCTTGCGCGGCCGTCGACGCGGTCGAGTGTCGAACCGGTTCTCCGGATTCGACCATACCGTCCTCCGTTTCTACATGATGAAGAATCCTGTCCTGGGGTCTGAAGGAAGGGTATGCGAGAGGGTCAACCTGGGATCAACCGGGACAGGCAAGCGCCCGCGATTGACCGCGGCCAGACCGCCCCATTACTCGGACAGGCTCCGCTAGATCTGAACCTGGAGTCCTTCGCTGGCGAGCTGGATTGACCCGTCGTACCCACTCTCAGCGATGAGGCCCGCCACGTCAGAGGTCTGCCTGAACTGCGGATAGATGTGTGTGGCAATCAACTTTCGCACGCCTGCCCGGTCGGCCAGGCGCGCGAGCCGCGAGGGAGACAGGTGGTTGTCGCCGACCAGGTCGTCGGGCAGCGAGCACTCGGCTACGAGAAGGTCCGCGTCCCGACAGAAATCCGCGAGCGTCTCATCGGGACCCGTGTCGCCAGTATATACGACCGAAGCGGCCCCTGCGTCGGCGCTGAAACGGAGGGCGATGCTCTCGGGCGTGTGAGGGACCTCGTGCGAGACTACGCGAAGTTCGCCCGCGACCACCTCGGCCCCCGGGACCAGCTCACGAAACGAAATGGGAAAACCGGGGTCGAGGAGGAAGTCGCCGAGAGCAGCTGCGAGACCCCGGAACAGGGAACGGGTCCCGGGAGGCCCCCAGACCTCCAGCGGCGTGTCGACACGCGGAGGGTGAATCCCATGTCGGAACGCGAAGAACAGACCCGGCAGTGCCCCAACGTGGTCGGAATGAAAATGAGTGATGAACAGGTGTGACAACCGGTCCCACGGCACACCGATACGTGCCATCGCCTGTACGGCCCCCGAACCGCAGTCCAGGAGGGCCCGGGTGTCCCCGTGCTCCAGATAGTACGAGGAGCAGACCCGGTCGGCCTCGGGGATCACGGTTCCACACCCCACGACGGTCAGGCGCACTCGCTTGCCTCCCTTTCAGGCCACCTGGCCACGCGGCAGATCCTGTAGCTCCACGCTGACGAGCTTGCTGACCCCCGGCTCCTGCATGGTGACCCCGTAGATCCAGTCGGCTGCTTCAATCGTCCGTGCGTTGTGCGTGATCACGATGAACTGCGTCTCACCCTTGAACCGTTCCAGCATGGCGGTGAATCGGCCGATGTTCGTTTCGTCCAGGGGAGCATCCACCTCGTCCATCACACAGAACGGGCTCGGTTTGGCCAGGTAAATCGCGAACAGAAGGGCCAGTGCCGTCAGAGCTCGCTCTCCGCCCGACAGCAGGTGGATGCGCTGCGTCTTCTTTCCGCGCGGGCTGGCGGATATCTCGATCGGAGAATCGAGTGGATCATCAGGATCTTCCAGCCAAACGTCCGCTTCTCCACCCTCGAACAGTGTATCGAAGATACGGTGGAAGTTCTCGCGAACCTCACCGAATACCCGGCTGAAAGCCTCCGAGGCGACCTCGTTGATCCGGCGTATTGAATCGTGCAGGTCGACCCTCGCCTTGTCCAGGTCTCTCTTCTGTTCCTCGAGAAAATCGAGGCGTTCCTTCTCCTCCTCGTACTCCTGCGCGGCGAGCAGATTCACCGGACCGATGCTCCCGATCCGTGTACGGATCGACTCGAGCTCGAGGGTCCAGTCCTCGGCCGTACCGTCCTCCGGAGCCTCGATCCGAGCCTTCAGATCTTCAAATGAGACTTCCCACTCGGCTTCCAGACGCTCGCGGATGTTCGCTCGGTTCCCCCGAAGCTGGGCGACCTCCAGCTCGAGTGCATGTCGTTGCTCGGCGGATTCCCGTTCCGCCTGCCGCTCCGTGCGCAGACCCGCCTCGCGCTCCTCCATCTCCGTCCGACGATCGTCCAGACCCTCCTGAGCCTCGCGCACCTGGCTCGCGAGCAAGCTGCGGTGCTCGAGGAGCGCGACGAGTTCCTCCTCGCCGCTCGCGGTGGCCGCACGACTCTGCTTGATGATCTGAGCCAGCGAATCGAGCTCACGCGAGAGTTCCGCCGAGCGCAGATCGAGCTCGTCACGGACGTCGGTGGACCGTGCAAGGCGCTCGCGTAGAGATCCGAGGCCCGCCTCCATCCGGGCAAGCTCGAGGCGGAGCTCTTGCAGGATCGAGTTCTCGCGTTCCCACTCCGCCGTGGCCGACATCTGACCGGCCCTTTCCCGGGCGAGGACCTCCTCGGCTTCGACGCGTTTCGCATCCATCACGGCGCGGCGCTCATCCTCGTCCCCATCGACGTCCTGAGCAGAGGCGAGCAGTGCCTCCAGCTCGGATACCCGCGCTTCGACTTCGCTGGCCGTGCGGCGCATCCGCTCGGCCCTTCCCCTGACGGTGTCCCGCTCCGCTTCCACCTCCCGCTTCTGGACGGTGGAAGCGGCCTGTCGTCGTTCGAGCTCGGTCAGCGCCGTTGTCACGGCCGCTGCCTCCCCTTCCGCGCGAGTCGCCGTCTCGTGGGCTGCTTGCAGCTCGAGCTTCATGGACTGCAGGCGTGCATCCAGCTCGGCCAGCTCGCCCCTGCGGCGCAGGGCTCCCGCGCCCGCCGCCGAGCGACCGAGCCGCACGACACCTCGCTCGTCCTGACCGGAGCCGTCCACCGTGACCCAGGCACCCGCTCGAGGTAGAAGCTGTGCGTCCTGGCTCAACTCGACGTCCTGGAGGAGAAATCGCGCCCATTCCTCGCCGGGCCCTTCAAACCTGACTCGGTCCGCCAGGCCACTCGCAGTTCCCGGGACGCCACCCCGGGGGCCTGGATCGACGGGGAGCAGAACCACGCCCTCCTCGGCGTCACGGCCCTCCAGCCACGCCCGGACTACGCGTACGGTCTTCCAGTCCCGAACCAGTACACCGTTCAGAAGCGGACCCAGGTGCGACTCGACGGCGGGGCGCAGATCACGTGGGGCCTCAAGCACATCAGCAAGCACCCCGATGAGCCCATCCGCGGGTCCCAGCTCGTTCAGCAGCTCCGCGACAACGGGCGGCAGATCTCTGCCCTCCGCCAGCATCGAGGCCAGACCCGCAGCTACCGCGCCGGTAGACGCAACCTCGCTCTCGAGCTCGGCGACGCGACCGCGCTCCCGCCTGTGCCTCTCCCGGTTTTCCTGCTCGGCCACCCGAGCTTCGACCACTTCCACCTCGAGATCGGCGAGGGCGGCCGCCGCCCGCTCCGCATCGGCGTTGAGTTCAGCGAGCTCTCCGTCGCCCAGCAAAAGGGCCTGCTGCATGTCGGTCAGCTCGGTCTGCCGCCGCTCCAGCTCTCGAGCCCACTCCCGCCTGCGCTCGCGGACGGCTTCACCCTCCGCCTCCAGCGCACCGACGTCCCGAATTACCTGCGCCAGTGTGTCGAGGGCCTGCTGCTCCCTGTGCTCTACCTCCTGGCGATCCTGTCGCAACCGCTCGACATTCGCGTCCAGCTCATCCCGGCCCTCGGCGCGACGCGTCAGATTCGCAGCCGCTTCATCGACTCCATCATGTAGCCGGGCGATCTCGGCCTCGACCGTGAGGCTCCGGCTCGCTATGCTCTCGGCCTCGAGACCGATGCTCTGTGTCCTCGCCTCGGCCGCGGAGATCCTCTCCCGGGCGAGAAGTCTCTCGCGCTCCAGCTCCTCCGCCCGCGACCGGGTGCGTTCGAGCTCAGATGCGACGTTGGATCTCTCCCTCTCACGCTCCACGATTCCGAGCCGCAGGTTCTCGGCCTCGGTCTCCCGCTGGCGCAGATGCGTTTCCTGTTCGGGCTGGTGTCGGCGGCGAGCCTTGAGGTTCGTCTCCGCTTCTACCAGCTCCGCCTCCATGGTGCGAAGACTCACGTCGGCTATTGCCACCTCGAGCTGGAGGCGGCGGTCCCTCAGCTCATCGTACTTGCGGGCACGGCCCCGTTGGCGGCCCAGCGACCTGACCTTGGTGCGCACCTCTCCGAGGACATCTTCGAGCCGATTCAGATCGTGCGCCGCCTGGTCCAGCCGTCGGAGCGCCGTGCGCCGCCGGTCCTTGTAGCGGCCAACCTCGGCCGCTTCCTCGAACAGCGACCGCCGCTCGTCGGCGCGGTCAGACAGGATCGCGTCAATCATCCTCGCTTCGATGATCGAATAAGCGTTCGCCCCGAGGCCGGTGTCGCGGCACAGATCGTGGATATCCTTGAGCCGGCAGCTCGCTCCGTTGAGCTGATAGTCGGATTCTCCACCTCGCAGAAGGGTCCGCCCGATCACCACTTCCGGGTATGGTACGGCCAGGATCCCGTCCTCGTTGGCCAAAGAGAGTACTACTTCGGCCCGGTGAATCGGCTTGCGCTGCGAGGTGCCTTGGAAAATGGCCTCCTCCATCCGGCTGCCACGGATCGCTGTCGGGCGCTGCTCTCCGAGCACCCAGCGCAGCGCATCGGAGATGTTGGACTTGCCACAGCCGTTCGGTCCCACGATGGCTGTGATTCCCTCGTGAACCGAGATCTCTGTCTTGTCGGCGAACGACTTGAAGCCGTGAAGGGTGAGCGATTTGATCTTCACCTGGGCTCGCCTCTCCTCGTCACTAGTGTGACAGCCAGACCCGCCTCGGATAACATGCTGTCAGCGGGGCCCGCAGCCGCCTCGGATTCGAACGCGCCGGAATAGACTCGGTAGGTCGCCCCGGTCGAATCCCCTACCGAAATCACATAAGCCGGTACGCCCGCATCATGCAAGCGGTCACGCTCGCTCTCCGCCTCCTCCTCCGAGCCATAATCCGCCAGCGCGAACGCCAGGGTGACGGGACGCATGTCCCAGTCACGCTCTCTCTGTTTCACACCCTCATCGACGAGGAAGCGCATCAGGTCCGTCGCCTGGAGTCTGTCCTCCAGCGCACCCCCGAATACGCGGTAGTACAGCCGTCCCTTTCCCTCGATCCGCGTCGGCGAAATGAACGCCAGGCTGCCAAGCTCTGTCAGTTCCTCTCGCTTGGCTTCCGCGTCTTCGAACAGGACGGTACTGATGACGAGGACGGAGTATCGCAGTTTGACGCGTCCGATCCCTGCGGAGTCGGCCTGCGCTGGAGACTCTCCGGTCTGCGGTTCCACCGCGGCATCGTCGTGACTTTCCGCTTCCGGTGCACCGACGCTGGAGGATTCGCTCTCGCCCTCGCCGGCCTCGGCCAGCCCCGGACGATCCCCGGCTGCCGAATCGATCGGCGTTTCAAAGTCATCCTGGAATGCCGGCCACCCGGAGAGCCCCTGCCAGACCAACCAGACGGCGAGGACCGCGACCACCCAGACTGCGGCTACCCCACCTGCTCCACGGACCATCCCTTGCCTTCGGATGTCATCCAAGAACCGCCGCAACCGACTGCGCGGCTGCCTGCGGCCGCCGGTCCCAGCGACCATCGCGGGAGTGGTGCTCGGCCGCGCGAATCCCGACACCCGGCCACGAGATGGGGCATCCTTCGGCCCGAGGGACGCGGGCGGGACATCTTTCTCCACCCGGGCCAGGAGCTTGATTCCCGGCGGCAGGGCTCCCGGATCAGCGAGGTCCCCAAGAACGACACAGCCGCCGAAGTCTCCTACGCATACACGATTGTCGTCGATCGAGGCCAGGCCCGGGAGATCGGCCTCGGAGACGAAGAGCAGGAACGTGCCACCCCTGCCCGCGGCACGAACCAGGTGTTGAAAAGCGGGCGCGGTCGCCAGGTCGGAGATACGCAAGGACGGTTGGCCGGCCGGAATGAAGATGAAAGAACGGCCTGGAGGTGTGATCGCGACCTCCCGCACCGTTCGCCGGCCGGCGATGATGTCGGTGAGTCCCGGCTCTGCCTCGGTGCAAAGCGCGCCGTCCGGCCCGGAAGATCCGGCCAGCGTGTTGACGAGAAGGGTTCGGTGTCGCCCGCCAGCGATCATGTCCGCAAGCTCGACGGCCGCCAGCCCCCCCCACTCCCCATTCTCGGAGCTGCTGACAAGGAGGAGCGTTCGGACCGACTCGGGCAACCAACCGGGTTCGCCCGGACCAGCACCGCTGTCGTTTGGCTGACTCACGCGATCAGATAGGCTCCTCTGCTGGTCGTCCGCTGGCGCCGATCTCGGTCACCCAGGCCTCCAGACGACGTTCACGAAGCAATTGCCGGGACGCTGCCTCCGCTTCGGACCGCGAGCGAAACGGTCCCACGAGCCCCCGGTACCAGGTCCGGCCGGCCTCGTCGCGAAACCTGTGCACCTGGGTCAGGAAGCCCGCATCCTCGAGCGATGCGGTGAGCGACCGAATGCCTTCGGACTGCCTCGCCGAACCGACGATGGCGTAGAATCCAGGCGGAGGACCCGGGGCATCCCGTTCGGCGGCTGGCTCATCCCTGCGCCCTGGGGCTGCGGTCGGGCGTTGCACCACCAGGGCGGAGTCCGCCCCCGCGCCAGGCCTCGCCACCTCCTCCGGGTCCGGTCGGACCAGCTCACCCGATACTCGGTCCGTGGCGATGGTCGGAGATGTCGGATTCCAGCGGACGGGAAGCCACCACCTGTCCGGCCCGGCTCCTTCGATCAGAGATGCCGTGCCGGATGCCGGATCAGTCACGCCGATGCCCTCCTCGGAGCCGGTAAGCACCGTACCGTCCGGCAGCCCCACGGGCAGGTCCGCCCGCCAGACAGACGCAACAGGCGATATGACGCCACCGCCCGCGGGAACACGACCGATGTCACTCCCGTATGCCACGAAGATCGCGTCACCGAACAGGCTGGGACGCATGTCTGTCACGGGACTCGGCAGGTCTGCCAGCACACGCGTCGAGAGAGCGAAGCGGTTCACGGCTTCCAGGCGCGGGGGATCGTCCACGGCAACATAGATCTCGTGCGTGGACGGAGACGCGGCCAGGCCGAGCACCCGCCCGCCCATACTGACCTCTCCCGCCTGTTCGATCGGCGCGGCGGTCAACACGATGAGGCCGCGGCCGTCGGAAGAAGTAAGCACGGCCCGGCGGCCCCACGCCGTCACTACACCGGGGGCGTCTACCGGCGCACTCCCCGTCTCGGCGGGACTGTCCTCCTCGCGGCGGAGTAGCCAGACGGTGCGCCGCTCACCGGATCCAGCGAGCACGACCAGGACGCCGTCCTCCACGGGGGCGGCCCAGAGCACCGTTTCCGCGACGCCGTAGCTCCACACACCCTCCCGCGAAACCTCGAGCAGGGATCCATCGGGCGAGTAGTACAACCCGACCGAACCGCCATCCAGCCACACGGCCTCAGGGGAAACCTCGCCCACACTCACGAGAGCATCTGACGCGGGGTCGTACGTGTGTACGATACCCTCCGCGGTGCGCAGCACCAGCCACCCATCAGACAGCGCATGGACTTCCTCGGATGCCGGCAGCTCGGTCACTCCGGTCCACACCACCCGCTGGAGGTCCGACAGGTCCCGCGTCTCGGCGAGGCCACCGTCCCGCGGTACGGAGATCAGGCTCCACTGGTCCGCAGACGTTCCGACTACCAGGCTCGCGCCGTGAAGGATCGGTTCCGGCCGGACAGCTCCGGGCTCCGGGGATGCTTCGCAGGCAGCAAGGACCACCAGGATCGCCGGGGCGAGCATCAGGGGCAGGCCCGCACGAGCCATCCGTGGAATGGGTTTCAAGATGCCTCTTCCCCTTACAGGTTGCTGACAAGTCCTTACTGGTTTCGCGCCTCTTCTACGTCTGAGGGCCAACATAGAGTTGCGGTGAAACGGGAGGCAAGAAACGAGGATCGCCCGGACCGTCGTCAGAACATCTCTCCGAACGCGACCTATTCGACGGCCACGATGGGCGCGTCGCCCCAGAGCCTCTCCAGCTCATAGTAGTCTCGCACGTGTGGCAGGAACACGTGGATGACGAGAGTGATGTAGTCGAGCAGAATCCACGTCGCGTTCGCCTTCCCTTCCACGCCCGCGGGCCTCAGGCCGGCCTCCCGCATGCGCTCCATGATGTTGTCCGCGATCGCTCGAGTGTGCGTGTCCGAGTCTCCGGTCGCAATCAGGAACCAATCCGTCGCGTCGGACAGTCCTCGAAGATCGAGCAGGACCGGCTCCCGGGCGTTGCGCTCCAATGCTGCCTCGATCGCAACACTCACCTCGACCGGTTTGCTTCTCTTCCTGTCATCGAGCTTTCCCTGTGCTTCTGGCACGTTCTCCTCTCCGCTGAATGCTAGAATGTCGTGTTCCACAGGGCTCGTGGGACTCTTCCATGCGGTTGGATCCGACTCACTCTTCCACCTGGTAGGCCACCGTCCAGGCTCCCGGCCCCGTGTGAACCGCGAGCGACGCGGTCGTCGGACCGCTCAGGATCTCGACCGGATCGAAACGCTCCTCGAGCCGTCTCACGAGAGAGGCCGCGACTTCGGGGACCGCGAAGTGGGCTACGCCAAGCCGGTAGCGCTTCGCGTCGGCCAGTCGCTCCTCGAGCAGCCCCAGCACCTGTTGGATGAGGTCCTCGGTGCCGCGCGCCGTCCCTACCTTGATGACCCGGCCATCGTCGTCCAGTGACAGGATTGGTTTGAGGTCGAGCAGACCACCCAGCCAGGCCTTCGTCCGTCCCACTCGTCCGGACCGCAGCAGATACTCGAAGGTATTGACCGTGAGGAAAATGTTCGAGCGATCACGGACGGCACGCACTTCCGCCGCGACCTGTTCAAGGCTGTGACCGTCATCGAGGAGCTCGACGGCCCGCGCCACAAGCAGACCGACCCCGAGCGAACCGGAATGGGAATCGATCGCCTGCGCCGGTACATCGGCAAACTCCCGCATTGCCGCCGCAGCCGAGCCGTACGTGCCGGACAGGCCCCCGCTGACGAAAATCCCTAGGAGCTGGTCGGCACCACGTTCGAGCGCCTGGCGATACCGGTCATAGAAAACGGACGGAGCGGGCTGTGATGTCTTGGGAGTCGGCGCCCCCGGAGTCATGAGGATGTCCTTCAGAGCTTCGCTGTCCAGGTCGATGCCGTCCCTGTAGGTGCGGTCCCCCACGATCACCTGCAGCGGGACGATGGTGACCCCGTGCCTTTCCGCCCAGTCGTGCGGCAGATCGGCCGCCGAGTCCGTGACGACCGCTACGTGCCGTCCTGCACCGACCAACCGGGTGTCCTCGACCACTTCCGAGATGACTTCTCCGTAACCCTCAAGAAGCTCTCGCACGGTCTCGGGCGAATCGGCGTGAATGTGGATCTTTGTGACGTCTCCCGCCCGCAAGACGATCGTGGACGTTCCCATTCCCTGCAGAGCTCGCCGGATATTCGCCGTTTCGGGCACGGACGGCCCCCGCACTGCGATCTGCGTGCAGTAGCGACCTTCGTCCGACCCGATCCCGGCCTCGCGCGCTATGTACAGCGAGGGACGATCTCTACCGTGCGTGCGCGGCGGCGGCGCCTCGGCCACCACGTCGCCCGGAGCGTGCCCCTCTATGTAGTGAACGACGCCCGCGAAGAACGACACGAGTCCCATGGCACCCGCGTCCACGACGCCGGCCTCCCGTAGAGCAGGGAGCATCTCTCGGGTTCGTTGGAGGGAACGCTCAGCGGCCGCCTGGAGGTCCCGGAGCCACAGGTATACGTCCTGGCGGGAGTGGGCCCGTCGCCTCGCCTCCGCAGCCAGGTCCCGAGCTACTGTGATGATCGTGCCTTCGCGGGGGTTCTCGAGAACTTCGTGCAACGAAGATGCCGCCGACGAGAGGGCCTCGGCGATGTCTCCCGGACCGACTCGAAGGCGACGGCCCAGACTCTGCGAAAACCCCAGGAGGTACCGCGAGAACAGCATGCCCGAGTTGCCGCGCGCCGCGAGGATGCCGGCTTCCGCCGCCACGCCGGCGACTTCGGAGACAGAGCCGCTGCGTACGTTTCTCAAGGCACCGGATATGGACCGCAGGGTGAGAGTGAGATTGGTGCCCGTGTCGCCGTCGGGAACCGGGAAAACATTGATCCGGTCGAGTTCCGCGCGCTGCCGGCCTACGTAAGCCGCACCGGCGAGAAATGCCCGGCGTAAGCGGTGTCCGTCGAGATATGCGATCCCAACCCTGGGACGGCCGGCACCCGGCTCACGCCGTGCTCCGACCGCGCGGTCCGATTCGCGTGCCCCATGGACCTCTGAGTGGTCGCCCAAACTCCGGACTCCTCCTGTCCCCACGACGAATCCAGATCAGGACCCGCTGCAGACCAGCGGTCCGGTCAGCTCTCGGACTCGCCCTCGGCCACTACCCATACGGTCACTTCGGGCCTCACCTCCGAGTGGAGGCGGACGGTGACCTTGTAGACGCCGAGCTGCTTGATGGGCTCCTCGAGCCGGATCAGGTGTCGATCCACCTCGACGCCCTTCTCGGCCAGCGCCTCCGCGATGTCCGAAGCCGTCACCGAGCCGAAGAGCTTTCCCTCCTCGCCCGCGCGTACGGAGAAGCTAACGGATTGCCCCTGGATGCGCTCCGACGCCGCCTTGGCCTGGTCCAGCTCACGGGTGGATTTCGCAAAAACGTGACTCCGCTCCTCTTCAAACCGCTTCTGGTTGGCATCTGTCGCCTCGTACGCCATCCCCTGCGGAATCAAGTAATTGCGCGCGTAGCCCGGCTTCACGTCGACGACCTCACCGATGTCACCCAGTTCGTCCACCGCCTGCCTCAGAATCACTTCAACCATGTCCAGCCCCTCTTCCATTGCGTATCGAACCCGTGGATGTCGGCCTCACGGCCGTCCATCGACGGCAGTGTCAAATATCGTCATCCGCCTTCGCGCGCGACAGTCGGGCTCTCAGATCAAGCCACGTGTCGCTCACACCCAGTACCAGGGCTGTCCCGAACACGAACGGGTACAGGAACAACGCCGCCAGCGTGAGTAACGCTGCGGTCCAGACCGACGTTGCAGCCGCCGCTCCAATCCACATCAGGATCGCCGTCCCACGAAGCAGGTACAGACCTCCCATGAACAGCGTCGCGTTCTCGCCGAGGCGGAAGGCAAAGCCGCCGAGCGGCAGCACGAGAAGCATGAGCCCCCCGATCAGCAGCCAGATCAGTTGATCGCTGAACCGGAAATCTCTTACCGGTCCAGGGCTGCGGACGCTGCCCGACAACCGCTCCAGCCCGAACCAGGACAGCCCGAGCCCGGCCAGGGTGGCAAGAGACAGCATCGCGGGATAGACGTCCTGCTGGAGGTCCACCCACTTCTGGACGGCTGCGTCCAGCTGCCGGCCGAGGTCCGGGTCGGTGTTGCCCCGGAACTGCCGGAGAATGTCACCGGCGGCAAGGGCCGCCTGCCGGATCTCGGCAGCCATCCACCAGTCTACTGCCTGGAGGACGCCCGGGCGTATCGCACCGATCGCCAGCACGACCATCAGCGCCAGGCCTACTGCCCCCAGCGTACGCCCCACAAGTCCTGCGTGGCCACGCGCCGCCGTCACCGCTACGAACGCTCCACCGGCGATCAGACTCCACGCCCGCGGAACGTACCACTCCATCCCGCCGGGCCGGCTGCCCGCGAAACCAAGGCCGAGGATGACCGCGGCGATGGCCACGGACATCCAGTCCTCGGTCCGGAACGCCAGGAGTAGAAGTGCGAGCGGAACGAGAACCAGCCACACCGGGCTGATGGGCGATAGCAGGACCGCCGCCGCTACGAGCAAGGCAGCCCGCGTCAATGTCCAACCGCGCTCGGCCATCACTCCAGATGCTCCTTGCCGACCCTTTCGGCCGGCGGTCAGGAGTAGTAGCCCTGGATGTACGGCAGAAGCGCCAGGAAGCGCGCCCGCTTGATCGCCGTTCCAAGCTGTCGCTGGTGAGGTGCGCACGTTCCGGTGGCCCGTCGCGGGAGTATCTTCCCCCGATCGGTGATCAACCGGCCCAGCGTGTCAGCATCCTTATAGTCGATCAGCTCGACCTTGCGCTCGCAGAACTTGCAGACTTTCCTGAAGGCCATGGCTCAGTCCTCCTTGTCGTCGGAATCGGCGTCAACGTCCTTGCCGTCGTCGTCATCCCCATCGTCGGAATCGGCGTCAACGTCCTTGCCGTCGTCGTCATCCCCATCGTCGGAATCGGCGTCAACGTCCTTGCCGTCGTCATCCGCTTCGTCCTTCGTACCTGCATCATCACTGTCGTCGTCATCCCCATCGTCGGAATCGACGCCGACGACCTTCTTGTCGTCGTCATCCCCATCGTCGGAATCGACGCCGACGACCTTCTTGTCGTCGTCATTCCCATGGTCCTTCGCACGTGCATCATTATCGTCTGAGCCTGCCACGTACATCGAAGGCGAAGGCAGCTCGCCTTCCGAGAGAACGACCAGGTGCCGCAGCAGATCTTCGTCCAGCTTGAGAACTCGCTCGAATTCCGGCAGCACGGAGGGGGATGCCGTGAACTGGGTCACGACGTAGTAGCCATTATCGATGCGATCGATGGGATAGGCGAGCTGGCGCTTGCCCCAGTGCTCGACCGCTGTGATCTCACTCCCGTCCACCGTCAGGATCCTGGCGTGGTAGCCTTCCAGGCGCGCCTCGATCTCTTCGGTCGTCAGGGAGGACTTGAAGATATATACGACTTCGTAGTCCCGCATCACGTTCGCTCCTTCGGTCTGGGTCGGCCGCGGGCGCGTCCCGCGGCAGGAGATTCTGTCGTCCGTCCATCCATCGGACGGGCCGCACTCCCCGGGGGAATACGGCCCGCCAAGCTAAGCGAAGATCACGCGGCGTACAAGCGCCGCGCGGTCGGTGCGCGGCCTCAGCCCAAGAACGGCAACCAGGCCATCAGCTCACGCAACGCATCGCCGACCCCGGCATCGGTAACCACCGGACCGTGAACCTGGGAGAACCACGGCGCGAGCACGAGTGCAACCACGCTCATGAGCTTGATCACGATATTCATCGACGGCCCCGAGGTGTCCTTGAATGGATCACCGACCGTGTCGCCGACCACGGCCGCCTTGTGCGGATCGGAACCCTTTCCGCCGTGCGCACCACCCTCGATGTATTTCTTGGCGTTGTCCCACGCACCGCCGGCGTTCGCCATGAACAGGGCCAGCAGGACGCCCGTGAGGGTCGCTCCAGCGAGCATGCCACCCAGGGCCTCAACGCCCAGAAAGCGGCCCACGAGGACCGGCACTATGATCGCGGTCACGCCCGGGATCACCATCTCCCGAAGCGCGGCCCGCGTCGAAATGTCTACGCAGCGAGCCGAGTCCGGCTTCGCTGTTCCCTCCATCAGGCCCGGGATCTCGCGGAACTGTCGGCGGACTTCCTCTACCATTCCGGCGGCCGCTCGACCGACGGCCGTCATGGTGAGCGAGGCGATGAAGAAGGGCGTGATCCCACCGATGAACACCCCGATCACTACCAGCGGCTTCACGAGGTTGATACCCGTCTCCGTCAGACCCACGGCGTTTGCGTAGGCGGCAAACAGGGCCAGCGCGGTCAGGGCCGCCGAACCGATGGCAAAGCCCTTCCCGATCGCCGCCGTCGTGTTGCCCAGCGAGTCGAGCCTGTCCGTGATCTTCCGAACGTCCGGGCCGAGACCGGCCATCTCCGAGATCCCGCCAGCGTTGTCGGCGATGGGGCCGTAGGCGTCCACCGTCATCGTCACACCGACCGTGGCCAGCATTCCCACGGCCGCGATCCCAATGCCGTACAGGCCCGCGAACTGGAACGCGAAGAAGATAGCGGCGCAGATCAGCAGCACGGGAATCACCACGGACTCCAGTCCTACAGCCAGGCCAGTGATGATGTTCGTCGCAGCGCCCGTTTCGGAGGCCGCTGCGATCAAGCGCACTGGCTTCGCCGCCGTGTAGTACTCCGTTACGAGTCCGATCATGATGCCGACCAGCGAACCGAAGAGCATGGCCCAGAACGGCCCCGCAGCGGCGTTACCCCACGACCAGAACTGTTCGCTCGACCCGGCGAAGATGTCGATCCGCACCGTGACGAAGTAGGCCCCGATCCAGAACAGGATCGCGCCGACAAAGGTCGTGTTCCGGAGAGCCGCAGCCGGGTTCATCCTCTCGAGAATCCGCATCGAGAACACACCTATTACCGAGGCAACCAGTCCGATCATGGCGTACAGAATCGGAAGGGCGAGGGCTGCCAGTCGTTTGTCCGGCGCGATCGTAGCCACGGTTACGCCCAGCACGATCGTCGCGACGATCGAACCGACGTATGACTCGAAAATGTCGGCTCCCATGCCGGCCACATCCCCGACGTTGTCTCCCACGTTGTCGGCGATGGTAGCCGGATTGCGCGGGTCGTCCTCCGGGATTCCCGCCTCCACCTTCCCGACCAGGTCGGCACCCACGTCAGCGGCCTTCGTAAAGATGCCGCCGCCGATTCTCGCGAACAGCGCGATCGACGACGCGCCCATCGCGAAGCCGCTCACGATCTGCCCGAACGTCAGCAATCCGACGCGCTCGGGCTGAAAGATCAACAGCACGGCACCGAGACCAGCGAGGCCGAGGCTTCCCACGGCAAGACCCATTACAGCGCCGCCGCTGAACGCCACCCTGAGCGCTTTCGCCAGCCCGGATTCACGGGCTGCTTCCGTCGTGCGCACATTGGCCCGGGTGGCTGCCTGCATGCCGAGGAAGCCTGCCAAGCTCGAGCAGGCCGCTCCGAACACGTACGCGGCGGCGGAGGATGGACCGATCAGCCAGGCAAGCATCGCCGCCACAACCAGGACGAACGGCATGAGAATCGAGTATTCACGTCGCAGGAAGGCCATCGCCCCCGATTGGATGGCGGCGGCCAGCTCCCGCATTTCCTCGTCTCCATCGGGTTGGCGCTTGACGTAAATATAGAGCAGCAGCGAGAACACCAGGCCGCCCAGCCCGAACCACAGGGCCCAGGTCATCCATTGCTCCACGAGAAGCCTCTCTTGTCTTCCGTTACCAGATCAACGCGAGCCCTCAACCTCGATTGAAGGCACTCATCGCGGACTCCATGCCCTCGGCAAGCCACGACTCGGTTGCGAGGGCCATCCTGCCGAACTGTTCCAGAATCAACTCTTCGTCACCGGACGACGGTGCTGCCAGCACCCAGTCCACCAGATCCAGATCCGGGTGGTGCGGCGTGCCGATCCCGATTCTGAGTCGTCCGTACTCCCTGCTATCCACCGCGTCCTCGATCGACTGCAAACCATTGTGCCCGCCCGCCGAGCCCCTGCCCCGCATTCGAAACCGCCCCGGGGCCAACGCAGCGTCGTCCACCAGTACGAGAAGGTCCTCTTTGAACTGAAAATCCGGACCGGCCAGGTACCTGGACAGCACTTGACCACTCCGGTTCATGTATGTCAGCGGCTTGACGATTCGGAGGTCGACCGGGCCGACGCAGCCGTCCGCAGAAGACTCCGATCCAGCCGGCCGGAAGGCACCGAACGACCACCTCGACGCGAGGTGATCCGCCAGCCACCAGCCGACGTTGTGCCTCGTGTCCCGGTAGCGATCGCCCGGGTTGCCCAGGGCCAGAATCAGCTTCAATCGTATACCCGGGAGACGTTACTCGTTGTCCGCGGCCGACTCCTCGTCGTCTCCACGCGCAGTGATCACTTCGGGCTCGACATCCTCGTCCAGCTCGGCGATCTCTTCGGCCTCTTCCTCCTCGACGGCGAGCACCTTGGGCGGCACGATCGTGCAGATCGTCAGGTTCTCGGCCTCGAGAACCGTGACATCGCCCGTATCGAGATCACCCACGTGCAGCGAGTCTCCGACGTCCATCTCCGAAATGTCCACCTCGAACGCCGTCGGGATATCCCCCGGGAGGCACTCCACCTCCAGCTCGTAGCGGATGACCTGCAGGATGCCACCGTTACGCACTCCCACCGGGGTTTCCCCGAGGCGCACCGGCACTCCCACCTTGATCTTCTCTCCCGCCGTGATCTCGAAGAAGTCGATGTGGAGAATCCGCGGACGATAGGGGTGGCGCTGAATCTCACGAATCAGGACAGGCTTCGGTCTCGAATCTCCTACCTTGAGATCGATCAACGTGTTCTCCACCGAGATCTTGCTGATCAGCGCCCTGAACTGGAGCTCGTCCGCCTGAACGGCGACCGGCTCCTCGCCGTGACCATATACGTTACCCGGGATCATTCCGGCAGACCTGATCCTGCGCATCGCGCCTTTGCCCGTCTCGCTCCTTGTTTCGACCTGTAATATCGCCTTGCTCATCTTCGATCCTCGCGCATCGCCCGGCCCCGGCCGGCTGCGTGACTGTGGCTATGTGAACAGCTTGCTCACGGAACGGTTGTAGTGCGTGCTTTCGATAGCCCTCGCCAGGAGCGTGGCCACGGACACCGTCGTCAGGTTCCTGAGCGCCGACCTCTTGTCCTCCGGAATGGCGACCGTGTCCGTCACCGCCAGTTCCACGAACTCCGCCTCGTTCAGTCGCTCGACCGCCGGTCCGGACAGCAGGGCGTGCGTGGCAATGGCATATACTTCCCGCGCCCCGCGCTCCCTCAGCGCATGTGCGGCGTTCGCCATCGTCCCCGCCGTATCCACCATGTCGTCGGCGATGATGCACCGCATCCCGTCGACGTCTCCGACCACGTTCAGTACCTCGGCCTTGTTCGGGCCGGGACGCCGCTTATCTATGATGGCCAGTCCGCCGTCCAGACGCTTTGCGTAACCACGGGCCATCTTGGCCGCTCCAACGTCCGTGGCGACGACCACGAGGTCGTCCCAGTTCATGTCCGCGTAGCGGGCCATGAACACGGGCGCCGCATACAGGTGGTCCACCGGTATGTCGAAGAACCCCTGCAACTGGTGCTGGTGGAAATCGATCGTGATCAGCCGGTCTGCCCCGGCCGCCACGATGAGATTCGCCATCAGCTTCGCGGCGATCGACACGCGCGGCTGGTCCTTCCTGTCCTGCCTGGCATAGCCGTAGTACGGGACGACGGCCGTAACACGGGCCGCAGACGCGCGCTTGGCCGCGTCGATCAGGAGCAGAAGCTCCAGTATGTTCTCCGCCGGCGGGTTCGTCGACTGGATCACGAAGACGTCCCGCCCGCGGACATTCTCATCGATCCTGACGAAGATCTCCCCATCAGCGAACCGCTTGATCGTGACCTCGCACAGCGGCTGGTCCAGTTCCTCCGCGATGTCCGCCGCGAGAGGAGGGTTCGACGTGCCCGACAGCACCATCATGGGAGTACCAGTGGCCGACAACTCCGTCATGTCTGTATTGCTCCGTGCGCTCCGTCGTTGACGCGTCCCAAAAACAGCCGCGTATTTTACACCGGAGGTCAGGAAGCGTCAACCACGACGGATCCCGCCGGATCGGCTGGAAGCTCGCCGGTTCGACTCAGATACAGCAGCTGCGTCGGGTAGGCGAACTCGACCCCGGCCTCGGCAAGCCGGCGCATGAGCGCCAGGTTGACCCTCTCCTGCACGTCCATGAACGCCTTGTAGTCCGGCACCGTCATATAGTAGACGGTCTCGAACTCCAGGGCGGATCGGCCGAGGCTCTTGAAGTGGCAGCGATCGAACCGGGTCAGCTTCTCCGATTCGACGATTCCCTTCACCCAGCCCGGTATCTCCGACACCACGTCGGGGTTTGTCTCGTAAACGATGCCGAAAGTGAACGAGCCCCGTCTTTCCTCCATGCGACCGTAGTTGCGGATGCGGCTACTCAGAAGGTCACTGTTCGAGAATACCAGTTGCTCGCCCGATATGCTCCGCAGCAGCGTGGTCTTCACTCCGACCGATTCGACCGTCCCCCCATAGTCGTCGATCGTCAGGTAGTCTCCGACGAGGAACGGCTTGTCGAAGATGATCGACAGGGACGCGAACAGATCCGAGAGGATGCTCTGGACGGCAAGGGCTATCGCGATCCCTCCGATTCCGAGACCCGTGATCAGGGCGGTGACGTTGATCCCCCAGGCCTGCAGAACGAACACGAACACGAAGAACCAGATAACGGCGCTGCCCGCGTATCGGATCAGGTTGAACGAGGTGGCGGCTGCGGGGTCGTCCAGGTACCTGGTCTGTCTGTAGTGCACGAGGAACGTCCTGAATCCCTCGACCAGCCACAGACCAATCTGAATCAGGACGGCCGAAGCGAGGACGACGTCGATCAGGTTGGCGATCGCGCCGGGGAGATCTACCAGACGTGCGCCCGCATAGATCCCGGAGGCCAGGTACAGGAAGCTCTTCGTGGCGGCCGCGGCAGCTACCACGGCGTCATCGACGTACGTGTTCGTCGACCGGGCGAGTCGTGTCAGGCGACGAACGAGTCGTGGCACGACGACCCATAGCGCTGTCGCCGTCAAGACGGCGACAGCGATCCCCTTCAGCCAAGTTTCGATCGTGTTGCCGAGCACGACTTCGTTCAGAAAATCCATGCTGATGCTTCTCCGGTCATTTGCGCCGAGCGGCGGTGGCCCAACCTTCGCCGAGTGCGGCAATCTCGCCGGCGACCCGGAAGGCGCAAGACCGAGGACCGACCGGGAACCTATCGTGTCGGTACTTCGCTATACTGGCAAGGTGGAGTAGCATGGATGGATTGCTCCCGACGTACCTCTGACGCGACGAACGGCAGCACATGGAACAAAAGGTCGTAGCCCCATACACGACCACGCCGACCCTGACGACGACTCCGGCGGGCTCCGGGATGCGCTGGATGCCGTCGGACATTCTCGAGCAGACGTGCAAACGCGTGGGCATCGCCTCACTCGTGTTCGCGGGTATCTGGGCCTGGGTGCTCGTGATGAACAACGCGGTGTGGCGCCTGTTCGGTGAGCCTCCGCCGCAAGTGGAGCAGTGGACGAGCTTCGGGAACCCGATCGCGATCGTCGGCCTCCTGATCTCGCTGGGCATGGTCTTCGCCGCGGGGCGCCTTCACCACGAGCCCGAGAAGCTCCTCGATGTAGGGCTCGCGTTCGAGGTCGCAACGGCCGGCCTGGTCGGAGCTCTCAACTGGTGGGTCCCGATTCAGGGGGGCGTAGGCGTGTCCTGGATATGCGTGATCATCATCTTCTATCCGGCCATCGTCCCGGCCAGCCTCCGCAAGATTCTCGTCGCTTCTCTCATTGCGGCCTCCATGGATCCGCTATGGTACCTCATCGGCTTGCAGCGCGGGGTCCAGTACGGCCTGGACGGTTACTCCCTGCTGTGGGCTTTCACGCCCAACTACGTGTGCGCCCTGCTCGCCGTGGTCCCGGCGAAGATCATCCGCAATCTCGGCCGACGCGTGTCCAGGGCTCGGGAGCTCGGGGCCTACCAGCTCGGCGACCTCCTGGGGCAGGGCGGAATGGGCGACGTGTATCGGGCCACACACCGGCTGCTGGCACGACCTGCCGCGATCAAGCTCATCCGGCCCGAGGTGCTGGGGGGCGACTCCGAGAGCGAAGCACACGTGATCGTGGAGCGATTCCGGAGAGAGGCCCATGCGGCGGCCAACCTCCGATCCCCTCACACGATCGAGTTGTACGACTTCGGCGTTACGGACGAAGGAGCGCTCTACTACGTGATGGAGCTCCTGGAGGGCCTGAACCTGCAGGAAATGGTCGATCAGTTCGGTCCGCTGCCGGCCGCCCGCGCTGTTCACCTTCTCAAACAAGCCTGCCTGTCGCTGGGCGAGGCCCACGCCCATGGTCTTGTGCATCGCGACATCAAACCGTCCAACCTGGTGGCGTCGCGGATGGGCCTGGCGGTGGATTTCATGAAGGTCCTCGATTTCGGCCTCGTGAAGAAGACCTCCGGCGCCGGAGCCGAGGTGACACACCTGACGTCTCCTAACGTGACCACCGGCACGCCGGCCTTCATGGCACCCGAGGTGGCACTCGGGAACCGGCCGGTGGATCGCCGCGCCGATATCTATGCCCTCGGGTGCGTTGGATACTGGCTGCTAACGGGCCGGACGGTGTTCGAAGCTCCTACAGCCGTAGCCATGCTGATGTCCCACGTGCAGGACGAGCCAGTTCCCCCCTCGCAAGTGTCGGAGCTCCCCGTGCCGCCGGAGCTCGATCGGGTGATCCTCGACTGCCTGTCCAAGGATCCGGACGACCGTCCCACCGATGCAGCGGTGCTGTATCGGCGACTCGCCGACTGCCCCATGCTCGATCCGTGGAACCGTGATCGGGCGGTCGAGTGGTGGACCCTCCACCTCCCGGAGCTGTTCGGACGGGACGGCGAGGAAGACTGGGCCAGCACCACGGGCCCGATCGGAGCGGTGACTCCAGCGCTGTCGGCTGAGGAGTAAGGAAGGCTGTCGAAGGTATTGGCCCCCCAGGATTCGAACCTGGATTACCGGCTCCAAAGGCCGGGGTCTTGCCATTAGACGAGGGGCCAGGGAACACACAGTCGGTCAAGCGTTGGCGCGCGCGACCGCGCTTCGATAATCGACCCGGGCCCGTGAAGCGTCAACCCGGCTGCTGGTGATCCTCCTGCGTCCGCGTCCGGATCAGTGACAGCCCTTCCTCTTTCTCGAAGGGGCCCGCCGCGAATTCCAAGCCGGAGGCGTCCCGAAACACCCCCGCCACGCACGACCCGCTTCCACACAACGCGGCGATCTCCGCGCCTCCCTCCAGCAGGGCGTCGCGCAACCGGGCAAGGTCCGGGAGTCTGTCGAAGACTGCTTCTTCGAGGTCGTTTCGTGCTATCGACTTCAGAGACGTCCACTCCGAGAAGGCCGCTGGCGGCGGAAGCAGGGCAGGCCCCGGCGCGCTCACGCTCCCGGCATCCCGTGCTTCGGCGAGCCACCGGTACGCGTCTCCGGCTCCGATCGGATAACCAGGGACCAGGACGAGCACAGGGCGGGAAGGTGGAGCGGTCAGGGGGAGCAGGCGTCGGCCGTGTTCCCAGGCCAGCGCCATCGGCGACCCACACAGAAAGAACGGGATGTCACTGCCTAGCTCGCCGCCCAGGCGGACGAGCTCGCCGTCGTCCAGCGGCAGCCCCCAACGATCGTTGAGACAGCGGAGAACGGTCGCCGCGTCAGAGCTGCCCCCACCGAGACCGGCCCCGGCCGGAATCCTCTTCTCGAGCCGGATCCGCACACCGTTACGGTGACCAACTCTCCGCCGAATCGCCGCGGCGGCGCGCACGCACAGGTTCGACGAGTCGACAGGTACCTCGGGATCGCCGAGGACTTCAACGTCGATCCTCTCATCGACCGTCTCCTCGATCTCCAGGCGGTCCGCCAGCTCGAGTCTGAGGAGAAGGGTCTCGATGGAATGAAAGCCACTCTCCTCCCTGGCCAGCACGCGAAGGGCTATGTTGAGCTTTGCGTGTGCCTTCACGCTGGACCCGCTGCTGGCCGCACCGGAATCATGACTCATCCACATTCGCCTCGACGATCTCCTCTGAGTGGCCAATCTCCGACCAGGAAAGACCGAAATATCGGATGTACCACAGGCCGATGATCGTCACCGGGATGAACGTCAGGATGTGATAGGTCGTGGCGAAGCTGACCGTGTCCGTGACATCGACCCCGTACACTCCGAGGCCCAGTTTGGCGGCAGCCTCGAATACACCGAAGAAGCCTGGGCTCGAAGGAGCCGCAACGGCGAAGGCGATGACGGATTGGAGGAAGATGGACCCTGTAAGGCCCGGTGCCGTTATGTCAAACGCCAGGAGTGCGAGCCAGATCGACACGGCGAGGTTGACCCACACGACGATCGACCACGCCAGCGCTCGGACGAAGGTCGCCGTGTCGTGCAACGCGCCCAAGCCGTCGAGAAACGCGGCAACGATCCGGGTCGCACGCCGGCTCAGCGACGGCGTGAGCAGGCGACCGACGGAGCGCTCAAACAGCCGAACCGACTGATCGGAACGGCGCGCGGCCAACCACAACAGAACGAACGCAACTCCGAACGCGAGCGCCCCGAGATTTGCCGTGCGCCGCACGATGGTGGCCGTCGAGCCCTCGCCCAACGGAAACTCCGGAAGCGAAATCGTTACGAACAGGAAGAAGGCCAGCACCAGTCCGTCGAAGATGCGCTCGGCGACGAGTGACGCGATGGAAGCCCCTATGTTGAGACGTTCGGTCCGGGACAGCGCGTACGCACGGGCAAACTCACCCAGGCGCGCTGGAAGCAGATTGTTGACCGCGAACCCGATGCACGTTGCACCGAATCGCGTATTGAACCGGGAATCCGGGTGCGTCGGCTGTAGAAGGACCCGCCATCGCATCGCGCGCAGAACGAAGCTGAAGGTCGCCACGACTACTGCGCCGGAGAGAAGCCAGGGATCCGCCTGGCGGGCCTTGTGCCAGACCTCGGAAATGGAAACGTCCCGCAGCACCCACCACAGCAGCAGGATGGTGAGTGCCAGGCCCAGGATCATCTTGATCCGGTGGGCGCGCACCGATCAGCCTTCCCGCGCCCGGAGGATCAGCTCTTTCATGTCCCGCACCGCCCGCTCGATTCCGGTAAGGACAGACCGGCTGATCACGGAATGCCCGATGTTGAGCTCCTCGCAGCCCGGGATCGCAGCCACCGGGATCACGTTCTCATAGGTGAGGCCGTGGCCGGCGTGCACGGCGAGGCCCAGCCCGCGAGCAAGGTCGGTCGCCGCCTCCAGCCGCGTAACCTTCTTGATCCGTTCAGCGGCGGAATTCGCGTTGGCATACTCTCCCGTGTGCAACTCGATGGCGGTCGGCCCGAGGTCCGCCGAACGACGCACCGAGTCGAGATCCGGATCGATGAACAGGGACGTCCGGATACCGAGGGCATGCAGACGTTCGAGAGCTTCGCGGAGTCGGTCCGCCGAAGAGGGTCCGACGTCCAGTCCCCCCTCCGTCGTGACCTCCTGGCGTTTTTCCGGAACGAACGTGGCCTGGTGGGGCTTCCACCGTTCGGCGAGCCGCAAGACCTCCTCGTCCACGGTGAGCTCGAGATTCACCGGGGTGCGGGCCGTACGCAGAAGCAGCTCCACGTCCCGGTCCTGGATGTGCCTTCGGTCCTCGCGCAGGTGCACCGTGATCCCGTCCGCGCCTCCCATTTCGGCAAGCACCGCGGCGCGCACCGGATCGGGCTCGTCCGTCCCGCGAGCCTGTCGGACGGTCGCCACATGATCAACGTTGATGTAGAGCCGCATCGGACAGTCACCTCATCGTGGGACACGCTTTGCGACACGATACTGCGGGCCGTCGAGCCGGTCGAGAGGACCGTACACTCCCAGATCAGTCAGGATCGAGATGCTGCACCCGCACGCCTGGCCTGCTCCGCCAGCGCCCCAGAATCGCCACCGGAACCCGCGCGGTAAGCTCGACCGTCAACTCTTCGTCTGTCCGCACCAGGATCTCCGCCTCCCGATACACCTCGGCCAGCGTCCTTCCATCGGTGACCGGGATCTCCAGGCGCACGGTGGGACGCAGTCGCCGCAGGCGTTGGAGAAGTTCGCACCGCAACGGTTCGAGCCCCCCGGGCTCGACGACGGAAGAGAACACGTTCATCGGCCAGTCTACCTGTACTCGACCGCGCAGCGCTTCCTCTTCCGCGTGTGTCAGCTGGTCGGTCTTGTTGAAGACCATGAGCGTGTTCGAGTCGGGAACTTCCAGCTCCGCGAGCACCTGCCGGACCGCCTCCACCTGGTGGTCCCAGCCGGGTGCTGAGCCGTCAACCACGTGCATGAGCAGATCCGCGTCCCTGACTTCCTCCAGGGTCGTCCGGAACGATGCGACCAGGTGGTGTGGCAGCTTCCGGATGAAGCCCACGGTATCGGTCACTAGTGCGCGATATCCAGCCTCGAGATCTACCGCGCGTGTGGCGGAATCGAGCGTGGCGAACAACCGGTCCTCGACGAAGAGATCCGATCCCGAGAGGGCCTGAAGGATGGACGACTTGCCGGCGTTCGTGTATCCGACAAGTGCGACCCGAAACTCGCTCTGGCGGCCACGACGGCGCGTATCTCTCGAGCGCGCGATGTGCTCGAGCTCCTTCCTCAACCGCGTGATCCGGCGGTCCATCATTCGCCGGTCCGTCTCCAGCTGAGTCTCGCCGGGCCCGCGCATGCCGATCCCGCCCTGGATTCGAGACAGGTGAGTCCACATCCGCTTCAGCCGGGGCCTCATGTACTGGAGCTGCGCGAGCTCCACTTGCATGCGTGCTTCGGCCGTACGAGCCCGCAACGCGAAGATGTCCAGAATCAGCTCCGTACGATCCATCACTCTCCGGTCGAGAGCCTTCTCGAGCGCTACTCCCTGGGCAGGTGTCAGGTCCTCATCGAAGATC
>CAXMRU010000130.1:0-4635 GCA_964195715.1 Akkermansiaceae bacterium | reverse complement strand
CTCATCCCCAAGATGGGCGAGCTCGGGTTTCTCGGGGCGAACCTGCCGGAAGAATACGGCTGCGCCGGTTTGAACAACGTCGCCTACGGGATCATCAACCAGGAGCTCGAGCGTGGTGACTCGGGCCTGCGCTCGTTCGCGTCCGTGCAGGGCTCGCTGGTGATGTACCCGATCTACGCCTTCGGCACCGAGGAGCAGCGCAGGGAGTGGCTACCGAAGCTGGCGACGGGAGAGAAGATCGGGTGCTTCGGCCTCACCGAGCCCGACTTCGGATCGAACCCGGGGGGCATGCTGACCCGCGCCGTGCAGGACGGCGACGAGTGGGTGCTGAACGGGACCAAGATGTGGATCACGAACGGCTCCATGGCCGACGTGGCGATCATCTGGGCCAAGACGGGCGACATCGACGACGTGAGCTCCATCCGCGGCTTCGTCGTCGAGACCGATCGCGACGGTTTCAGCGCGAAGGACCAGGAAGGCAAACTCTCTCTACTGGCCTCCGACACGAGCGAGCTCGTTCTGCAGGACGTACGTGTGCCCGATTCGGCTCTCCTTCCAAGCAGCGGCGGGCTCAAGAGTCCGCTCGCCTGCCTGACCCAGGCCCGGTACGGAATCGCGTGGGGGGCGATCGGGGCCGCCATGGCCTGCTTCCGGGAAGCCGTCGACTACGCCGGCAGCCGCATTCAGTTCGCGGGCAAGCCGATCGCGGCGACACAGATCCAGCAGGTGCGGCTGGCCGAAATGCTGACGGAGATCACCAAGGCTCAGCTGTTGGTCCTGCAGCTCGGCAGACTCAAGGATGCGGGGACGTACACGCCCCAGCAGGTGTCGATGGCGAAGCGGAACAACGTTGACATGGCCTGCGAGTGTGCGCGGGAGGCCCGTCGGCTACTGGGCGGGAACGGAATCCTCATCGAGTACCAGTCGATGCGTCACATGGCGAACCTCGAGTCGGTCTACACGTACGAGGGAACGCACGACATTCACGGCCTGATCCTCGGCATGAAGATCACCGGGATCCCGGCGTTCGACTGATCTCCGGAAGGCCGCGGTACTGCTGGGAAGCCAGGTGCCGGAGTGCCGGGCCTCTTCAGTTCACGCGGACGTGGTCTGATCGACGTCGGGCGGCAGGGCCGTCCGGCGCTTCTGGTCGATCAGGGACTCGGTGAATTCCTGCCGCTCGGCTATGAAATCCAGTCGTTGGTCCAGGCCGTCAAACTGATTCCGGAGCTCCAGGAGATCGACCTCGATCCGGGCCAGCAGGTCTCTTTCCGGCGAGCTCTCGTGCCGGATCTTGACCCACTCTTCGATCGCCTTGCCGAGCCTCCGGCTGATCGGAAACAGCAGGATGAAAGTCCCGACCAGAAAGAACATCGCCAGGATGGCGAGAAGCTCTGCAATGGCGTACGGCATCGACTCGTTCCTCTGAGGTGTGCGCGGATCGACGATCGACGAGCTGTTCCGACCCGAATCTCTACGTGCCGTGCGACAGGGCGGTTTCACCCATCTTGTGCGATGCACTTCTCAAACGTAGCATCTTCGTCCATCCTCACGCGCCCGTAGCTCAATTGGATAGAGCATCTGGCTTCGGACCAGAAGGCTGGGGGTTCGAGTCCCTCCGGGCGTGTTGCCGTAAGTTGTTATCCCGTCGTATCTTACCGAATCCAAGACGATGACATTTGGCTGCTCTGTCTGCCCTCCTGGGTCAGAATCGGACTCCGTCTGCGCCGTTTGAGCGAATGTCCGTCGCGGTACGACTCATTGGCTATGTCGTGCGCTCGGCAGTGGGCACGTTGGGCGCTCGAGCTGCTCTCCCCTATATTGATCGCACCCCCTCGTTCCTATTGAGGCTGCATGTCAGAGCTCCTGGAACGACTTCAAGCTGCACTTGCGGACCGCTACGCCGTCGAGTCGGAGATCGGCCGCGGCGGAATGGCCGTGGTGTTCCTGGCCGAGGACCTAAAGCACCACCGCAAGGTCGCGATCAAGGTCCTGCACCCCGAGCTGGCTGCTTCGGTGGGAGGCGAGCGCTTCCTGCGCGAGATCGAGATTGCCGCGGGCTTGAGCCACCAGCACATCCTCTCCCTGATCGACTCGGGCGAAGCGGACGGCCTGTTCTACTACGTCATGCCCTACGTGGATGGCGAGAGCCTTCGCGACCGCCTGGAGCGGGAGAAGCAGCTCCCCATCGGGGAGGCGATCCGCATCGCCCGCGAGGTGGCCGACGGGCTGGGTCATGCCCACCGCCAAGGAGTGGTCCATCGGGACGTCAAGCCGGCCAACGTGCTGCTGTCGGAGGGCCACGCGCTGATCGCCGACTTCGGTGTGGCCCGTGCGGCGAGCGCCAAAGGGCAGGGCCTCACGCGGACGGGGCTGGCAGTCGGCACGCCTGCCTATATGAGTCCAGAACAGGCCAGCAGCGCGGAGGAGGTGGACGCAAGGAGCGATCTGTACGCTCTGGGCTGCATGCTGTACGAGATGCTGGCCGGGGAACCGCCGCTCACAGGTCCGACGCCGCAGGCGACGGCGACGCTGAGGCTGACCACTACGGCGACCTCTCTGCCGGTGCTGCGGGAGACGGTGCCCGGCGGACTGGACCAAGTGGTAAGTCGGGCGCTGGCAAAGTCGCCGGCGGACCGCTACGGGACGGCGGAAGAGCTGGCCGAGGCGCTGGCTGCCCCGGAGGTGTGGGAGGAAGCGAAGAAGCAGCGGCGGATGGGTCGCCGGGTGCTGGACGGCGTGATCGCGGTCGTGTTGCTGGGAGCGGGTGTGTTCCTGGCCCAGATGTTCGTGGGCGGTGGGCCCACGATGGAGCTCTCGGAGAGCCGCATCGCTGTGCTGCCTCTGGTGCCGACGGTACGAGGCGACACGGCGCTCGAGACCCTGGGTCACGCTGTAGCCGCCCGGATCAGTGCCAACCTGGAGGGGATCGGCGGCATCGAGACGGTGTCGTACCAGACCATCGCTGCCAATGAGGCGGCAGCCGGCGGCTCGCTGGAGGACGCAGCCTACTGGGCCCGGGACGAGACGGGTGCCGCTCGGGTGGCGCACGGAAGCCTGGTGCGCACCGGCGACGAGGTGAGCTTCGAGGTCAATCTCCTGTCGTCCGAGGACCTGGGCGCGGTGGCGCAGGCCTCGTATACGGCCGGGCCCGGTGATCCTCGGCTCCTGGCGGATTCCATCTCATGGCAGATCCTCGAACAAATGTGGACGGCGGGCGAGGCGCCGGTCGAGTACTACGACCACCTCGTCGGCCGCCCGTTCCCTGCCGTACGCGATTTCCTCCTCGCCGAGAACTTCTTTGCCCTGGGCTGGGAAGTGGATAAGGCCGCGAGAGCCCTCGAGAGGGCGTTCAAGGCCGATACGACCCTGTGGGCGGCATCGATCATGTACCAGCTCATCATGGACCAATACCGGGGTGGGCCGGGGATGCCGGAGGAGGATTCAACCGTCAGCAAGGCCCACTTGAGGCACATCGAAGATCTTCCGACGCCGTACCGCGAGTTCGCGGAGGCGCAAAGGTTGTGGAGGACTCCGAGTGGTGACCGGACGAGCGAGATGGCGGAGGAACATCTCGAGCTCTACCAAGAGGTCCTGGCCGAGCACCCGAGGTTCTGGCCTGCCGCCATGGACTACGCCGACGACCTCGTCTTTTGGGCTTACCTCTACGGGTACTCCGCCGACGATGTCATCCAGGCGCAGGCCGACTGCGTAGACGCCAACCCGCACAGCCTGGAGTGCTGGTTCAAGCTGTACGTCTTCTCGTTCGGAAGGGACGCGGCGGCCTTCCAGCGTGGGTACGAGCACTTCGACGCCAACCTGGAACAGATCACTGCGTGGGATTCGGTTAGGTACTCCCCGGAGATTCACCAGTTGTTCCGGCTCTTCAAGGCCTACGAGGAGGGTGAGCCGCCAGCGGCCCTGCTGGACAGCGTGACGCAGGGTCTCGATTGGCTCACAATGGAACCGACGCCCATGCAAGTGATATGGCTGGCCGGAACCCCACGGATCTTTCACGACCTGTACCGACGGCGGCAGGAGTTGGGAATCGGTGTCGAGATTCCCCCTGACCACCTCTACTGGGAGGCGTACGCGTGGGCCATGCGCGGGGCATGGGACTCGACGCTGGTCAACCTGGACCGCTACACCAGGGAATCGGGCGACGACAGCGCACCCCTGTTCGCGTTCAAGCTGACGGCCATCGGGGAGTGGCTGGCTGCCCTGCCGGCCGGAGCCTCGGATTCGTACGTGTTACGAGCCGCCGCCGTCGCGGAGGGGATCGACGACCCGCGGCAGCGAGCGATCGAGCGGGCCATGCTCCACTACACCCAAGGTGTCCTGGCCGCATCGCGGCAGGATCCAGAGGCTCTCCAGCAGGCCGATCGCCAGTTGAGCGGCATCGACAACCCGGAGGCTCGAGCCGCGCAGCGGGCGCTGGCGGCCTATGCACTCCAGCTTCGGGGAAGCGTTGCCGAAGCCGCAGACTCTCTCTACGAGGTGACCTGGCGCGGCTTGCTCCCCTGGCGCAATCGCATGGTCTCGGTCAACCGCCTCAACGCCTCGCGCTGGCTGCTCGCAGCGGGAGACACGGCTCGAGCCACGAAGCTGCTTTCGAGCTGCCAGTGGACTGATCCG
>CAXMRU010000129.1:0-6843 GCA_964195715.1 Akkermansiaceae bacterium | reverse complement strand
ACCGGGGAGACGGTGTTCAAGGCGACCGGCGCCATGGAGATGCTCGCCTCGCACATCCGCGAAGAGCCCGTTCCTCCATCCGAACGGTGCGACCTGGATCTGCCTCCGGAGTTGGATCGCGTGATCCTCCGCTGCCTCGAGAAGGACCCGAAGGCTCGCATCGGCACGGCCGACGAGCTGGACGCGTGTCTCGAAGGACTGCAGGCAGTATATCCGTGGACGGCCGAAGAGGCGCGGGCGTGGTGGGTCCTGAATCGGCCGGAGCCGACCGCGTGAGCCGCGACCCACTCCGGTGCCGGATCCGGGTAACGGCGACGCAGCTCGCCTGGCTGGCCCTGTCACTCGCAGTGTTCACACCTGCGGTGCGCGCCCAGGAGTCGCCCGTCGAAGGGTTCTCGGACCGCCTGCTGTCGGAATCGGCACGCGTATCCCTGATCACGATCCTGCCGGGCAAGAAGGTCTACTCGATTTTCGGTCATAACGCGATCCGGGTCGTCGATCCCGAACGCGGTATCGATGTGGCTTACAACTATGGGACGTTCGATTTCGGGAATCCGCTGACGTTCAGCGCGAAATTTCTGTACGGCGACCTCAACTACCGTCTGCTCAGGCAGCGCTACGAGCGCATGGTCGCCTACTACCCGTCCGAGGAAGGTCGTCCGCTGATCGAGCAGTGGCTGGATCTCGACGGCGATCAGCGCGAGACCATATTCCGCTTCCTCGAGTGGAATGCGCTGCCCGAGAACGCGTACTACCGGTACGACTTCTTTTACGACAACTGCGCGACACGCATCCGTGACCTTTTAGAGGACGTGCTCGGGTCCGCTCTGAGGGCGGAGCTACGTAACCCGGATCGTACCATGCGTCAGCTCCTCGATCCGTACCTCGTCGAGAAACCACTTCTGCACCTCGGAATGGACTTCGCACAGGGCGTGCCCGCCGACAGGCCCGCCACGGCGCGAAATGCGATGTTCCTGCCCGACCACCTGGCTTCCTGGCTGGCGGGCGCCCGTCTGCAGGGACCGAACGGAGAACGTGCGCTGATCGCCCGAACCGACTCGATTGGCTGGACGCCTGAGCGCGGGACGCTGCACCCGGCCTTTCCGTGGGTGGAGTTGCTGGCAGGAATGTTCCTGGCGTGGGCCGTCTATCTGACGATCCGGGACCTCCGTTCGGACCGGACGGGGCGACGCTGGTTGGACGTACCGTTGTTCGGACTCCTGGGTGTGGCGGGATTGTTCGTGGTGTTCATGTGGTTCGTGTCGCTGCACGCCGTTACGAAGCGGAACATCAACCTCCTGTGGGTCATGCCGACGCACATCGGCCTGGCCTGGACGCTCCTGAGATCCGGCGGCGGTCGGTGGCTGCCCGCCTACCTGTGGGCGACGACAGGGCTCGCCGTGGTCTTCGCCCTCGGGTGGCCCTTCTGGACGCAGGAAGTCTCCGTGACGCTTCTGTTTCTCGCCCTGGCAAGCGGCGTCCGGAGTGCCGGGCTCGCTCTCGGGCTCCGCGGTGACCGCGAGGAAACAGCCTCAGTCCCGTAGCTCCTCATTTTCGCCGCTCAATCTGTCCTGCAGGGAGCGCGTGACCAGGACCTCGAAACTCCCGTCCTCCCGAGTAATCACGAAGAGGGCCGCCAGGCCTTGAGCCTTCGCAAGAACAAGTCCTTCGTGGGGACCGAGCACGCTCAACGCCGTCGCCCAGGCGTCGGCCCGGGCCGCATCGGAATGCAGAACGGTCACCGAGAATCCTTTCCACTCGACGGGACGCCCCGTTCGCGGATCTATGATGTGTGCGTAGCGGGTGCCTTCGACATCGAAGAAATTGCGATAGTCTCCCGAGGTGGCGACGGCTTCGTTGCGTACCCCCAACACGCGGAGAATAGCACGGGAACCCACGAGAGGGGCCTCCACGGCCACTCTCCACGGAGCGCCGTCCGGCCTCAGGCCGCTGGCCCTCACTTCGCCGCCCACCTCCAACGCAAAGTCCGTCACGCCCAGGCGCGCGACACCGTCGGCTGCGCGGTCCACGGCGTACCCCTTCGCCACAGCGGACAGGTCCACGGCAACCGCCGGGTTGGCCTTGGCCGCGGTTCCAGCCTCGAGGTCCAGGAGAATTCGATCGAATCCCACCAGTGCACGCAGACTGTCCAGCGTACTGAGCGCGGGCGGACCACCGGTCGCGGGGCTCCCCGGTCCGAAGCCCCATGCGTTGACCAGTGGGGCTACGGTCACGTCGAACGCGCCGCCAGAAGCACGTCCGACCTCGGCAGCGACCGCCAGGACTTCCATGGTCTCGGTCGAAAGGGCTACCGCACTCGTGTCCCGGGACCGGTTGAAGCGGGACAGCTCCGACGTCGAGTCCCACGTGGACATCAGAGTCTCGACCCGATCGAGCCGCGACTGCACCGTGTCCCGGATCGCGTCGAGCCAGGGAAGTGGCGCGCCGTCGGGCAGGGAGACCTTGAGGCTCCACGTGGTGCCCATCGTGGCACCGGCCATCTGGTGCAGACGGGCTGGACGGTCGCCGTAGAACGTGCGTTGGGCCACGGTCCCGAGCGCCACGACCGCGACCAGACCGAGGAAGAGCCAGATCCAGCTCCCTCGCGACCACCCCAGCCGGGGACCGGTTTCAGGCACTTGGCCGGTCTCGACTCAATCCGAGCTGCTCGTCTGCAAGCGAACCTCCGAGGCCGGTCGGTCCATCGCCAGGACCTGGTGGCACAGGGCGCAGTCCGTCGCGATACCCTGTCCGTCCTCCGTCTGCATAGTGCTCGTATGGCAGCGCAGGCAGCCTCCCTTGAACCCCGGGTGGCCCAGGTGGTCGGGGTAGGTGCCCCAGATCACGTTCATCTCGGGGAACACGTTGGTGGCCCACAGGATCCCCAGCACCTCCCCGGCCTCCGCCACGTCGGCCGGCCTGTCCCGTGCGATCTCCGGGAAGTTCTCGGCGTAGAATTCCTCGATTCCCGCAGCGATGTCGGCGAGCGCCTCGTCCCGCGACTCGTAGTCCCCCTTCAGCAACCGGAGACCTTCCCGCCGCCCGAACGGCAGCTCGGTCGAGATTGCGCCGCGGAGGAAGGCCTGGTCTACGGCCTGCTCCGGCGTCCAGTAGACGTGAGTGGGCCGGTTGTGGCAGTCGACACAGTCCATCGTCCGCCATACTGCCGGCGGCGTGTCCGCTCCCTCATCACCAGGATCCGCTTCGGACCCATAGGTTTCGACGGCTGTGGTCCCAGGCGCATCAGGTGCGAAGTTGAACCACCTCTTCTCCGTGCCATCCGGACCACGCAGCACGACCTCCTGGATGTCTTCCCGGCTGGGGTCGGAGAGGTACGAGACCTCGTTGGTCGGATCCACGTGCCAGTGGATGCCGCGCGAGGTGCCGAGCGTCTGGCCTCCGACGTGAAGCAGAAGGACGCTCAGAAGAGGAGTGTTCGCCGAGTCGCTTCGGAACTTGTTGATCAACTGGGTCCGGTCGCCCACGAACTTCGTCGGCCAGTGACAATGCTCGCACGTGGCGGTGGACGGACGGAGGTCGTGTACGGGCGTCGGGATCGGGCGCTCGTACGTGTCGGTCCACAGACGGTACACCTGCCGCACTCCCGAGACCTTGGCCTTGAGGAAGAAGCGCGCCCCCGACCCCACGTGGCACTCCACGCAGTGAACGCGGGCGTGCGGCGATCTCTGGTAGGCCGTGAACTCGGGCTCCATGACGTGGCATGTCTCGCCGCAAAACGCGTTCGAGTCCACGTACTCCACCCCTTTCGCGGTGGCCAAACTGAGGATCACCGCGGCCGTCGCGCCAAACGCTCCGGCCGAGATCAGCCACGCCCGTGTTCGATCGTTGTTCAGATCGATGATCGGGAACTCGGCTACGACGATCTCGCCGCTATCCAGCCGCGCGGCGAGTCGGCGGCGTTGCCGCCGGATGCCCGCGAAGATGAGGACCAGACCAATCACGAAGAAGACTGGCAGCACCATGTACGTGATGATGCCGAGATACGGATGGGCGGCCGCTCCGATCGACTCCCACAGGATGAGCGTGACGATCAGGAAACCGCTCGTCCCGGCCAGAATCGTCCCGAGGAGCCCGATCGGGCTCCTCGTCAGTGTCATCAAAAAGCTGCGAAAACGCCTCAACTGTCGTCTCCTCCCAATCACCCGGCCAGCGTCGCCACCATGACGGCCTTGATGGAGTGCATCCGGTTCTCGGCCTGGTCGAACACCACGGAAGCCGGCGATTCGAACACATCTTCCGTGACTTCCATTCCGTCGAGGCCGAACTCCAGGAAGATATCTTCTCCCACCTTCGTCTGCCGGTTATGGAACGCCGGGAGACAGTGCAGGAACTTCACATCCGGGTTCCCGGTCCGCTGAATCACATCGGCGTTGACCTGGTAGGGGCGCAACAGCTCGATCCGTTCCGCCCACCGCTCTGCGGGCTCACCCATCGAGACCCATACGTCCGTGTACAGGAAGTCCGCGTCCGCGACTCCCTCGTCCACGCTCTCGGTCAGGAGCAGGGAGCCGCCGGTCTCATCGGCCCACTCCCGGCACCGCTCCACGAGCGCCTCCTCCGGCCAGTTCGACTTCGGGGCGCAGAGCCGCACGTCCATCCCCAGCTTCGTCCCACCCGCCATCAGCGAGTTACCCACGTTGTTGCGGGCGTCTCCCAGGTAGCAGAACGAAATCTCGTCCGGCGGACGGCCCGCGTGCTCGACCATCGTCATAACGTCAGCCAGCACCTGAGTGGGATGGAACTCGTCGGTCAGTCCGTTCCACACCGGAACCCCCGAGTGCTCAGCCAGGATCTCCAAACGGTCCTGTCCGAATCCGCGGTACTCGATGCCATCGTACATCCGGCCGAGCACGCGAGCCGTGTCCGCCACCGACTCCTTGTGCCCGATCTGCGATCCCGTCGGCCCGAGGTACGTCACGTGGGCGCCCTGATCGTACGCAGCCACCTCGAACGCGCAGCGCGTCCGGGTCGAGGTCTTCTCGAAGATCAGGGCGATGTTGAGCCCCTGTAGCCGGGCGACTTCCCTGCCTTCGCGCTTGGCCACCTTGAGCTCGAAAGAAAGGTCGAGCAGGTACCGGATTTCGTTCGGCGTGAAATCAACCAGCGTCAGGAAGCTCCGGCCTTGCAGGTCAATGCTCATGTGTCATGCGCTCGTGATGATCGTTTCTGACCGCGCCAGGCAGGCAGCGGTCCACCGTTCCAGAATGCACCGGGGGATCTTCGCATCGGCGGCGTGCCTGCGCCACCGAGCCAGGGCACGAAGCAGAGTGCTACTGGGGCGTCCCGCCAGGAGGATCGATCTCCACGAGCTCTGCACCCACGAGTCGGAACTTCCGCGTGACCTCGAGGGACGGGCAGCACATCGCGTCCGCCGGGCCGTGCATGGTCAGATCGAGCTGGATCTCGCCGTCGACGATCCTGATGCGTTCCACCGGCACACGGTCGCCAAGAAAAGCCGTCGCGAAGTTCTCGGGCCGTCCGTCGCGGTTGAGCACGACGGTCAGGTCCACGAAGGTCCCGGATCCACCAGTTTCCGTGGCCAGGACCACCGCAGCGTCCGGCACCCCGTCCCCGTCCAGGTCTCCCACAGCGTACTCTGGCTGGAAGAACACCACGACGCGCCGCGCCGTGTCCTCGAACATCCCGCTTTCCAGGAGAACTTCGCCCTCTTCGACGTACAGGCTCGTATATGTCGCCGAGCGCAGAACCGTGGCCGACAGCTCGGTGGGCGTCTCCGGCGGCGGGACATCGTCTGGAGTACACGCGGAAAGTGGCACCAGAAGGCAACCGGTCAGAGCCACGGACACGTGGTTTCTCATAAGCTCGCGGCTCCTGGGATCAGAAGGTGTATCCGAGACTGAACGTGAGGCCGAGGTCGTTCGACGCTGCCGTCGCTGACGGAGGCCTGCTGTCGAAGTTGTCGAAGAATCGGAGCCCGATGGTGAAGTCGCTGATCAGCTCGTACGACAGGCGGGCCGTGAAGTCGATCCGCCAGCGACCGAGGTCGTTCAGAATCGGTGTAACCGTGAGGTTGCTGGTGACATCTGTCTTCGGGCTGTCGAACCGGAAGAACGCGAAGTCGGCCGCGAGCGGCGCCTGCACCGTGTTGGTGGTGCCCTCATCGTCCACGTAGTCCTCGTTCGCGTACGCCAGAGAGGCGAGTACGGAGAACGTCATACTGTTCGTGTGGATGAGTTCGCGCGATCCGCCGAGGCCGATCGTCTTCCGGAGATTGAGGCTGAGCTGCGCGTTCTGCTCGAGCGATCCAAACACGAGGCCGGCCCAGTGGTTGCCGAACAGCCGCCGCCCCTGCAGAGCAAGGTCATTTCGACTGGTCAGGTCCGTGCTGTCCTGACTCTGGAAGTAGGTAGTGCCGTTCAGCTGGCTGGCCCACTTCTCACCCCGGTACCCGACCAGGCCGGCACCGTTGAGTTGCCGGTTATTGTTGGCTTTCTGGAAATCGAAGCCCAGATCCACATAGCCGTCCAGGCGGCTGAAGAAGCTGGCCCGTATGCGCGAGATCGCCACGATGTCCATCATCCGGACGGACACGGTGTCGGACAGGATGATCAGCAGCTGGCCCGGTACGTCGCTCGCCGCCAGTCGACCGAAGAATCGGACCCCTCTCTTGTTCTCGACGTCGAAGAAGTTCTTGCTCGTGATATGGGCAATCTTGTCCCACTCGATGGAAAGCGTGCCCATGTCATCGGTCTTGTACGAGAGCTTGCCCCGGTTCAGCTCCTTGACCTCTCCCGTGATCGAGTCCCCCCGATACAGCACGATTACGTCCGTTTTCTGGGCAAACAGGGGCGACGCGCCGGC
>CAXMRU010000128.1:0-12271 GCA_964195715.1 Akkermansiaceae bacterium | reverse complement strand
CCGCGCGCGGCGCGAGTGCGGAACCTGTGGCGCGGCACGGATGCTGTACCTGTGCTCTACGCCGATCAGGGCGATCCGAGCAAGAAACGGACGCGAAACAAGGGGATTCCCGTGAGACCACGATACCTTGCCATCCTGGTTCCCGTGCTGGCACTCGCCACGGCGTGCGCGCCGGCCGAGGAGCCGGCCGCTGATCAATCGACCGAGACTTCGGCAGCCGAAGCGATCGAAGCGGCGAGCCCGCTCATGCAAAGGGCGCAGGTCCTGTTCGAGGTGGTGCCCGACACGCCGCCCGAACTCGAGGCCAATACCATCACTCCCGTCAAGGTCGAGCTCGGCAAGAAGCTGTACTTCGAGCCCCGCCTGTCCCAGAGCTGGCTGATCAGCTGCAACACGTGCCACAACCTGGGGCTCGGCGGAGTGGACCTGATGGAGACCTCCATCGGGCACGGCTGGCAGGCGGGCCCGCGCAACGCTCCCACGGTGCTCAACTCCGTCTACAACCTGGCCCAGTTCTGGGACGGCCGGGCGGCCGATCTGATGGAGCAGGCGCAGGGCCCGGTGCAAGCTGCGGTGGAGATGAACAACACGCCGGAGCGCACCGTCGCGACGCTGCAGTCGATCCCGGATTACGTGGAGATGTTTGTCGAAGCGTTTCCCGGGGAAGCGGATCCGGTGACGTTCGAGAACATGGCACGGGCCATCGAGGCATTCGAAGCAACGCTGGTCACACCCAACTCTCCCTTCGACATGTATCTCGGCGGTGACGACGCGGCGCTGACGGAGGATGAGAAACAGGGCCTGGCGCTGTTCATGGATTCCGGCTGCACAGCGTGCCATGGCGGCATCCTGCTCGGCGGGACCAGCTACCAGAGGTTCGGAGCGGCGCGCAATCCCGGCGCCGATCTCCTGCCGCCCGAAGACCGCGGCCGGTTCGCCGTCACCGGCGATGCGAGCGACGAGTTCGCATTCAAGGTCCCCGTTCTGCGCAACATCGATCTCACGGCGCCGTACTTTCACACGGGGAAAGTGTGGAGTCTCGAGGAAGCGGTCAGGGTGATGGGCCAGGCCCAGCTTGGCAGGGACTTCACGGAGGACGAGAGCGGCCAGATCACGACCTTCCTCCTGAGCCTCACGGGAGACCAGCCCGTGGTCGAATATCCCGTGCTGCCGCCGCATACGGCCGACACTCCTCTGCCCGACCCGTGGGCTGGAATCGGAGCCGTACCGTAGGGCTATGCGCATCGTGTCCCTGTGCCCCAGTCTCACCGAGCTCGTGTTCGACCTCGGCCTCGGAGACTCCCTGCTCGGAGTGACGAGATTCTGCGTTCACCCCGCCGAAGGTGTGCGAGGGATCGAGAAAGTGGGAGGAACCAAGACACCTAAGCTCGAGCGTATTGCCGAGCTGCACCCCGACCTCGTCCTGCTCAACGTGGAGGAGAATCGGGTCGAGGATGTGGAAGTTCTGCGGGCCACCGGCTTGAATTGTCACGTCAGTTTTCCGAAGACCGCGGTCGAGACGGCGGGGATGGTGCGGTCGATCGGAGAAGCCGCCGGACGCCCGGAAGAGGCGGAGCGGATCGCGCGGGACATCGAGGAGACAGCGAGCCAGGTCAGGGAGGGATCGAAAGGTCTGCTGCCGGTGCGGTACGCCTACCTGATCTGGCGGGATCCCCTGATGAGCGTGAGCGGCGACACGTTCATCAGCGACCTGCTGAGGCTGCCGGGAGGCGAGAATGTGTTCGCCGACCGGCCGAAGCGGTATCCCGTGGTGGAGGCGGAGGAGCTGGCCGCCGCCGCGCCCCACGCGGTCCTTCTGTCTACGGAGCCGTTTCCTTTCCAGGAGAAGCACGTGGACGAAGTCAGCCGTGCCACGGGGCTCGCGCCCGAGATCTTCCACATCGTGGACGGGGAAATGCTGAGCTGGCACGGCTCGCGTACGCCGGCAGGAATCGACTACGCAGCCAAGGTGATAGGGCGCGTTCGAGCCCAAACGGAGAGCCACGGATGAAGGATGAAACACGGGGCGCCCGTGCCGGACGCCCCGCTTCGGTTCCCGCAGGAGTGAGTCCGATCAGGCCGGGCCGGACAGTCCTGTAATCCGGTAGACCTTCGCGTACTGCACCTCGAATTCATCCCGCCATACGCCGTACAGCAAATCGCCTTTGAGCGAGAACGCGCTGAACCGGTCGGGCATCGTGACGACACCCAGGTAGCGCCCGTCCGCATCGAACACGTCCCAGTCGTCGGAGCCCTGGTCGAGCATCGGGTTCCAGTTCTCGCGTTCGTCGGCGGTCATGTCGCTCGGGATGCCTACGCGCTGCACCCACAGGCTGCCCTCCGGTCCGTTCCGCAGCTGCGTGAACGCCGGGAACACCTCCTCGTAGCTGATGCCCTGCTCGATCGCGTCGAGCGCCTGGGGCGGCACTCCCTGCTCGCCCATCAGACGGACGATGAACCCCGTGATGATCTCCTTGTCCTCGTCGGAGACCATGACATCCTCGTGGGGCATCGTGATGATACGCTGCACGTTGCCATCGAGATCCGACACGCTGATGCGGAACTCGTCGCTCATCGCGAACACGAACGAGCCGTCGTTCAGCAGTGTCCAGGATGGCTCGGGCGAGAAGAAATGGAACTCGGGCAGCCCTCCGCTGAACGAGAAAGTCTCGCCTCGAGGAGGAGTCAGCAGGGTGTCGATGATGCTGCCGTCGTACGCCTTCCGGGCGATGAGGTCCACGTCCACCACATCTTGATCGGGGAGGTTGAGCGCCCGGGTGTGCGCCACGAGAGTGCCCGAATTCGAAATCTGCCACCGCATCGGGATGCCGTCCTCGAACCGCAGAGGAAAGCTCGTGTGCTCGCCCTCGTCCAGGAGGATGATGTTGACGCGCTGGTTGCCGGCGTCGGGCACGATCACTGTGTCGCCGGCACCGACCATGAGAAGCGCAGCGCCAGGGCCGAACTCTCCCGGCCCCGAACCACCCTGGCCGATCGTCCGCTCGAACACGCCGTCGGCCGAGAACACCTTCACGTGGAGGGCCTGGTTGTCCAGCACGAGGATGCGTCCGTCAGATGTCGCGTCGAGCCCCGCGATCTGTCCGAACTGGTAGTCGGGATCACCGGCGGCTTCTCCGATGGTCAGGACCTCCTCGAAACCCCACGCGTCGCCCTCGCCCCACGTCGGCTGGAGTGAGTTACGGACGAGTCGCACGCCGGCGCTGTCCTCCACGGTACCCGACCACTCCGCGGAGCTTCCGGACTCCCCGCCGCACGCCGCTGCCAACAGGAGCGCCGGGATCCAGGCAATCGAATTCTTCGCCAATCTATTCAATATTTTCCTCCAATCAGGAACCTCTGAGAGCGGAAAACGCTGGCCTTCAAGCCGAGTCTTCGCCCATTCCCGCGATCTTCATCACCCGCACATACTGTACGTCGAACTCGTCACGCCAGATTCCGTACATGAGGTTGCCCTCGAACGTCACGGGCTGGAACCGGTGGGGCATGTCGAGCACGCCAAGATACCTTCCCTCCGCGTCGAGTATGTCCCACTCGGACGCACCGAGGTCGAGCAGTGGATTCCACGCCTCTTGCTCCTCCTCCGTCATCCCGGTCGGCTCCTGCACGCGCTGTACCCACAGACTGCCGTTCGGGCCGGGCATCATCTGCAGGAATGCCGGGAAGTAATCGGCGAAGTTGAAGGTGGACTTCACGATCTCGATTGTCTCCGGCGGGAGGCCTTGCTCATTCAGCAGGCGCTCCACTGTCTGCATGAAGGACTCGATGTCTGCATCCGTGATCGGCTTTCGCTCGACTGGAAGCGTCACGATCCGATCCAGGACGCCGCCCGCGTCGTACATGCTGAGGCGGAAAACGTCGTTGACGGCGAAGCATAGCCTGTCGCCCCCGATCAGTGACCACACGGGCTCGGGCGAGAATATCATGCGTATCGGCTGACCGTCGTCACCGAAGGTTAGGGACTCGCCGCGCTTCGGCGTCATCAGGGTGTCGATGATCTCGCCTGCGTACGAGACCGTGGCGATGAGGTCCAGCGTGTCCTGCTGTTCGGTGTTGGGCAGGTTCAGAGATCGGAGCTGATACACGAGGTTTCCGGCCTCGGTCATGTCCCAGCGTGCCGGGATGCCCTGGTCGAAGCTCATTCGGAAGCTGGCGGGCTCGGAGCCGTCGGACCGCAGAATGTTGACCCGCTGGTTTCCGAGGTCGGGAACGATCAAGGTGTCGCCGCGTCCGATGAGTATGGGGCCAACCCCGGGCCCGAACTCACCGGGCCCCGAGCCGCCCTGGCCGATCGTGCGCTCGTATGATCCGTCGGGCCCGAACACCTTCACGTGCTGGGCCTGCTGATCGACGAGGATGATCCGGCCGTCCGTGGTCACGACGATCCCGGAAATCTGACCGAACTGGTAGTCGGGGTCGCCGGCGGCCTCGCCGATCGTCATGACATCCTCGAGAACCCACGCCTCACCCTCTCCCCACACGGGGGCGAGCGTGTTCTTGACGAGTCGCACGCCCGCGCTGTCCTCCACGGTACCGGCCCAGCCAGCCGAGCTCCCGGCCTCCCCTCCGCACGCTGCGGCCAACAGGAGCGCCGGGATCCACATCAAAGTCCTGCGCATGACCATATCCTCCCTCGGGAGTATACGCGTTCGAGATCTCTGGGCGGCACGCGGGCCGCACGCATCGGTGTAGTTCAAAGCGGCCGGCCTCGAGCGACGGCGGGGGTCCGGCTCCATCGCGAAGTACACCTCATTCGCCGGTTTCATCGTCAGTTCGTAAACAGGTCGAAGATGTCCTCGAGCCTGCTCTTGTCGGCCTTGTAGACCTCGGTGAACCGGCAGCGCGTGCACGTCACCGTCGTGAACCGCTGGGACTGCACATCGAAGATCTTGCTCAGGGTGCCGCCGACGGCCCGGAACTGGCCGGTATCGTAGTCGGTGTTACCGCACTTGGGGCACTTAAAACCGCTCATCACAACTCTCCATTCGAAGGCGGCAAATCCGTCATGGATACAGCCGATCGATCGTCCACTCTCCATCTGTGCGAGTGAAGCGCAGCCGGTCGTGCAGTCGGTTGGCCCGCCCCTGCCAGAATTCGAAGGTCTCCGGGATTACGCGGTAGCCACCCCAGAACGGGGGCAGTGGAATGTCGCCGCCGGTGAACCGTTCCTGCGCCTCCCTGAAGCTGCGCTCCAGCTCCTCTCGCTCGCCGAGCACGGAACTCTGGTCGGAGGCCCACGCTCCAACCTGGCTTCCGCGCGGCCGGCTGCTGAAGTAGGCATACGACTCTTCTTCCGTCGTCTTCTCGACCCCACCGTTGATCCGGACCTGGCGCTGCAGGATCGGCCAGTGGACCGCCAGGGCGGCGCGCGGGTTCTCCGCGATCTCCTCGCCCTTCCGGCTGTCGTAGTTGGTGTAGAATACGAAACCGCGCTCGTCGAATGCCTTGAGGAGCACCTGCCGTACGGAGGGCCGGCCGTCCCCGGTCGCCGTCGCGAGGGCCATGGACTCTGGAAGATACAGGCCGGCCTCGCGGGCCTCACGGTACCAGCGGTCGAACAGGACGAACGGGTCGGGCCCGGCCTCTTCGTCCGTGAGGCCGCGCACCACGCCCTTCCCGGTAGTGAACAGGGCTCTCAGGGTCGATCGAAGGGTCATCGGTCGGACGCACTCTTCCGTTGGCCGGGTGCCGCCGTCACGGCGGATTCGCGTGCACGAAACTACACGTCGCGGACCGTCGGCGCGATGTCGGAAGACGGACGTCACCTCGTTGCTCGGCAAGAGGTTGAGCCGCCGGGCAACTTGCCGTGCCGGGCACGGGAATCTAAGCTTCTCCTGCCGACGAGGCACCGGCGACCGCCCCGCGCCGGACGACTCCGGGAGCAATCAATGCCATCCATTCTCGACCGGCTGCGCGACGCCCTGGCGCCGCGCTACGAAGTCGACGGCGAGGTCGCCTCCGGCGGCATGGCCACCGTGTTCCGCGCCCGGGACACCTCACTGGAACGAGTAGTGGCCGTCAAGGTGCTGCGGCCTGATATGGCCACGGCCGTCGGGGAGGCGCGCTTCCTTCGCGAGGCCCGGACCCTGGCCTCGTTTTCCCACCCCAACATGGTCTCGATCCACGACGCCGATCAGAAAGACGGGCTCTCCTATTACGTGATGGACCTGATCGAGGGAGAGACCCTGGCCGAGCGGTTGGAACACGGACCGCTGGACGGGCGGGACGCTTTCCGGCTGGGGCGGGACCTGCTGGCAGCCCTTGAGCGGATCCACGCGGCCGGTGTCGTCCATCGGGATGTGAAGCCCTCGAACATCTTCCTGGTGGACGGGCGCGCCCTGCTCGCCGACTTCGGCATCGTGCACCTCGAAGGGTCAGCGGACGACACGCTCACCCGGGAGGGACGCGGCCCGGGCACTCCCGCCTACATGTCGCCGGAACAGGCGAAAGGCACATCGGCATCGCCGCAGTCAGACCTGTACGCCCTGGGGATGGTGCTGTACGAGTCGCTCTCGGGAACGCGCTGGACGTCGCTCACGGCGCCTGAGTCCGGGGATTGGAGCGGGGTCCCGGTGGCTGCACGCCCCGTCCTCCGGAAGGCACTGGCAATCGCCCCTGAGGATCGGTGGAAAGACGCCGCAGAATTCCGGAAGGCCCTTCGGACGCGCGGCCCGGGGATACGGATCCCGAGGTGGGCGGCCGTCGTGGCCCTGGCGGCGATCGTCGCCCTCCTGTGGCGGGCCGCGGAACGCCCTGTTCCGCAGCAGCCCGGGACGTCCGAAACGCTCCTGGACGTGGCCGTGTTTCCGTGTGATGCGATGGAGCCGTCGGACTCCTTGCTGGGCATCTACATCGGGCAGCGGGTGGCGCGTAACCTGGAGGACATTCCAGGCATCTCGAGCGCGAACACCCGGGCAGCCTTTTCCCTGTACGAGAGGCGTGCGGGTAGGCTCGTGTCCTCGGACTGGACCGACGTACTCAGGGCATCGCACGCCATGCACTGCGACGTGGACCGAACGGAAGGCGGCCTGGACATCGACCTGAGACTCCTCGACGAGACGGGAAGCCCGATCGATCTGAAGTCCCTCGCCATCCGCCGCGAATCGGAGCCCGAGCTGCGACGGTGGGCGGCCGTCGAGATCTCGATGCATATCATCGGCGAATTGGCCCCTGACGTCACGCTCACGGCGGACGAGGTCGATCCGCTGGCGCGCTATTCCACCGCCGCCACGCGGTCGTTCTTCTGGGGAGAGGACGCCTTGCGGCACGGAGCCTGGCGGAAGGCGGAGCGGCGCTACCGGGAAGCTCTCGATGCGGATTCCACATTCACCCTCGCACGACTGCGACTTGCCGAGGCGCGCCGGTGGCTTGCGGACCGGCCGATCGGCGAGGACCTGGTCGAGATCCAAGGCATGGACCTGTCGAGTCTCAGTCCACTCGATTCGCTCCTGCTCGAGGCGGGGGTCACACCGCACGGCCCCGACCAGCTCGCCGCGTACGAGGACATCCTCGATCGTCCTGAGTACCTATTCGACCCGTACGCCACGCTGCTGTATGCCGATGAGCTGTACCACCGCGGCGGGCTGTGGGGAGTGCCACTCGACAGCGCGGTCGCGCTCCTGGAGCTTGCCGTCAGGCGGGACTCGTTCCTCGTGCCGGCGGTCGAGCATCTCACGCAGGCCCTGATCCGGACGGGGCGAGCCGAGGAGGCCCTGACCGCCCTTCGACACCTGGAGCAGATCCATGCCTCACCCGAGGAGTCGGATCTCTACTTTCCTGAAGTCTGGGGGCAAGGCTTCAGGGAGCGTTTCGAGCCCGAGGCTGCCGGCGAAGGCCGGGCTGCACTGGCAGAGGCGCGTCCCGAGACGCTCGGCCTGTACGCGCGCTGGGTGCGCTACATCGACAACCCGGCCTCCCAGGCGACACTGGGGGCACTTCTGGTCCGCAGTGCCGACCGGATGGGAAGCCCTGAGTCGGCCGCGCAGGGGTTCATTGCCCGGGGGCTCGGTCTCATCGGGCAGGGAATGATCGAGGACGGGATCGCGGCATTCGATTCGGCCGCTCGCCGGATGGAGACACCGGAAACGGTCACCCAGGCTGCCGAATGGCACGTGATGCCGTTCGCGCTCGGTCTCGAGGGTTTTCCCGCCGCCGCAACAGAGCACGGTGAAAGAGCTCTCGAGATCCTGTGGCATCGGCCTGACACCGACGTCACGCTCAAGGCGAGGGCCGCCACCGCCCTGGCCGTGCTCGCCGACCGACGGGGAGAGGCGAATCTTCGTGACACGTGGAGCGCCCGGCTCGAATCCCTCGGACCTGGCACGCGCGAGATTACGGTCCGTCCGTCCCGGTTCCTGGCGGCGTTGTCGTCCGCTGCGGACGGTGACTATCGAACTGCCCTGGACACTACGGCCAACGACCTGGCGTACGATTCCGCCGGTCTGGCGATGCGACCGTTCCTCCGCTCGGCGCTGTACCTGAAGCGCGGAGAGTGGTATCGCGGCCTGAACATGCCCGACAGCGCGATCGCAACGTGGTTGTGGCACGAGAACACGGACCTCGAGGGGATGGTGCCGCCGCACCTCGTGCAGGCGGGCGAAGTGGATGGGGCTCTCGGCACGCACGCGCGCCTCCGAATTGTGCAGAGCCTGTCCGAGACGGGCGAGCCACCGGAGGCGATCTGCCCCGTCGCGCGCGAAGTCGTCAGGTTGTGGCAGCAGCCGGACTCAGTCCTGGCACCGTTGAGACGACAGGTGGAGGAGCTTCGTCTGGAGGCGTGTCCGCCATGATCACGCTGCGCACACTCGGGTCCGTCGAAGTGACCGTAGATGGCGAGCCGGCGCCCCGCGAGCTGCTGTGGCGCAAGAACCTGGCGCTTCTACTGTACCTGGCCCGTTCGCCCGAGCGGCGACGTTCCCGCGAACACCTCGTCGGAGTGTTCTGGGGTGACAAGCCGGACGCGTCGGCCCGTCATTCCCTGAACGAAGCGCTGCGCGTGATCCGCAAATCGGCTGGCGAGGATGTCGTAGAATCGGTCGGCGACCAGGTCGTCCTTTCCGGAGAGGCGATCGAGATCGATGCGGACCAACTCGACGCGCGGCTCGATGCCGAGCAGTGGAGCGAGGCCGTCGATCTGGTCCGCGGCCCATTCCTCGAGGGCTTTACCGTGCCCGACAGCTCGGCGTTTGAGGACTGGCTGGGCGCCGAACGGGTGTTCTGGATCGACCGGATGGTCGAGGGAATCAGGCGTCACGCCGAAACCCTGTTGTCGCGAGGAGACGGGCAGGCCGCTCAGGACGCGGCGGTGAAGGCCCTCGCTCTGGATCCGTTCTCGGATTCGGCCGTGCGGCTTGCCATGCTGGCGGCGGCGGTGCGTGGCGAGCGGGCCGGAGCCCTGACCCTGTACGACACGTACGCGGCCCGGTTGGCAGATGAGCTGGGGCTCGAGCCTGACCCCGAGACGGAGGCGCTCGCTGAGCGGATCCGGAGCGAGCGCGAGTGGCGCCTGCCCGACACCGTTACCGATGCGGATCGTTGGGCACGCCGCGTTCCGCTGGTGGGCCGCGAACGCGAGCTCGAAGCGGCCCTGGGCGCCCTGTTCGAGTCCTTCGAGGACAGGTCGCCGGCTATCATCCTCATCCATGGGGACTCGGGGTCGGGTAAGACGCGCCTGGGCGAGGAGCTCGCGGCGCGGGCCCGGCTGGAAGGAGCTGTCGTCTCTCACGTCCGGAGCGTGCCGACGGATCACGACCTGGCATGGAGCGGCTTCGCGGGCCTGTGTCGCGGCGGCTTGCTGGAGGGATCCGGGGCGATCAAGGCTCCCCCCGAGGCGCTGGCTTTCGCCCTTGCCGGCGTGGTCGGGCCAGACGAGCGCCTTGTCCGACTCGTTGAAGGGGTCCATCCGGCAGCTCCTGACCTGGCGCTCAGGGACCTGGTCCAAGCGGTCGGTTCGATGCAGCCAGTGCTTCTGTGGATCGACGGTGCCGGAAACCTGGACCCTGAGTCCGCTGGGGCGTTTCAAGCCCTGATTCGGGACGCCGCCGGCGTGCCGTGCTCCCTGCTTCTGACGGCGACTTCGTATCCACCGCGCGAGGAGCTCGACGAGGCAGGAGCCCGGGTTGGAAGGGACATTCCGGGCGTGGCGCTCAGCCTGACGCCGCTCGACCGAGCCGGTCTCCGCGAGCTCGTCGGTCACGTGCTTCCGGATCTGGACGACGAGGCCACCGACCGGATCACCCGACGGATCGAAGCGGATTCAGCGGGCCTCCCGCTGCTCGCGCTCGAACTGTTGACTGCTGTTCGGCTCGGACTCGAGCTCGATGATGTCGGCGGCGTGTGGCCGAAGCCGTTTCAGACCATGGAGCAGACGTATCCCGGCGATCTCCCCGATTCCGTGGTCGCCGCGATCCGCATCGGTTACAGGCGCCTCGGCCGGCCGGCCCAGAAGATCCTTGCTGCCGCGTCCATGCTCGAGGACCGGTGCGACGCTCAGATGCTGTCCCTGGCGACCGGCAAGGAGGGCGACGAGCTGCTGGAAGCACTGGATGAGCTAGAGTGGAACCGGTGGCTGGTGGCGGAACAGAGGGGCTACGTGTTCGTGGCCCGCATCGTCCGCGACGTGATCGCCCGCGACATGCTCACTCCAGGCCAACGCCGTAGAATTCTCGAGTCGGTCGCTGACGCCTGATTCCCGCGACCGGCGGTCGCGCGTGCCTTGTCTGATGCTCTCTGCCGGATAACCTTTAATACAGCGTCCCGTAAGGAACCGTCTAAAGGAGCCCGCCATGTACACCGTCGTTGGAGCGACCGGAAACACCGGTCGAGTGGTAGCGGAAGAGCTGCTTGCTGGCGGGCATGCCGTCCGCGTCATGGGGCGGAGCGAGGAGAAGCTGGCCGGCTTCGTGGAGAAGGGAGCGGAGGCGGCGGTCGGCGACGTGTTGGATGCCGAGTTTGTTGCCGCGGCGTGCGACGGCGTTGGGGGTGTGTACTGCATGATTCCGCCGCTGTACGAAGTGGACCTGCGTGCCTGGCAGACGGAGGCCGGGACCGCCCTCGTGTCAGGGATCCGCGAGGCGGGCGTGCCCTACGTGGTCAACCTGTCGAGCGTCGGAGCGCAGCATCACGAGGGGACGGGGCCGATCGCCGGATTGCGCGAGCAGGAGGACCGGTTCAACGAGCTGAGCGTGGCGAACGTCCTTCATCTGAGGCCCGGCTGGTTCATGGAGAATTTCTTCATGTCTCTGGATGTGATTCGTGGCATGGGCGTTCTCGGGATGCCGATCCGAGGAGACGTGCCCATCGCGATGATCGCGACCCGCGACATCGGCGCCGAGGCCGCGCGCAGGCTGGCGTCGCTCGACTTCGACGGGCACCACACCACGGAGCTGCTCGGGCCGCGTACCTACACCCTGACGGAGGTCGCGTCCATCATCGGCGAAGCGATCGGGAAGCCGGACCTCCCGTTCGTCCGCGTCCCGGACGAGGTGGCGGCTGCCGGTCTGGCGGAGATGGGAGCCCACCCGGCGACCGTCGCGACTTTCATGGAGATGTACCGAGGCCTGGACGAGGGTCGGATCGTGCCTGAGGAGACACGGTCCAGGGGGAACACCACACCGACGACTTTCGAGGAGTTCGCGCAGGGGCTGGCCGCCGCGTACGCGGCCTAGGAGCCTGACAGTGACCTCCTAACTCCTTCCGAAACGACCGGCCCTGAAGGCCTCGATTTCCAGGGAGGGTGCCCCGCCCACCACCAGGTCTGCGATCAGGTTTCCCGTGATCGGTCCGAGCGTCAGTCCCAGCATGGCGTGCCCGGTGGCCACATAGGCTCCCATGTAGCCGGGCACCCGGCCGATCACCGGAAGTCCGTCCGGGGTGCAAGGCCGGAGACCGCACCATTCCGATACGGGCTCCGGGAGATCGGTGAACGTGAAGTAGCGCCGGGCCGCCGCGTCCAACTGCTCGAGCCGATCCCGCCGCAGGTTCAGGTTGAGGCCTGAGAACTCCAGCGTACCGGCGAACCGTACGTACTCATCGAACGGCGAGCAGAACACGGCGCGCTCTCCGAGCAGGCAGGGAACGGACAGGTTCGGTGAGCTGGGGTCGTCCCGGTTCCTGTCGGCGTGGTAACCTTTCGCGGCCTGGATCGGGAGGGGACAACCGAGAGATGCCATCAGTTCCGGACTGTACGCACCGGTAGCGAGGACGATAGCGTCTGCCGGAACGGTCTCCCCGATGGCGGTACGCACGCCGAGGA
>CAXMRU010000127.1:0-2700 GCA_964195715.1 Akkermansiaceae bacterium | reverse complement strand
TGGTGATTGAGTAAGACTTCCAGCGCTGACCCGCTATGCTCACTTTGCTCAATTCCCCGATTCCGAATCCGCGGAGCCCTCGGATAGGGGGCTGACGAATCCGCGAAATCGGCGGACTTTGAGCGAAGAATCCGGATCGGTCTGTTCGGAGGTTCTTGACGTGCCCGAGCGGAATTGCTCAAGCGGTAGGATCAACCTCGGACTCGATAGTTCTGTAAGTCGTTGTCACTCTTCCCAATTCTCCAGAAACCGGCCACCTGTTTCGGCCTCATCCACCAGTGCCTGGAAGATCGCGCGCAACTGTTCGTACGGAAAAGTCCCGATCACCATGCGATTGTTGATGATCATCGTCGGTGTCGAACGGATGCCGTGTGAGTACTCCTCGGATGTCTTCTCGTACTCCGTCCCGGTGCGAATCAAGCGGCCGACCAGGTCGATGGTGGAGGAGTCCGTGAGCGCCGCTTCCACTCCGTACCGCCGGGCCAGGTCCACTCTCCACTCGGGAGTCTTCGCCGCCTCGTGATTGGCGAAGACCTCGTCGTGGATCACGTTGAACTTCCCGGGATCGTAGGCCGCCATGTACGACAGGTCGCACGCCCCGGGGTGTTTGTCCTTCTCGACGACGTCGTTGCACCGGGCGTCGAGGGGGAAGAACTGGAACGCCACGTTCATCTGCCCCGCGAACTCCTCTTTCAACCTCGCCATTTGCTCGTTGAGGTAGCGGCAGTCGCTGCATAGCAGGTCAGCGAACTCCACGATCCGGATGGGAGCATCCTCGAAGGCTTCCGTCACCGACGCCGTCCGATACGTCGAGATCTCGCTGGGCCAAGCGACCTCCGGAAGGTTGAAGAACTGGTTCACCACCCGGGCCGCCACTCCCCCGCTCTGTGCGTCCCGCCTCGCCTCGTGGTAGCGGGCAGCGGCCCATGCCTGCGAGGCCGTGAACAAGGTCAGGGCCAGGAGGACGGCGGCCGAGGGCCTCAGCCACCGGCTCGCGAATCCCTTCCTGTCGCTGTCGATGCCGAAGCGCCAGAACAGGAACAGGCTGGCGAGCGAGAATGCGTAGAAGCCTGCGCACAGCAGGCACATGCTGCCGAGACCGAGCGTCGAGTAGAAGGCCAGAGATGCAACGCCAATCCCGTTAAGCAGCGCCAGGCTCTTGTTGGTTCGCTCCATGGACTCGGACGGGAGGATAGCTCCGAGAGTAACGAATCCGCCCAGCACCGCCCCGAACACGCCGATCGGGACCCCGGCGATCGCCGATATGCCCGAAAACGCCGAGCTGTCGCAGTTGAAGAACGCCGAGATATCGCAGAACGACCCTTCCCAGATCGACTCGGGATAGTTGGCCGTGAAGAAATGTCGAATTGTCAGGTACGAAGCCACCGTTATGCCCGCGCCGGCCACCAGGCTGGCCATGCGCTTCCAGTTCCAGCCTTCCAGCGTGAGCGAGGGGCTCATTCCGCCTCCTGCATCGGTCCGCGCGAAGCGGACCGCCTCGAAACGTCAGCGATCTCCGAGATAGCGCTCCCGGATTACCGACATGTGATGTGCCGCGTGCCCCGCGACGATGTAGGCCACGGCGCGCACCGACATGCGCGCCTCGTTGGCCACGCCGGCCCTGTCCCACTGATCCTCGTCGAAACCCCCGAACAGACTCTCCGTGCTGTGTCGAACGGCCTCGAACTCGTGCGACAGGTTGGAGAGGGATCGGTGATCGAAACCTCCGGTCCGGACATAGTCATCCTGTTCGAAGGATGGCAACGGATTCTGCTCTCCACGCGCGAAGCACAGCGCTCGCGTCGCGAAGATGCGCTCCGTGTCCACGAGGTGGCCAATGACCTCCTTGATGCTCCACTTCTCAGGTCCGTACCGATACTCCGCGGTCGCCTTGTCCAGGCTCCCGAGGAAGCCCATGATCTCGTGCCTTTGTTGCTCGAGCACGTCCATGATCGGCTCGTCCTGCACCCGATCGATGAACGACTGGTAGTACGGATCGTACTCGCTCTCCGAGGGACGGCCGGCATCGAAACCGTTCATACTCCACCTCTCATAAAGGGGGCGCAGAAGCCTGAGCGGCTGGCTCGAATGCACATGACTTATTGGTCTACCTGCCCAGCAGGCAAGGGGTGGCGTGCTGCCCGCCCCGGCTGGAGGCGTGGTCAGGCCGTAAAGGCCCGCTTCACCCGCTCCCAGAAGCCCGGCTCTCCGCTGTCGGGCTCCGGCGGCTCGCTCTCCACCTCCCGCAGTCTCTCGAGAGCCTCGCGCTCCTCCCGGGACAGGCTCGTGGGCGTCCACACGAGCAGCCGCACGACCTGGTCGCCCCGACCGGAGCCCCTCAGTCGTGGCATTCCGCGCCCCCGCAGCCGCAACGCCTGGCCGCTCTGGACCCCGGGCGGGACCTTGAGCTTCGCCGGACCATCGATGATCGTCGGCACGTCGATATCGGCACCCAGCGCGGCCTGGCTCATCGTAACGGCGAGATTGTACACGAGGTCGTCACCCACTCGCTGGAAGCGTCGGTCCTCTTCGACCTCGACGAGCACGAGGACATCACCGCGCGGACCTCCCCCCGGGCCCGCGTTCCCTCGACCCGACAGCTTGAGATAGTCGTCTGAGGAAACACCGGCGGGGATCTCGAGCTTGACCGTCCGATCCGAGCGGACGCGGCCACCACCTGAACACTCGGAGCAGGGATCG
>CAXMRU010000126.1:0-8757 GCA_964195715.1 Akkermansiaceae bacterium | reverse complement strand
GGACCCGACCGACTCCGACATCATCGCCAACGCCGCCATCCTGGCCCGGAGTCTAGGCCGCCTGGACGAGGCCATCGCACTCCAGGAATTCGCGGTTGCGCGCGACCCGGTGAATCCCATCGGCCATGCCCGCCTTGGCCTGTTCTACCTGTGGGCCGGACGCCTGGATGAGTCCATCGCGTCGTACCGCACCACGCTGATCTTGAGCCCGGAGCGCATCGGCGCGTACCACAACATCGGCGAGGCGCTGCTCTTGAAAGGCGAGCCAGAGGCAGCGCTGGCGGCGATACAGCAGGAGTCATCCGAGCTCTGGCGCATGGTCGGTTTGCCCATGGCCTACGATGCGCTGGGCCAGGCGGCCGAATCCGATGCCGCGCTGGCGGAACTGATCGAGAAGTACGAACAGGAAACGGCCTACAACATCGCGTACGTGTTGGCGCTCAGGAATGAGGCCGACCGGGCCTTCGAGTGGTTGGACAAGGCGGTGCAGTACGATGACCCGGGCCTGGTGGAGATCCCGGCGACGAACCTGTTCGCTAACATCCACGACGACCCGCGCTGGCTTCCGTTCCTGGAGAGCATCGGCAAGTCGCCCGAGCAGCTGGCCGCGATCGAGTTCGAGGTGACGCTGCCGCAGTAGGTGGTGCGTCGACTCTCGCGTCACGTACCCGCTTCACACCCCGACGCTTCCTTTTCCAACTGTAACCGTAGCTGTAACGAAATGAGGAGGAATGAGCGCAAGTGTACGCACGTGAAATTGCCGAAATGTGCGTGAATGCAAGTGTATGCAGGTGAGTGCACGTACCGCCACGCGAATGGGGTAGTTCGCAGGCTACTACGCCTGCTCAATGTCTCGCCTGCGGCTCGACGGCAGGAGGTCGCGAGTTGTTCGCACCTGCGGTGCTCAGGGTCTCGCCTTCGCCTCGACAGCGAATCTCGCCGCCCCGATTTGGTAAGAGACGGTCCTGTCGGCAGTTACGGCGGGGCCGTTTTTCTCATCTGGAGCGCGGTGTCACGCATACTGTGAGTCGCTCTTACCGTCCGAGAGGGACGCCGGCCACCACGGTGATCCCCGTTGCCCTTGCGGTTCGGTACTCTCGAGCGGCGCGACGCAGTCACACGGCGTGTAGTTGCAGGATCGTGCCGAGGACGGACCGGTGGATTCCTCGGACGCCAGGGAACATACTTAGGACATTCGGTCAAGTTCCTATCCGCAAGAGGCGCAGCAAGCGCACACGGTACAACAAGGACTCCGGAATCATGAAAGCATCGTCGATCTTGGGAAGCGCATTGGCGGTTCTGATATTTGTTCAGTGCGGAACGGAGGCAGAGCCGGCTCCGGATTTCTCGTCGGTCAGTCGGGTCGATTCCGGCACGGCAGTGTCGGTGATGCTCACTGCCTACAGCACCACCCTCCGGGCCAATGGTGAGGATTGGACGAAGTTGAGGATTGCTGTGACCGACAGTACTGGTCGCGAGATCATATCCGCTGAGGATTCTATTCGTATCTACGTGACAGGCGATGGAACGATCGCAGCGTTGGATGGCACCAGTCTACCCGCGCTGACAGACACGGCTGACGCGAAGTATACGCCAGCGAAGTTGGCTAATGGAGTGGCGACCTTCGCTTTCAAAGCGGGAACGTCACCCGGTCGCGTGGAAGTAGAAGCACGGTCGGGCACTCTCTGGCCGGGATCTCATCAGATCCACACCATTCCAGCGGACGTAGAGATGATGACGCCCACGGTGGAACAACTCCCGGCCACTACGAAGTCCATCGACCGGATGATCGGTGCAGATATTTCGTTCCTTCCCCAGATCGAGAGTGGAGCGGGGAGGTTTTCGCAGGGGGGAGGTCGGTTCTTCGAAGATGGACGGGAAGTGGATGCCGTCGAGCTCTTGAAGAACCACGGCTTCAACAACATAAGACTGAGAATCTTCGTGAACCCGGAGAATGAAGAGGGCTATTCACCGGAGAAGGGATTCTGCGGACTCGATCATACCCTGGCGATGGCCAGGAGAATCAAAGATGCCGGTATGGGTTTCCTGCTGGATTTCCACTACAGCGATTACTGGGCGGATCCCCAGCAACAGAACAAACCTCTGGCCTGGGCCGATCTCGACTATGAGACGTTGAAGGACTCCGTGAGAGCCTACACCACCAGCGTCCTGAGAGCTATGGAGAACCAGGGAACACTGCCCGATATGGTTCAGATCGGAAACGAGATCAATCACGGGCTTCTATGGCCGGAAGGGCACATCGGCAATCTGGATCAACTGGCCGGTCTCCTGCGGGCAGGTGTGGAAGGGACTGAAGCCGTCAATCCCGACATGCCAGTGATGATGCACATTGCTCTGGGAGGTCAGAATGACGAGTCGAGGTTCTGGCTGGACAACATGATCGCCAGGGATGTGAAGTTCGACATCATAGGCATCTCCTACTATCCACGTTGGCATGGAACACTCGAAGATCTCCACGGCAACCTGCATGACCTGATTGATCGCTATAACAAGCCGATCAACGTTGTGGAGTACTCGAACTTCAAGCGCGAAGTACACGACATTGTGTTCAGCCTTCCCAATGACATGGGCAAAGGAACGGCTATCTGGGAGCCCCTTGGATGGCGGAGCGGAATGTTCGACCGGGAGGGCAATGTCACGGGTTTGATCGAAGTCTATGATGAGATGAATGCGAGGTACATTCAGGGATCAAACTAGTTGCCCACCGCCTCGCTCTAAGAGACGGTCTTGTCGGCAGTTACGGCAGGGCCGTCTTCCGCATAGTTGCAACAGTGTCACAGACAGTGTCACGGCACTGACTCTGTCGCGACCCCGCACCAATCCTGACGCCTTCAGCTTCTCGCCGCCCGGCGGCCCTTCCCACCGTCCGCCACATCCGCGACCTTTGGCCGCATGACGATTCCGGGCTATCAACGCTTCTTTGCAGAGCTCAAACGGCGCCACGTGTTCCGCGTGATGGCGGTGTACGGCGCGACGGCCTTCGTCGTCATCGAGGCAGCGGACGTGATCTTCCCCGCCATTCCACTTCCACCCTGGACCATAAGCTTCGTCGTCTGGTTGGCCTTGCTCGGCTTCCCGGTCGCCGTCGTGCTCGCGTGGGCGCTGGAGATGACGCCACAGGGGGTGCGACGGACGGACGAAGCCGCACCGGGCGAGTTGACGGAAATCATCTCGGCCCCGGCTGCGAAGCGTTGGCCCGCTGGCGTACTCGCGCTTGTAGGCGTGACCGCGCTGCTCGTTGGGACATGGTACGTAGGGAGGCAGTCGGCTCCGGCAGTGGACGCTGATTCGGCCGCAGACCCCGTGGTGGAATCGATCGCGGTGCTGCCGTTCGCGGACCTGTCACCCGCCAGGGATCAGGAGTACTTCTCTGACGGTCTGACCGAGGAGCTCCTCGCGGTCTTGGCTCAGATTCCAGGTTTGCAGGTAGCCAGCCGCACCTCTTCGTTTGCGTTCAAGGGCCAGGGCGTAGCGCCCGAGGAAATCGCTCGTCGCTTGCGGGTTTCCAGGTTGGTAGAAGGCAGCGTTCGAAGAGCCGGGGACCGTTTGCGGGTGACCGCTCAACTGATCGACGCAAGTAGCGGTTTTGAACTCTGGTCCGAGAGCTTCGACGAACAGGCGGGTGACTGGATCGAAATCCAGGATCGAATCGCTCGGGCGATCGGAAGTGCGCTGGAGCTGGAGTTGAGTGAAGACCTGGGAATCGACGGTCGTTCTACACGCGACTCTCGAGCGCACGATCTGTATCTTCAGGGTCGCTCCTATTGGAGGAAGCGCTCAGTCGATGATCTGCGACAGGCACTGGCGCTCTTCGAGAGAGCGATCGCTCTCGACTCGACCTATGCGCTGGCGTGGAGCGGCCTGGCTGACACGTACTTGATCCTGCCGTTCTACAGTCCTGTGGCCACGACTGACGCCTTCCCACGGGCTCGGGATGCGGCCGAGCGCGCTCTGACGATCAGCCCGGACCTTCTCGAGGCGCGGACGACCCTGGCGTACATCCCGGCGCTCTATGATTGGGATTTCATTGGCTCGGATCGCGAGTTCCGGCAGATCCTGGCTCGGAATCCGCGGTATGCAATGGCGCTCAAGTGGTACAGCGATGTGCTGTCCGTCATGGGACGCCACGAGGAGGCCCTGGAGATCATCCGGCGCGCGGAGATGCTGGACCCGGCTTCGCCGAACATCCAGACGATCCTGGGCATGAAGTACTATATCGTGGGTGATTACGAGACGGCGCTGGCCTACTACGGCAAGGCGCTCCAACTCGACCCGAGCTTCCCGCTGACGCTCAAGCATGCCTCGTGGATCTATTGGAGCCAAGGCGATACGGCTCGGTTCTTCGCAGCTCGGGAGCGCCTCGAGGAGATGTCGGTGCCGGTGGAAGCGTCTGCATCGGATCTGCGGCGTGCTTTCCAGTCCGGTGGTCCCACGGCGGCGATGCGCTTGCAGGCGAACGCACCCGGCCTGCGAGGCATGCCGATGGAGAGGGCCAGGTGGCACGCGTTGCTCGGTGACGTTGACGAGGCGTTCGCCGACCTCGAGCAGGCTTTCGCCGAGCGGAACGTGTGGTCCATGTTCGTGACCACCGTGCCGGAGTTAGCGCCGCTTCGAGGCGACCCGCGGTATGAGGCCCTTCTCGACCGGATGAACCTCCCCTAGGGCGGGACATCTGAGTGTTGGAGCGTCTGACGCCCAGTCAGGTGGGCATTCCCAGTTCATAGGCTTGCAGCGGTAACAGTGTCACGGGCAGTGTCACGGCAGTCACAAGTGCCGATTCACGTCATGCGCTTGGCACGGCGGTGCGGGGTCGGGCCTTCCCACCGTCCCTAACATCCGCGACCTTTGACCGCATGACAGATACCCAGGGCTACCAGCGGTTCTTCGCGGAACTAAAGCGCCGCCGCGTGTTCCGCGTGATGGCGGTGTACGGGGCGACGGCGTTCGTGCTCCTTCAGGTTGCCGACCTCCTCGCCGAGGGCATGGGCCTGTCCGACCAGGTACTCAGAATCACGACGTTCGTCGTTCTGATCGGCTTCCCGATCGCTGTCGTTCTCGCCTGGGCATTCGAGTCGAAGCCGGAGGGCATAAGACGTACAGAGGAGGCCGCGCCAGGCGAACTGACGGAGATCATCTCCGCCCCCGCTTCTAAGCGTTGGCCCGCTGGCGTGCTAGCTCTCATCGGCATGATGGCGCTTCTGGCAGGCGCTTGGTATGTGGGGCGGCAGTCGGCCCCGGCGTCGGGCGCTGATGCAGTTGTGGGAGTCTCGGCAGCTTCGATCGCGGTGCTGCCGTTCGCAGACATGTCGCCAGACAAGGATCAGGAGTACTTCAGCGACGGCATCTCCGAAGAACTGCTCAACCTGCTGGCGAAGATCCCGGAACTGCAGGTGGCGGCCCGAACCTCCTCGTTCTCCTACAAGAACCAGGACGTGAAGCTCGCCGATGTGGCCCGCGAACTGAACGTCGCACACGTCCTCGAAGGTTCGGTCAGGAAGTCCGGCAACCAGGTGCGCATCACCGCCCAGTTGATCAAGGCTGATGACGGCTTTCACATGTGGTCGGAGACCTGGGACCGCACCCTGGACGACATCTTCGCGATCCAGGACGAGATTGCCGCGGATGTGGTGGCGCAACTGAAAGTCTCCCTGCTGGGTGCGGCGCCCACGGCCGTCGTGACCGACCCGGAAGCCTATGCGCTGTTCCTGCAGGCCCGGCAGTTGGGCCGGCAGGATACGGCCGAGGGCTACGAGCGGTCTAACGCACTGTACGAGCAGGCGCTTGAGATCGAATCCGAGTACGCCGCGGCCAGGGTTGGCCTGGCCTCCAACTACATGAGCCAGGCAGGCTTCCTGGGAGTGCGACCCCTCGACGAGGGCTTCGAGCTGGCCCGCGAGGCCGTGAACCGGGCGCTGGCGATCAACCCGGAATACGCAGAGGCGTACGCTGCGTTGGGCCGGATCGCGCGCAGCTACGACAATGATCTGGCGGCTGCGGCGCGGTATGTCGATCGAGCACTCGAACTGGACCCGACTAACCCGGACATTCTGGGCCGCGCAGCCCGTCTGGCCAGTAGCCTCGGCCGACTCGACGAGGCCGTCGCACTCAATGAATACGTGGTGGCTCACGACCCGGTGAGCGCAGGTGCCCATAGCGATCGGGGCTATTCCTACTGGGCAGCCGGACGGCTGGACGAGTCCATCGCATCATACGGTACCACGCTGAGCTTGAGCCCGGGGAGCAGCTGGACGCACTACGCCATCGGCACGGCGCTGCTCTTGAAGGGCGAGCCGGAGGAGGCCCTGCAGGCGATAGAGCAGGAGACTTCCGTGGAGTGGCGCCTGATCGGTTTGGCGATGGCCTACCATGCGCTGGGCCAGGCAAAGGAGTCCGACACCGCGCTGGCAGAGCTGATCGACCAGTACGAGCAGAGTTGGGCTTATAACATCGCCTATGTATTGGCATTCCGGGGTGAGGCTGATCGCGCCTTCGAGTGGCTGGACAAGGCGGTGCAGTACAAAGACCCGGGACTGACAGACGTTTCGACGGAACCACTGCTCGCCAATATCAGCGACGACCCGCGCTGGCTGCCCTTCCTGGAGAGCATCGGTAAGTCGCCCGAGCAGCTCGCCGCCATCGAGTTCGAGGTACGGATACCGCAGTAGGCGTTCCAAACAGTGTCAGCGTCAGTGACAGCGCCCACTGCTTCCGGCTGCTGCTGGCCAGCGTCAAGCACGCCGATAGCCTCAGAAACCAGCGCCCATCAGCGCTTGTCAGCGCACGGATCCGGCATGGGGTTCAGGAGGTCGCGAGTAGTTCGCACGCTTTGCGTGCTCAATGTCTCGGCTTCGCCTCGACAGCGAATCTCGCCGCCCCGATTGGCAGAAAGTCCGTCAAATGGCGGGCTTTCTTGCATCTCGGTACTTCTGCAAATGGCACCGAAGGTGGTATGGCCGTCGTGTTCTTGGCCGAGGACCTGAAGCACCACCGCTAGGTCGCGATCAAGGTCCTGCATCCCGAGCTGACGGCCCACACTGAGAGTCGACTCACAGAACCGCGACCACGTATTTGAAAGTATTTGGTTGAATAGGAATCGCCCCATCGTCGAGGCGGAACGTTTCAACCGCCTTCAGCCCTGCATCTTCAAAGCGTTCTTCCAACTTGCCTGGCGCAGAAAGGTCGAACGGCCCGCTGCTTGGCGGGATACAGTGTTCGCGTCATAGTTGACAAAAATATGAACAAATCGTAACAGTAGAGTATCCGAGGCTTGTCTCGTACCCGTAGGACATGATACCTAGGTGCGCGTCGAGGCGTCGCAGACGCCCATGTCATATTGCATCGTTCCACGTCCCGTTCCATCCCAAAGGAGGGTTCATGTCCCGCATCAACCTGCTCCTCGCAGGGCTCCTACTCGTTGCCGCGCTACCAGTACCGCTGAACGCGCAGGACACCTCGCCGGATGCCAAAGCTATGATCAAGGATGCCCTGAGTGCGACGACCGCCGAGATGGCCAAAGGCGCCACCGTAGTCGACTGGGAGAACAACGTCCTGAAGAAAGGCGACAACGGTTGGATCTGCTTCCCGACGCCGCCCCAGATTGAGACGGGGCCCATGTGCGTCGACGAGCCGTGGCTCGCGTGGGCCGACGCCTGGTTGAACAAGAAGGAATTCAACATCAGCCGGGTCGGCCTGTCCTACATGCTCGCTGGAGATTCGGGGGCCAGCAACTCCGATCCCTACGCCACAGAGGAGACCGATGACTGGGTCGTGGTAGGAGCGCACCTCATGATCATCGTGCCGGACCCCAGCATGCTGGAAGGGATTCCGACAGACCCAGAGAACGGTGGGCCGTGGGTGATGTGGAAGGACACGCCATACGCGCACATCATGGTGCCAGTCGCGGACTAGACGGTACCGGTAAGACAGAACACCTGGGCCCGGTCCCACCAGGCCACCTGTCCCCTGCACGAGCGCCGGGTTGTCTTGCCCAGCCAGACTGTCTGCGGCGGCACGCCAGGCGCTTGTGCATCGGGAGTGTGGTGAGAGATGTGGTATGACTATCGCGGATCGAGCCGGACCGAGGCGGACTCACGCAGCATAGCGGGCAGGGAAGGGGCTTCTGCAGAATTGAGCGAGACGCTCTCCTCTATCCCTACCCAGGAAACTCGGCTTGGGAGGTTTTGATGACGCACCCATTTCCGCGCAGAGACTTCTTGACCCTCTGCCTGTCCGGCGCTGCAGCCATCTCTGTTCTCCCGCTCGACGCCGCCGGTGCGCAGTCCGCCCCGCTGGAGCGGAAGGGGCCGGCAAAGAAAGTAATTGTAGTCGGAGCCGGATTGGCCGGGCTCGCGGCGGCCTATGAACTGACGCAGGCGGGCCACGAGGTGACGGTGTTCGAGGACCGACTGCGGCCCGGCGGGCGTGTCCGGACCCTGCGGGAAGCCTTCTCGGACGGGCTCTATGCCGAAGCCGGCGCCCGGATTTTCTCAGACAGCTACCCGCGTCTCCTCCACTACGCCAAACTTCTTGATGTTCCCTTCGCTCCCATTCCCCCCGAGGCCTTCGCCTCGCTCTACCACTTGCGCGGGCAGCGCCTGACGGCAGCGGCCGGCGAGCCGGTTGACTGGCCCTACGATCTGAGCGCGGAGGAGCGCCAACTCGGTCCCTTCGGCATCCTGATGAAACACGTCTCCCCGGCGCTCGAAGAGATCGGTGACCCCAGCCTTCCCGATTGGC
>CAXMRU010000125.1:0-2016 GCA_964195715.1 Akkermansiaceae bacterium | reverse complement strand
TGCACCGCCAGGGCGAGATACGGATTGCAGGCCGGATCCGGCATCCGGAACTCGACTCGAGTACCGACACCGCGGCGATCCGGCACTCGGATCATCGGCGACCGGTTGCGCTGTGACCAGGCGATGTCCACCGGTGCTTCGTAGCCCGGTACGAGGCGCTTGTAACTGTTCACGAGCGGATTCGTGATCGCCGCCAGGGCCTTCGCGTGTGCCTTGAGGCCTCCGATGTAGTGGCGCATGGCGTCCGAGATCTGATACTCGGCCTCGGCGTCGTAGAAAATGTTCTCACCGTCCTTGAACAGGGACTGGTGCGTGTGCATTCCCGATCCGTTCTGCCCGAAGATCGGCTTCGGCATGAACGTGGCGTGCAGGTCATGCGCGAGCGCTGCGTTGCGCACGATGAACCGGAACGTGGTCAGGTCGTCGGCGGTCGTGATGACGTCGGCGTACTTGAAGTCGATCTCGTGCTGGCCGGGCGCCACCTCGTGGTGCGCCGCCTCGACCTCGAAACCCATTGCCTCGAGATCGTTCACGATCATTCGGCGGGCTTTCTCGCCGAGGTCCACGGGGGTGAGGTCGAAGTACCCTGCGGAGTCGTGCGTCACGGTGGTCGCTCTGCCCGTCTCGTCCCGCTGGAACAGGAAGAACTCGGCTTCCACTCCCGCGTTCATCACGTAGCCGAGCTCGGCGGCCTTTGTGGCGATGCGCTTGAGACACAGCCGGGGGTCACCCTCGAAAGGCGAGCCGTCCGCGTTGTGGACGTCACATATCAGGCGGGCGACGCGGGCCTCTTCATTTCCCCAGGGGAATACCCGGAACGTCTGGAGGTCCGGCTTGAGGAGCATGTCGCTCTCCTCGATACGGACGAAGCCCTTGATGGAAGACCCGTCGAACAGGATCTGACCGTCGAGGGCCTTCCTGAACTGACTCGCCGGTACCTCGACGTTCTTCGTGTGCCCGAGAATGTCGGTGAACGTCAGGCGCAGAAACCGGACATTCAGCGCCCGGCACAACTCGAGGATTCCCTCCGGGTCCGGCACAGGACCCAGCTGCTTGCCGTATGTCGCGAAGAGTGCCGCTTCCTCGTGCTGGGACGGCGCACCGAACATCGTGTCTGGTGTCATGCGTTCCTCCGTTCGAGTTCTCGTCTCGACTCAGACGATTCTTCCAGCCACCAGTCTGCAGGATTTCCATCCATACGTCAAGGTATCAATAGATGCAATATTCATACCTGTCAATCATCGTTCACTTATACGACATATTAGTTATTCTACTGCACAGAATGATACATATACAGGAAACACAGCCGGGCACGTCATCCGTTGTAATCTTTCGCGGCGCCGCAGCGCCTCCTCGATCTCTGGCGAACAGGGTTCTTCAGCAGCCTGCTGAGCCTCTCGAGGGTTGCGCCACGTGTGGGAACGGTGCTTCGTTCAAACTGATTCGCAGGCCGCAGAGCTCAATCCGGGACGGAGACACGTTGCTGATGACACAGGATGGGCAACAACCGGGAGCCTACATCCTGCCGCTCGACCTGGACCTCCTCGAGCGAACGCCGGGGTACGGCCTGATCGCCGACCGAGTCGATCGAGCAGCCGCCCTGGCCCGCGCGCTCGCTGCGAGTCCCGCCTGGACGTCGATTCCCGACGCAGTGATCGTGGTTCGGACCGAGCCGCCGGAGCGTCTGGTCGCCCTCGGGCGATTCACGGTCGAGGATGCGAGGCGTCTCGAGAGTCTGGCCGGATTGCTGCCCGACGCTCTGCGGAGGCTCAAGTACGTCAGCTACGCGGACGCCGAGCAGATCGTAGAAGAACTGGCCGATCGGTTGGTCGAGCGAGTCGGGCGCGCGTGGCTGGACGACGCTTGCTTTATCGCGCAGCCGCGGGGCGGGCTGATCGTCCTTGGAATGCTGGCCTATGAGCTCGGACTGCGCCGCGACCAGGTCGGCGCTTGCGATCAGCCGGAGCGCCGGGGGCAGGACGGACCGTTGATCCTGGTCGATGATTGTAGCCTCAG
>CAXMRU010000124.1:0-8810 GCA_964195715.1 Akkermansiaceae bacterium | reverse complement strand
AGCTCAGCGCGGAAGCGTTCGGCGATCGTCATTGAGGGTATTCTCCAGTGTCTGATGGGGGAGCGTGGCGCGGACGGCCGCGCAGGGTCCGCCGCCACATGATACACAGTGGCCCGGTCGAGTTGAAGCCCGCAGCCCTCGAGCAGCCTACGGCGGCGGCTGCGCCTTGTAGTTGATGACCGGGATCGTGCGGCGCGGGAAAGCGAAGCCGGATCCGAAGGCGAACACCCACCGGTCACCGGTGAGGTTGTCGCCGATCTTGTACACAAGGTCGGCCCGGCCCGTCATGGCGACGGTGGAAAGGGCCGAGCCCAGCCGCAGACCGGCTCCAATGCTCCCCCCACTGCGGGACGACTGATCGTCGTACCACGCCCCCCCGTAGTCGAAGAACGCCCCGAACCCGATGCCGACCAAGTTCAGGAACTTGTCCACCGCATAGAACCGCTGCTCGATCTGCGCCCACCACATGCGCGTTCCCACGAACGAGTGAGCCTCCCAGCCGCGCGGGGCATTCTCGAACCCAAGGTCGAATTCGTTGCCGGGAGCCGGGTTCCACAGTCGCCCGAGCTGCACCTGGATGGCCGTTGAGTGGCGCTCTGCCGGCTTGAACCCGGCAGCGACGTTGAAGATGACGCGGCCCGAGTCCTGCACGGCAGCATTCCACAGGTAATTGGCCTCGATCGACGTCCACACCCACCCACGGCTCCCGACGATTCCCGTCTGGCCGGTAGACGCCAGAATTCCGAGACCCACTCCGGTCCTCTGCCATCCGAAACTCTCGGGGGCGAGCGTGGCGGTCAGCCGCACCGTCGAGCTGAGGTCGATGTCTTCGATTCCGAATCCGTTGAAGCGGCGGTACTGCTGGAATCGGGCCTTGCTGATCTCCGACCATATACCGACAGTTCCGTAGATCGAGTCGTCGACCATGCCGGCAGCGCTCGGATCACGGAAGTACTGCTCATTCCGGACCCCGACCGTCGCCCCGAACCGCAGGTAGTTGCCCGTCCTGGCCCTGGTGGCCAGGCCCGCGTTGATGTTGCTGATGAACGCGTCCCGGCGGTACCTAGTCGTATCCAGGGCGGTCGAGTCCGCGATCTCTTCGACACGGTACTGGAGAATCTCCTGGTCCGCCCACAGGCCGTCGTACTCGTAGCTGTTCGAGCTTTCCGTGTTGCGGAACGGCAGGCCGACGACCCAGTTCCCGTTCTTACCGTCCGACAGGCCGGCGTAGTTCCCCGCGACGTCGAAGTTGGCACCAAACACCCGATCGAAGTCCAGGGAGGCGTTCAGGCCGTCGCGGTCCAGCTCCTTGACGTACGCCGCGTACACCTGGTTCCCGGTGCCGAGAAGGTTGATCTCGTTCAGGCCGAACGTGCCCGTCCAGTCGCCCGTGGTTGCGATCGAGAACTTGAACTTGGGCTTCAGGCTCCATCCGTCCTGCGAATGCACCACCACCGCGAGACGCCCGTCCTCGAGGCGCGTGCTGTCGATCGACATCTCACGGAAGATCCTCTTCAAGCGAAGCTGGCGCTCCGATTCAGCGACCGCGGCCGAGTCGAACGGCTCCCCCACCTCGAACTGCAGGTAGTCCCTGATCACACGCTCCTTCGTGACGATGTGCAGCTTGTTCATCACGCGGAAGGCGCCGGCTCCGGCCGCTTCCTCCTCGTTGAACACGTTGTCTCGTCTGATGATGATCGTGTCGATGATGGCGGGCTGCTGTGCAGCTTCCTGCGCCTGCACTTCGGATACGAGGCCCGGGAGAAAGCCGATCCCGAAGGCAAGTCCGGCCAGCACGCGGGCATGACGTCGTCTCATCGGGGCAGTGCCTCGTTTGGACAGATGGCAGAATGCAGAATGATGTAAAGCTATGGCTACGTCTTCGTTTGCGCACCGGCTGCACTTCATCTGGCCGCGGCACCGCAAATCCGTAGATTGCCGACCTCATGAGTCCGACGATCATTATATCCGCAATCGCTCTCGGTGTGGCGGGCTTCCTCGCCACCAGCGGAGACAACCTCGTGATCCTCCTCGGCCTGTACGGAGGGCGCACGTACCGGTCGCGGGACGTATTTGTCGGTTACGTGGGCGCAATCGGGCTCGTGGTCGTGGCAGCCCGACTGTTCGCCGCAGTCGCGCACCAGGCGCCGCCGGGTATCGTGGGGTATCTCGGCGTGATTCCGCTGGGGCTCGGCGTGATGCAGCTCATCGAGCTCGCGCGAGCGCGCGGCCCCACGGCTGAGAGGATCTACCGACCCGCTCCGGCGAGGGCCGGCGCCCAAGCCGTCGCTCTCATCACTCTCGCCTCCAGCGCGGATTCACTGGCCACGTTTGCGGCGATCTTCGCGGATACGCGGCCCCCGCTCGGATTGATCGTCCTTGCGACCACCGTCGGGTGCGCAGCAGTGGTCGCGATCGGGGCCCGGAAGCTGGTTCACCATACCGGAGTCGGGCGGCAGATCAGCCGGATCGCACCGTACGTCATGCCGTTCCTCCTGATCGTCATCGGCCTGTTCATCCTGGCTGACACGCCAACGGACGTTTTCGGGATGGTGCCGGCGAGATGGTAGACCGGGCCGGTATGACACGGCGTCAGGAAGCCGCGCGCCCGACCTCAGTTGTCGAGCGCCCCGGCGTCGATCCAGTCCTTGAGGTTCTGTACGATCGTGGTGCCGTGCGGCGCGCCCTGGTGACCGCTTTCGATCTGCGGCACCAGGAGTCCCTGGTTCGAGTCGCCGGCGACCACCAGAGCCCCGTTGTCGCCGCCGGCCATCACGCTCGCGTGGCTGTCCAGGTTGACGCCCGCCTGGCCCGTTCCGCCGGCGTGGCAGGCAACGCAGTTCGCGTCGAAGTAGGGCTGAATATCGGCCGCGTACGAAACGACGGGACTTACCCTCGTGATGCTGATCGAAACGGCGGCGGTTCCCGTGAGGTTCTGCAGGTCCGTGACGGTGAGCGTGATCTTGTGATTACCCACACTCAAGTCCGAGCGACCGAAGACGGTGCCAGTCCCGATCTCGCCGTCCAGGTTCGAGGTCCACACGAAAGCGGATGCCGGGAGCTCCGGGCCGTCAGGATCACTACCCGACCCGAGGAATGGCACCTCCGCCCCCTCGACGAACATCGCTCCGTCCATCGGTGCTACTATCACAGCGGTGGGAGGCTGATCAGGCGGAGAAGAGATCGTGACGGTAATATCGTCGGTACCGGTCGCCTGGTCGCTGTCGAAGGCGGTCAGCGTGATCGTGTGGTCGCCCACAGTAAGGGCGTCGTGGCTGAAGCTGGTGCCCGTGCCGAACGCGCCGTCGACGGACGAAGACCATGAGAGGTTGCCCCCCGTGAGGTTCCCGTCCTCGGGGTCGGTTCCCGTCCCCTGGAACGTGATCGGGCTGTCCATGTCGAACGTCGAGCCCCCAGCCGGAGCGGTGATGCTGGCCGTGGGCGGCTGGTTCGGCGGTGGACCGGTCCCGCCGCCGTCGCCGTCGCCGTCATCCCCGCAGGCACCGATCCCCAGAGAAGCGACCGAGAGGATGAGGATGAGCGGGCTGCGACGTCGGAGTGTCTTCAGCATCGCGTTGCCTCCAATATGAGTTTGCTGTCGTTAGGTTCACTATGAGTGAACCCGGCACCGCCTTTAAGTTCCGTAGGCTACCTCGACGACGCCTGTTGCAGGGTCCACATTTCCGGTAGCGTCGCTTCCGCCTGAAATGCCGCGGGCGCAGGATTCACATGGAGGTTGGAGATGCGACCCCCGGCTGGATGAGCTCTTCGACCGGCACGCTCTCGGAATCGGCCGCCGGAGCCTCAGTAGAACAGCGGGGCGGCACCGTCACGGCCGGGCGCTACGACCCAGGTCCCATACAGCCGGACCTCCGGAACGGTCTCTCTGACACTCTGGAACAGGCCGATCGAGTATCCGCTGTCACGCAGATAGAGCCGGAAGTCGCCGCCGAAACCCAGCTGACGGGCAACCCGGAGGTGGCCCGACAGGCGCCCCTGGTGAAGCCAGTGACTCGCACTCCCGCCGTTGACCGAACTGTGATTCAGGCTGGTCATCCACGACGAGCGCCACGCAACACCGCCCCGGAAACGACCGGCGTGCGCTTCGGCCTCGATACGTCCGTCCAGTCCTGTCGTGTAGTCGAACGGGCGGAGCTCCCAACCAGGGGGAGTCTCACCGATGGGCTGCAGCGCCGAGTCTAGCGTGCCGAAGAGGATCACCCCCCCCTGTACCCGGGAAACCACGCTCGCGCCTGCTCCCAGCCCCCACAGAGACTCCAACATCAGTCCCACATTCTGATTTCCGAACTGGTATGCGGAGGTATCCTCGTACTCGTAACTCTGCACGACGGCCCACACGTGCTCCGAAGACCCGCCGCGCTTGAGATCACGGGTCAGCAGGTTCCCGCGCACGGCCAAGGACCCGAACACGTTCTGATCCCCGGCATACAACGTCATGTCGAACTCGAAAACATCGAACGGGCCTCGTCGGCGGCCCTCGAACGGGCTTCCAAAGTCGATTCGGAGCCTGAGGAAGCCGCCGGTCACCTCGTCGCGGAACTCCGAGTCCGGATTCACGCCGCGGTACCCGCCGTCCAGCGAGAGCCGGAAGAAGTCGGGCGTCCGGTCATTGGGATCCACTGGATCAGAAGCCACCATGAACGCGCGGCCCGAGATGATGCGATTGAAGCCGCGCACGGGATTCAAGAAGAACCCGGCGAACTCGCGGCCGAATCGCCCGGCCCCCGTCGCCTCATTGCTGAGGACCGCGGACGATGTGCGATACAGCGTCTCGCCCAGCGCAATTCCGCCGAAAGTCGTGTTGACGACGTCGTTGAACGCCATGGGGTGGCGCTCCGCGCAGCATTCCCACATGAGGCTTCCGGCAAGCGTGAGCGGTGCGGATCCCCAGAAACCGATCCCGTTCGACCGGGCGGCGTTGTAGTACGTACTCCCGTGGTATGGGTGATCGATCATGTTGGTGGCGAACAGATTGCCGTCGTACTCAAATCCGTTGCTGATGTTGTTCCACCAGGTCTTGGGATAGACGACGGCGAAGTCCTCGTCCCGGACGTAGTAATTGAGACCCCAGGTGAAGAGGTTGATGCCCAGGATCTCGCCAAAGGCCACCACGGGCCGCTTCGGAACGCCCCACGCGTCGACCTGCCGGGCCTCCTGCGCTACGAGAGGGGATGAAGCCGCGATCAGGGCAAGGACGACGAGCAGGGAGCGAGGGAATCCCCGCCCCCTGTCCCCCGGGGGATTCGTCCGTGACCTGACTCCATGCACGGGCAACGCTCCGTTCGTGGATTGCACTGAGATACGCCCGGGACCCATCCACGGTCACGGAGACACTAGCGCGGGCACCGACCGGACACCGCTCCGGCGGGCGCAACCCAGCGCACATATGAATATCCACGATGATCCTACTGGGCTGTGACGCAGGGAGAAAGAGCCGGCGCCCCGTGCCCTGGGCGCATAACAAAACCCCGGTGCAGGGCCGGGGCTTCGTCTTTGGCGTTCGGAGTGGCCTGAGACGCTTAATCTGAACGCTCAAAGCAACCTTGAAACGCGCGAGGCTCCCAAGTTGTGACGCTTTCGGATCGCCACCGGCTATCGGCGCATCCTGGCGTTGAGCTCTACGGTCAGCGAAATCAGCGCGACCAGGAAACCGACGAAGAAGAAACCGCTGCCCAGCAGCGCCACATGCTGCCCAATTCCCGGTGCGAACGAGAACTCGGCCACCATCCCCAGGATCCCGAGGATCGCTCCGGCGCCAGCGGCCACGATGGCGATGAGGCGCACCCACTCGTGCTTGTTCTGCGGCGGCTTCTCCTCGCGCAGGAGGCGCCACGTGGCGTACACAACCACTCCGATGGCGATCGCGACCGCCACGTAGGAGAGCGGATCCCCCTCACCGAGTCTCGCGAGGAGACGATAGAGGAATCTGCCTTCTTCAGGCATGGCTACCTCCGACCGGGATCGCTATTCCTTGTCGCTCAGATAGACTATGATCGGTCGCAAGACGAGGAGCAGACCGACCGCCACGAACACCCAGATGTTCTGTTTCACAAAGTCCGACAGCAGGGCCCCGAGCACCATGCCCAGCAGGATCATGCTCCACTTGAGCAGCACGATGTCGATCGGCCGCCACGCCTTTTTCCTGAACAGCTTCATGTCGCTCTCCGGTGAAGGGCCAACCATGATCATTGTAAGATAGGGCCTTCGTCACCGAACAACACCTGGTCGATCTCGAAGCTCCACTCGTCACTCGGCGGCGGGTTTCCCAGCCGTCATCATGACCGCCTTGACCCCGAAGGCCTCGGCCGAATTCTGGGTCGACTGCTGACGGAACCGGAAGTGCGGCACCACGGCCGACTTGACCAGCTTGAACCCCGACTCTTCGAGCAGATCGAACATCTCTCCTTCCAGGAGAGCTCCCCCAATTCAGGAAGCCCACAGCTTGGGATCGTTCACAATCGACTGTGTAAGCTGTTTGCCGCTCACGATATCCGTGATCGAGATCCGGCCGCCGGGCTTCAAAACGCGGAACATCTCCTCTACCACGCGCCGCTTACGGAAGGAGAGGTTGATGACCCCGTTGGAAATGATGACGTCCACGGAGTCGTCCGGAAGCGGGATATCTTCCATCCGGCCCTCGTGACACTCCATCGTCGTGCCCGTCGATGCCGCGTGGGCCTGCGCCTTGAGACACATGGCCGGGTTGAGATCTACACCGATCACCTGCCCTGTCGGGCCGACGCTCCACGAAACAATGATCGAGTCCAGACCCGCACCGCTCCCGAGGTCCAGAGCCGTCTCACCGGGCTGTAACTCGGCCCGCTCGTGCGGATTGCCGACGCCGGCGAACGAGGCCACGGCTCCCTGCGGCGCCCGGTCGAGCCACTCGGCCTCGTAGCCAAACAGCTCCGCCGCCTGCCGGCCGTGGTAGAAGTGGAACTCCGCAGTCGGATCATCGGCGACTTCCTCGTACATGCGGATGATCTCGTCCTTGAGGACGGCCTCCAGGGAAGCCTGGGCGTCGGCGGCATTGGTCATAGCTGGCTCCTTCGCAAGCAATCGGTCTCAGCCGAGGTGTTCAGCCATATTCGCTACAAGGAGGTATGCGATGGAAGGGTGAGGCTCCGGACAGGGAGCCCGGAAGGAGCCGTGGCTGCACCCTGATGGCCAGCCGACGGCGGTCAGTAAGTGCAGCTCGGATCCGTGAAGCGGATGGCCACGGTGTTGAACTGAACGCAGTTCGGGGTGCCGCATGCGCCTGCTCGGCCAGCGGACGAGTCTGACTCGGCCAGGACGGTTCCGATCACCCCGTCCGCCCCCATTTCGCGGGCTCGCTGTTTCGTGGCCTCCAGGTCGTTGGAGGCGATGATTCCCACTACCTCGTAGGCACACTCGGGCAGGTCGGTGGCGAAGACCATCACCTCGTGGTCGGCAGGCAGTGGATCCAGTGCCACCTTCGCCTGTGATAACACCTTCGGGCTGCAGCCGATCACAAGCACGGCGGCCAGCAGGAGACAGGTCCTCGACATTAAGCCTCACGAGTCCGGGTAGATCGGAGCTGACGGGTGAAAGCTAGTCTTGAAACGGGCCGGACGCGACGTCGGACGATCGCGCTCCCAACGGGCGGCGCGCCGGTACCCCACCTCTCTCTCGAACGGAAATCGATCTTTCCCAAACGCGGGCACGAGGTCGGTCAGCCACACGGCGTCGGGATCGAAACGGGCGAAGAACGGCCGGCGCACCTGGTCCGCCAGCCGAGATTGAATCATCGAGAGGACGAATACCCGCTCCCCGTGCACCTCAGCGACGCCTTCGACGAGGACCTTGCCCGGATACGCTGACATGACGGGTCCCCGGGCCGTGCGTCCGAGACCGGACAGCCGCTGCCATGCCCCACGATAGACACGCCACGCCCGGTATAGCGGCACCGAGAAGTAGTGGTTGGCCCCCGTGTTCCGCTCCACGAACATGTAGTAGGGAATGCAGCCGAGGCGTACCTGTTCCTTCCACATGCGCGCCCACACGCCGGGGTCGTCATTGATATGACGGACGATGGGGCACTGGGTGCGGACCTCTGCACCCGTGGAGCGAATCCGACGCATAGCCTCCCGCGCCACAGTCGTCGAGAGCTCCCTCCAGTGGCTGATGTGGGCCATCAGGGCGAGGTGCTTGCCGGAAGCCACCACGCGCTCGAACAGCCGCAGCACGTCGTCCGCGTCTCCGTCGCTCACGAATCGATACGGCCAGTAGGCCACCGACTTCGTGCCGATGCGAATAGTCTGTATGTGCTCGAAGCCCGCCCCTAGAAGCGGCTCGACGTACTCGGCGAGGCGGGCGGCGCTCATGATCATCGGATCGCCGCCCGTTATCAGCACGTCCGTGACTTCGTCGTGCTCCCGGAGGTAGGTCAGGAAGCGCCTGGTATTATCGGTGGCGAACTTGAATCGGTCCATGCCGGCGAACTGCGGCCATCGGAAGCAGTAGGTGCAGTACGCGTGACACGTCTGGCCGTGCGAAGGAAAGATGAGCACCGAATCGCGATACTTGTGCTGCAATCCCGGAACCGGATCGCCGTGGATGGACGGGACGTTCTCCTGCATCTGGCCCGCCGGGTGCGGATTGAGGCCGAAACGGATCCCGCCCACGATCGCTGTTATCTCTTCAACCGGGGCCTCCACCCGCACGGCCTCCGACAACCGCTCGAAGTCCCACGGATCGAGCATACCGCGCTGAGGGAAGGTCAGCCGGAACAACGGGTCGTCCGGCACGTTTCCCCAATCGATGAGATC
>CAXMRU010000123.1:0-2468 GCA_964195715.1 Akkermansiaceae bacterium | reverse complement strand
ATTATCGTTACACCGTATAGCTGATGCACATTCTACGGTGGAACGGTTTTCGCGGATGCTAAACTCAATCGATTCGATTCGCCCGGGCGTTGAATCGGCCAAGCGGTTTGGTTTTATTGGAATGGGCGGCTTCCGAGGCTGTCGTAATCCACAGGAGGACCAGCATGTCGCGTTTGCCCCATGCAGAGCGTGGACGAGCGTTGAGCCGTTTGGTCTGGCTGGCGCCCGCGGCCGCCCTCGCGTTTGTCGGTTGTCAGGACGATCGCCTTCCCTCTGAGCCGGAGCCCGATACTCCATTCTCTGCTTCGGCACAGGCCGGCGGGGTCGGCGCGGATGACTGGATTGTCGTGTTCCGGGACGACGTGACGGATCCTCCGGGATTGGCACGGCGTCTCGTGTCGGCCAACGGCGGCTCGATCCGTCACATATACAGTCACGCGCTGCGGGGCTTCGCGGGCACTCTTCCCCCCGGGGCGATCGAGGCGATCGGGCACAACCCGAACGTGGCCTACGTGGAGCGGGATGGCTTGATGCGGAAGACGGAGGTCGGCTCGTGGGGCCTCGACCGGATCGACCAGCGGGATCTGCCGTTGAGTGGCACTTACGATCCGGGCGAAGGACGGGACGGCAGCGGAGTCTTTGCCTACATCATCGACACGGGCGTTGACCTGTCGGTATCCGAGTTCGGTGGGCGAGCCTCGAGCGGCTACGACTTCGTGGACGATGACGGGAACGCATCCGACTGCGACGGACATGGCACCCACGTGGCGGGAACCGTCGGAAGCCAAACGTATGGTGTAGCGAAGAACGTCGCCCTCGTAGCGGTTCGTGTCCTCAACTGTCAAGGCAGTGGCTCGTACTCTGACGTGATCGCCGGCATCAACTGGGTGACGGCAAACAAGGCCGATAGAGCCGTCGCCAACATGAGCCTGGGGGGAGGGTACAGCCAGGCCGTGAACGACGCAGTATACAACTCGGTCGCCGCTGGCGTGACGTTCGCCGTCTCCGCCGGGAACTCTAACGCGAACGCCTGTAATTACTCGCCCGCCAGTGCGCCGGACGCGATCACCGTCGGATCGACGACGAGCTCCGACGCCCGTAGCTCGTTCTCCAACTACGGCACCTGCGTCGACATCTTCGCGCCGGGTTCGAGCATCACATCCACCACGAAGGGGGGCGGCACCGCTTCCTGGAGCGGAACGTCGATGGCCTCACCGCACGTGGCGGGAGTCGCGGCCCTGTACCTCCAGGACAGAACGGCAGCGGCGGACGTGTGGCCTGCCATGGCGGGCCGGGCCACCCGCGACGTGATCTCCAATCCCGGCTCCGGCTCGCCGAACCGCCTGCTCTATTCGGGCACCGATTCCTTTGACCCGTGCGCCGGCGGATGCGGGTCGGCGATCGTGCAGTGGATCAGCCCTGTGACCATGAAATCAAACCGCAACCGACGAGCCAGCGGCACGGTGGCCGTCGAGATCACCGATGCAAACGGTCCCCTGCCCGGGGTCACGATAAGTGGGAACTGGACGGTCACAGGGGCCATCAATACGAGCTCGACGGGCGTTACGGGCTCTGACGGTCGTGTGACCCTGTCCTCGGGCAACATTCGCAACGCAACGGACTTCAGCTTCTGCGTGACCGGCCTCTCGAAGAGCGGCTACGAGGACAGATCGAACGGGGAATGCGACGGTGACGGCACGCCGTGGGGTGGCGAGCCCCAGAGCGGCGACCCGCCGAGCAACCTGCAGCGGACAACTTCACAGAAGGGCAAGAATATCCGGGCCAACCTGACCTGGGTGGGTGGCGACGCGACCGTAGACGTTTGGCGCAACGGAACGATTCGGGCCACGGTCACGAACACCGAATCCTATACGGACAATATCGGAAAGAACCCGCCGAGCTACGTGTACAAGGTATGCAATTCGGGCTCGACGGCGTGCACCCTCGAGGTCCCGGAGACCCCTTAAGGCAACCGAAAAGTGCCGAATCTGGACAGGGGGCGGCCCACCTTGGGTCGCCCCTTTCTTCATCCAGTAGCCACTGCAGGAGTCAACCGGTTCGTCCGCCGGGGGAACGCAACCCACCGAATGGGAAGCCATATCCGCAGTACTCCCGTACCATCCGTCCGGTTCAGCGATCTCCTTATACTGTGTGTTCTCATTGGCGACGGTAGCCGCCTCGCGGGCGCGGGTAGCGCACGCGCCGCCTAGTGGGTGCCATTAACGACCGAAGTTCATCAGATACTCATCCGAATGACCGGGGATACGATGCTCACGATTCCAGAAGTACGCATTCCGGCGAGACGGATCCGTGGCTGCGCCGCGGGACTCCTGTGGCTCGCGCTCGGCGCTCTCACCGCGAGCCCGGCAGCGGCCCAGCGGCAGATGCAGATGCCGGAGCACGTGCCCGAGACGAATCAGGCCATTTTCACTCCGCCTGACTTGCCGACACCGAATGCCATGCGCGAC